>NZ_JBJNRH010000013.1:124394-149266 GCF_045809185.1 Nocardiopsis yanglingensis | reverse complement strand
AGAGCCGAGATCCTATGTTCGCGGTCAAGCCTGCTGGAAGCAGGTTTGACCCACCTTCAGCATGGCGGGATCGAAATCCTTGCCGCTCTTGAAGACGCCCCAGGCGATCTTGGCCAGCTTTCTGGCCAGGATGTTGAAGCTGGCGGTGCTGCTGTGTCCGCGCTCGCGGATGGCGAGGTAGAGAGGCTTGCCGCCTTTGGATCGGGTCAGGCCCATGGCGGCCATGTAGAGGATCTGGCGCAGGCTGGCATTGCCTCGTTTGGACAATCGGCGTCGGCCGATCCGTGCACCGGACTCGTTGGGTCGCGGATCCAGACCGGTGCAGGCGATCCAAGCGTCGGAGTTGGCCAGCGGCCAGCGGGTGATGTGATGGGTGACGAAGGCAGCCACCGTCGGCCCGATCCCGGGGATGGTCATGATCCGCCGGTACAGGTCGCGCTGTTGGCCGCTGCGACACAGCTGCTGAATCTGCTGGTCCAGCATGGCAATGGCCTCTTTCAGGCTACTGAAAATGCGCCCAAAGAGGGCGGACTCCGATGCCCCCGCGCCCAGAGAGAGATTCAACTTCGCCTTGCTCCGGACCAGACTGTCACGTTGCTGGAGCAGCACGTGCAGCCGCTCCTGCTCGGGCGAGCGAGCGACATGCTCGTGCAGATTGTCGGCCTCTTTGGCGATGTAGCGCGCAATGACCTGGGCATCGCCGGAGTCGGTCTTGCCGCGGCAGGCCACGCCCTTGGCGTAGTGCTTGATATCGCGAGGATTGAGCACGAAGACGGCGTGATCGGCCTTCTGGGCAGCGTGAACCACAAGCTCGTGGTAGCGGTTGGTTGCCTCAACGCCAATACGGGACTTCGCGGGCAGGCTGGACAGCCATTTGTTGATGGCCGAGGCTGAATTGGCGATTCGGATGCTGCCCTTGGTGCCGTGGCACGCCACCACCAGGGTCCTTGAATCGGTATCGATACCGACAGCGTGACGATCTGACATCTGCGCAACTCCCAGCTATTGTTGAAGGGCTGGGGTGGTACCGCACCACGTTGGCTTGCCTACATCGGCGGTCCTCAAAGGCCGCTAGATCCTTTATCGACGTTAAGGTGCGGGATGGGGATCGCTCGGCTCGTCTGTCGGCTGCTACCCGCAGATATCATGTTGACGGTCCCTCCACCCTGGCTCCTACATACCTCGTAGGAGCCGGAAGGAACATACAAGCCATGCTCGGCTTACCGTAAGAAAGAGGCGGAGCCGGCCGATAAGCCGGGTTCTGTCGTGGACAGTCATTCCTCTAGGCGTTACGTCACCGCAACGCTCAAGCAACCTACCCGGATCCAACGCGGGCCGCGCCAAAGGATCCCTATTTGGTCTTGCTCCAGGTGGGGTTTGCCGTGCCGGTCTGTTGCCAGACTCGCGGTGCGCTCTTACCGCACCATTTCACCCTTACCGGCCTTCCGAAGAAGACGTAGGCGGTATCTTTCTGTTGCACTTTCCGTCGGCTTGCGCCGCCCAGGCGTTACCTGGCACCTTGCCCTATGGAGCCCGGACTTTCCTCGGCACCCCCGAAGGGATGACGCGACTGTCTGGCCGGCTCCGCCAGTGCACATTCTAGCCTACGCACGCCTTTCCTGCCGTGCTGATCGCGGCGTCCGGTTCATCCGTCCACGCATGGCGTGGATCTACCGATTCACTGGACAGGGCCGGCGAAACCCGCGCGGCTCTGGTGGGTGCAGATTCCGCTCTGGTGGGTGCGGACCTTGGTCCGCACCATTCACTCGTCACTCGCCGCAGCCAACGATGTTCCTTTTTGTCGGTCGATATTCAAAACACCCGACGTTATGGAACAATGCCGTCATGGGAAACACCGAGGCCAAGGCACGAAAGCTATTGCGACGCGCAGGCACCCTGCGCGCCCGCGAACTGGTGACTGCCGGGATCGCCCGCGCCCAACTGACCCGCCTGGTCGAGGCAGGCGCACTGATCCGGTTGTCCCGTGGCGTCTACGCGTTGGCGGAAAGAAAGAGCGACGACACCGATGATGGACTGCGGATCATTGCAGAACGCCTGCCACACCCCCGTCTATGCCTGTTGAGTGCCCTGCGCCTGCATGGCCTGACCACCCAGGCACCATTCGAACGCTGGGTCTCCATCGGCAACAGCGACCGCGTTCCGCGGATCGACTGGCCGCCCCTCCGTGTGGTCCGCATGTCGGCAACGACCCTCAATGCGGGGCTGGAAGAACGTCGCGTAGGCGGACGCCTCATATACGTCAGCAACGCAGCCAAAACCGTCGTCGATTGCTTCAAGTTCCGCAATCTCGTAGGGCTTGATGTCGCACTTGAAGCCCTGCGTGACGCGCTTCACAGCCGTGCAACCACGCCGGATGCGTTGATGGAGTATGCGCGGATCTGCCGCGTTGCCAGACTGATGAGACCGTACCTCGATGCCCTGGCTTGATCCCCTCTCCAACACCTCCCCACCGCGTTGCTTCCATCCGGCAACGGCTGCTCGATCTCGCACGCAAGCGGGGGGAGGACTTTCAGTTCGTGCTGGACAGGTTCGCCGTTGAGCGCCTGCTCTACCGGCTCTCCGCTTCTCGATACCGCAACCAGTTCCTGCTGAAGGGTGCCATGCTGTTCGCAGTGTGGTTCGACGCGCCGCACCGCCCTACACGGGATGCCGATTTCCTGGGATCCGGCAGTGCTGAGTCCGATCGCCTGCTACATATCGCACTTTCGCTCTGTGGAATGCCCGGGGACGACGGCCTGCGCTTCGATCCAGGCAGCATCGTCATCGAGGCCATACGTGAAGAAGCCACGTACGAGGGGCTGCGCATGCGCCTGATCGCACATCTGGGCCGCGCACGCTGCCATGTGCAGTGGGACGTCGGCTTTGGCGACGCGGTGATCACCCCGCCGCCGGAAATCACCTATCCGGTGATTCTGGAGGGATTCCCTCCAGCCTGCCTGCGCGTCTATCCACGCGAAACCGTGTTTGCCGAAAGGCTCGAGGCTATAGCGGCACTGGGCATCGCTAACAGCAGGATGAAGGACTTCTTCGACTTGCTGGCACTGATCCGCGAAGACGCCATGGATCGCCCGCACCTTGTTGCGGCCATTGGCGCGACGTTTGATCGACGAAGGACCCCGGTGCCAACGCCCCTGCCCTACGGACTGACTCAGTCATTCGCTGCAGATACCCAAAAGCAGACCCAGTGGCGCGCCGTGCGGGATGGGGATCGCTCGGCTCGTCTGTCGGCTGCTACCCGCAGATATCATGTTGACGGTCCCTCCACCCTGGCTCCTACATACCTCGTAGGAGCCGGAAGGAACATACAAGCCATGCTCGGCTTACCGTAAGAAAGAGGCGGAGCCGGCCGATAAGCCGGGTTCTGTCGTGGACAGTCATTCCTCTAGGCGTTACGTCACCGCAACGCTCAAGCAACCTACCCGGATCCAACGCGGGCCGCGCCAAAGGATCCCTATTTGGTCTTGCTCCAGGTGGGGTTTGCCGTGCCGGTCTGTTGCCAGACTCGCGGTGCGCTCTTACCGCACCATTTCACCCTTACCGGCCTTCCGAAGAAGACGTAGGCGGTATCTTTCTGTTGCACTTTCCGTCGGCTTGCGCCGCCCAGGCGTTACCTGGCACCTTGCCCTATGGAGCCCGGACTTTCCTCGGCACCCCCGAAGGGATGACGCGACTGTCTGGCCGGCTCCGCCAGTGCACATTCTAGCCTACGCACGCCTTTCCTGCCGTGCTGATCGCGGCGTCCGGTTCATCCGTCCACGCATGGCGTGGATCTACCGATTCACTGGACAGGGCCGGCGAAACCCGCGCGGCTCTGGTGGGTGCAGATTCCGCTCTGGTGGGTGCGGACCTTGGTCCGCACCATTCACTCGTCACTCGCCGCAGCCAACGATGTTCCTTTTTGTCGGTCGATATTCAAAACACCCGACGTTATGGAACAATGCCGTCATGGGAAACACCGAGGCCAAGGCACGAAAGCTATTGCGACGCGCAGGCACCCTGCGCGCCCGCGAACTGGTGACTGCCGGGATCGCCCGCGCCCAACTGACCCGCCTGGTCGAGGCAGGCGCACTGATCCGGTTGTCCCGTGGCGTCTACGCGTTGGCGGAAAGAAAGAGCGACGACACCGATGATGGACTGCGGATCATTGCAGAACGCCTGCCACACCCCCGTCTATGCCTGTTGAGTGCCCTGCGCCTGCATGGCCTGACCACCCAGGCACCATTCGAACGCTGGGTCTCCATCGGCAACAGCGACCGCGTTCCGCGGATCGACTGGCCGCCCCTCCGTGTGGTCCGCATGTCGGCAACGACCCTCAATGCGGGGCTGGAAGAACGTCGCGTAGGCGGACGCCTCATATACGTCAGCAACGCAGCCAAAACCGTCGTCGATTGCTTCAAGTTCCGCAATCTCGTAGGGCTTGATGTCGCACTTGAAGCCCTGCGTGACGCGCTTCACAGCCGTGCAACCACGCCGGATGCGTTGATGGAGTATGCGCGGATCTGCCGCGTTGCCAGACTGATGAGACCGTACCTCGATGCCCTGGCTTGATCCCCTCTCCAACACCTCCCCACCGCGTTGCTTCCATCCGGCAACGGCTGCTCGATCTCGCACGCAAGCGGGGGGAGGACTTTCAGTTCGTGCTGGACAGGTTCGCCGTTGAGCGCCTGCTCTACCGGCTCTCCGCTTCTCGATACCGCAACCAGTTCCTGCTGAAGGGTGCCATGCTGTTCGCAGTGTGGTTCGACGCGCCGCACCGCCCTACACGGGATGCCGATTTCCTGGGATCCGGCAGTGCTGAGTCCGATCGCCTGCTACATATCGCACTTTCGCTCTGTGGAATGCCCGGGGACGACGGCCTGCGCTTCGATCCAGGCAGCATCGTCATCGAGGCCATACGTGAAGAAGCCACGTACGAGGGGCTGCGCATGCGCCTGATCGCACATCTGGGCCGCGCACGCTGCCATGTGCAGTGGGACGTCGGCTTTGGCGACGCGGTGATCACCCCGCCGCCGGAAATCACCTATCCGGTGATTCTGGAGGGATTCCCTCCAGCCTGCCTGCGCGTCTATCCACGCGAAACCGTGTTTGCCGAAAGGCTCGAGGCTATAGCGGCACTGGGCATCGCTAACAGCAGGATGAAGGACTTCTTCGACTTGCTGGCACTGATCCGCGAAGACGCCATGGATCGCCCGCACCTTGTTGCGGCCATTGGCGCGACGTTTGATCGACGAAGGACCCCGGTGCCAACGCCCCTGCCCTACGGACTGACTCAGTCATTCGCTGCAGATACCCAAAAGCAGACCCAGTGGCGCGCCTTCCTGCGCAGGAATCGCCTGATCGCGCCGGATCTCTCTTCGGTGATTGCCGAGATTGCCGACTATCTGGACACCCTCGACACACCCGTACAGTCCTGACGTCGCAAGGCCTGGCGCTATCGGTCCGCCCGGGTGGGTGCAGACCCCGGCGCGGCCCATTCATCCACGCAGGGCGTGGATCTATCGAATCCGCTGCTCTGGGGGTGCGGATTCCGCTCTGGTGGGTGCGGACCTTGGTCCGCACGATCCATCAACTCCCGTACAACGCCTTGCGCGGTGCGCCGGTCAGCTCGGCAGCCAGCTTGGCGGCAGTCGACGGCGGCAGATGCTCGCTCAGCTTGGCGTAGACGCGGCGGCCATGCGCCAGTTGCGCTTCTTCGTCATCACCCGCGCCCTGCACCATCACCACGAACTCGCCCTTGCGCTGGTTCTCGTCAGCTTCCACCTTCGCCAGCAGGCCGGCCAGGTCACCATCAAGCACGGTCTCGAACAGCTTGGTCAGCTCGCGGGCCAGCACCGCCGGGCGCTCGCCGCCGAAGATCGCCGCCATGTCGGCCAGCGACTCGGTGATGCGGTGCGAGGATTCGTAGAACACCATCGTGCGCACTTCACCGGCCAGCGCCTGCAGGCGATCGCGGCGGCCGCTGGCCTTGGCCGGCAGGAAACCCTCGAAGCTGAAGCGGTCACTGGGCAGGCCGGCCACGCTCAGCGCGGCGATGGCGGCACAGGCGCCGGGAATCGGGCTGACCTTGATTCCGGCCGCGCGCGCCGCACGCACCAGGCGGAAACCGGGGTCACTGACCAACGGGGTGCCGGCATCGCTGACCAGCGCCAGCGATTCACCGGCCTGCAGCCGCGAGACCAGGCGCTCGGCCAGGGCCTCTTCATTGTGCTCGTGCAGGGCCACCAGCGGCTGCTGGATGCCGAAATGGGACAGCAGCTGGCCACTGCGGCGGGTGTCTTCGGCACAGATGGCCGCCACCGACCGCAGCACCTCCTGCGCGCGCGGGCTCAGATCGGCCAGGTTGCCGATCGGGGTGGCGACGACGTACAGGGTTGGGACACTCATTTCAGCGGTACTCACGGGGCAAGGGTAGAATCGTAGCGTGTACCCGGCCAAGGCCGCTGCCCTCATCGCATGGACCCGATCATGAACAAGCCCGCCGCACGGATCTCCGCCCTGTCGCTGTCGCTGATGCTGCTGGCCGGTTGTGCCACCACCAGCCTGACCAGCACGCCCGATTCGCCGGCCCAGAGCCAGGCGCTGGTGCTGATCGAACAGGGCAAGCCGCGCGACGCCGCACTGCAGCTGGAAGGCCTGGCCGCCACCCTGCGCGGCGGCGCCCGCAGCAACGCCCTGGCCGACGCGGCCTGGGCCTGGCACCTGGCCGGTGACAGTGCCCGCGCGCGCAGCCTGCTGGGCCAGCTCACCGCGCGCCAGCTGTCCGGCGCCAGCCTGCAGCGCTACCAGCTGACCGGTGCCGAGCTGGCCCTGGCCGACAAGCAGCCGGCGCAGGCGCTGGCCCTGTTGAAGGACCACGGCGACAACGTGCTGCCGGCGCTGCGTACGCGCTGGTATCTGGCCCGCGCCAACGCGCTGCAGGGCACCGGCGATGCCTTCGGCGCCGCCACCGAACGTGCACGCGCCCATGCCAGCCTGACCGGCAGTGCGCGCAGCGAGAACCAGGCCGCCATCTCCGGCCTGCTCGGTACCCTCGACGACGCCACTTTGCGCAGCCGTGCCGCTGCCCTGCCGGCCAACGATCCTCTGTACAACTTCGCCGGCCGTGCGCTGATCGCCCGCGGCTTGCCGCTGCCGCGCCCGTTCGACCGCGATGGCGCCGCCCAGTTCGACACCAGCAAGCGCCCGCCGGCGATGAGCGACGGTTACCGCCCGCCGGCCAAGCTGGCCGTGCTGCTGCCGCTCAGCGGCCGCCTGGCCACCGCCGCGCAGCCGGTGCGCGATGGCCTGCTGAGCGCCTACTACGGTGAAAGCCGCCGCCGCCCGGACATCAACTTCTTCGACACCGCCGGCACCCCGGCCGGTGCCCTCGCCGCCTACGACAAGGCCGTCGCCTCCGGTGCCGACTTCGTGGTCGGCCCGCTGGGCCGCGACGAAGTGGACGCCGTGTACGGCCGCCAGCAGCTACAGGTGCCGGTACTGGCTCTGAACCGCGGCAAGGATGCACCGCCGGCCGGCAGCGCCGGCTTCTCGCTGGCCCCGGAAGACGACGGTATCGTCGCCGCCGAGTACCTGCGTGGCCGCGAGCGCAACCGCGCGCTGGTCATCAGCAGCAATGACGACACCGGCCGCCGTTCCGCCGCCGCCTTCGCACAGCGCTTCGCACAGCGCGGCGGCCAGGTGGTGGCCACGGTCAATGTCAGCGAAGCCGTCGGCGATGTCGGCGCGCAGGTGCGCAATGCCGGTCAGGTCGACGCCGTGTTCCTCGCCGTGCGCGCCCCGCAGGCCCGGCTGCTGGCGCCGCAGCTTGCGCTGGCCGGTGCCGGTGGCGCGACCCGCGTCGGCACCTCGCAGCTGACCGTCGGCAGCGGCAAGGTAGAGGAAGATGTGGCGCTGGACGGCATCGTCTACCCGAACGAAGCCTGGAATGTGCGCAGCGTGTCCGGCCTGCCGTCGGCCAGCCAGGTGGCCAGCGCGCTGCCGAGCGCCCGCGGCGCCGCCGGCCGCCTGTTCGCCTTCGGCGCCGATGCCTGGAAGATCACCGCCTATCTGGACAAGCTGTCCAACGAGGGCGGCCTGGACGGTGCCACAGGCACCCTGTTCCTGGACAGCAACGGCAACATCCTGCGCCAGCCGGCATGGTCCACCTTCAATGGCGGCCGGCCGATGCCGATCGTCGGTGGTCGCTGAGCGCAGCCAACGTGGCTCGGCGGTGGAAGCCGCCGCCGAGCAGCATCTGCAACAGGCCGGACTGCAGCCGCGTGCGCGCAACGTGCGCTATCGCGGCGGTGAACTGGACCTGGTGATGGACGATGCCGGCACCGTGGTGTTCGTGGAAGTGCGTTATCGCGCGCGATCGGATTTCGGTGGCGGCGCCGCATCGGTGGATGCGCGCAAATGCCGGCGCCTGGCGCATGCCGCGCAGCTGTACCTGCAGGAAAACCCGGCGCTGGCCAATGCACCCTGCCGTTTTGATGTAGTCGACGCCACAGGCGAGCCGCCGCAGCTGCGATGGCTGCGTGATGCGTTCCGGCTGGATGACTGCTGATGGTTTCCGTCCGCTCTGGTAGAGGCCGACCTTGGTCGGCGCTTCTGTGCCAACCAAGGTTGGCACCTACCAGAGCGCAGCCTGGCCGGCACTACCACGGTGCGTGACTGATGCCTTCGATCATCACCCATGCCGCTGTGCCGCTGGCGCTCTGGTGCGCCGCTGATCGTGGCCGCATCCCGCCTCGCCTGCTTGCTGCCGGTGTGATCGCTGCGATGCTGCCCGATGCCGACGTGCTGGCCTTTGCACTGCATATTCCCTACGCCGATGCGTTCGGACATCGCGGTGCCAGCCATTCGTTGCTGTTTGCCGGCGTGCTGGCGGCATTGGCCGCGGTGTTGGCGTTCTTTGGTAGCGGCCGACCTTGGTCGGCGCCACACAGCTCCAGTAGTCGCCGACCTTGGTCGGCGGTTTCGTGCCGACCAAGGTTGGCACCTACCAAGGCAGGGCCAACGGTGACATCGACCCTACAAGCCGCGGTGTTCGTCTTCGTCTGTGCTGCCAGCCATCCGTTGCTGGATGCGATGACCTCCGGCGGCCTCGGCGTCGCGCTGGCCTGGCCGTGGAGCGAACAGCGCTTCTTCGCACCGTGGCGACCCATCCGCGTTTCTCCGTTCGCGCCGCAGTTCTTCAGCGCACGCGGCGTGGCCACCCTGCTCTCTGAACTGCGCTGGGTGTGGCTGCCGCTGGCTACCGCCGTCGTCGCCTGGAAACTGATCCAACCCGCTCCTGTTACCCCACGAGATCCGTCATGAGTCCTGCCCTGCCTGCTGCACTGGTTACCGAACTGTCCGCCCTGCTGGGCGCGGAGGGCTGGCGCATGGATGACAACACGCTGGAGGCGAACGCGCAGGACAACTCATGGCGCCACCAGCGCCCGGCAGCGGTGGCGCTGCCAGCCGACATCGAACAGGTGCAGGCGCTGGTGCGGGCCTGTCGCGCGCATCGCGTGGCGCTTGTCGCGCGCGGTGCCGGCACAGGCACCACCGGCGCGGCGGTGCCGCTGCCCGGCAGTATCGTGCTGTCGTTCACCCGCATGGACCGCATCGTCGAGATCCGCGCTGGCGACCGCTGCGCGGTGGTGCAGCCTGGCGTGCTCAACGGCACCCTGCAGCAGGCGCTGGCGCCGCACGGCCTGTTCTGGGCACCGGATCCTTCAAGCGCCGAAATCTGCAGCGTCGGCGGCAACCTGGCCTGCAACGCCGGCGGCCCGCGCGCGGTGAAGTACGGCACCAGCCGCGACAACGTACTGGGCCTGGTGGCGGTGACCGGCACCGGGGAGGTGATCCGCTGCGGTGGTGCCTACACCAAGGATTCCACCGGCTACGACCTCACCCACCTGCTGGTGGGCAGCGAAGGCACGCTGGCACTGATCGTGGAAGCCACCTTGAAGCTCACCCCGCTGCCGGTCAGCCAGGCCGGCCTGCGTGTGCTGTACCGCGATGCCGATGCGGCCGCCGCCGCGGTGTCACGCCTGATGTCGCAGCCGGTGGTGCCCACGCGCCTGGAATTCATGGACGCCCGCAGCCTTGAGCTGCTGCGTCTCAACGGTGCGGACGTACCCGAGGCTGGCGCGATGCTGCTGGTCGAAGCCGATGGTGACCACGACACCCTGCCCTACCTGCTGCAGGCACTGGCCAGCGCCGCTGAAGGCGACGGCATGATCGAACTGGATGTGGCGATGGAAGGACGCGCACGCGACCAGCTGTGGGCCGCACGCAAGGCGCTGTCGCCCGCGCTGCGCAGCGTTGCGCCGGGCAAGATCAATGAAGATGTGGTGGTGCCGGTATCACGCATTCCGGAACTGGTGGCTGGCGTGCAGGCACTGGCGCGCGACTATACGCTGACCATCGTCACCTTCGGCCATGCCGGCAACGGCAACCTGCACGTCAACATCCTCTATCACCCGGACGATGCCGAAGAGAACGCGCGCGCGCATGCCGCGCTACCGAAGATCTTCGAACTGACGCTGGCGTTGGATGGCACGCTGTCCGGCGAACACGGCATTGGCCTGGCCAAGCGCGATTTCATGGCCCAGGCATTTACCCCAGCTACGTTGGCGACGATGCGTGCGATCAAGGCAGCGCTGGACCCGGATGGCATCCTCAATCCGGGCAAGGTGCTTCCGCCGGCATAGACCGCGCACCTACCTGTAGAGCCGAGCCATGCTCGGCTCACCGCGCGAAGCGCGGGCTTCCTGCCTGCGGAACGCAGAGCAGCCGAGCGTGGGCTCGGCTCTACAACAACATTTCGTTCACCTTCGCGCTCCTGTAGAGCCGAGCCATGCTCGGCTGCTCTTCGACCAGATCGCGATGAAGCCCGCGCTGCGCGCGGCAAGCCGAGCGTGGGCTCGGCTCTACACCGGCTTGCCGCTCGCGATATCGATCAAGGTCTGCCGGAAGCTGGGCAGCAGCACGCGGTTGCCATGCCCGCTCAGGTGATCGTTGTCGAAGAACAGCGGTTCACCCTCTTCCACCGCCGAACAGGTCTGCGGCCCGCACAGCAGCGGCAGTGGATCCCACACCGTCAGCGATGGATAGCGCGCCGCCAGCTCGGCCAGCAACGCCATCTGCGGCGCGCGCAGCCTTTCCAGATCGGCACGCGGCATGCTCAGGCCAGCGGCACAGGCAGGATTGCGGCGGTTGAACCAGTCAGAACAACGATAAGCCCCGGCCTTGAACAACGGCAGCGGTGCATCCACAACCACGTGCACGCCCAGCTTCTGCAAACGCCCCAGTACTCGATCAGCCTCATCACGCGCAGCCTGTGCATGGGCCGGCGTGCGCTCGGCCAGCAACTGCCGATAGATTTCCTGCGCATCCTGCCGCTGCCAGTCGAACCCACGCAGCTCCGGCATGCGCAACGCCGCCAGCAGCACGATGTCACCCGGACGTGCCTCGCGCTCGATGGTCGACAACGCGTCTTCGATGAAGCCCTGGCAATCGGCCGGGCTGGCCCGCAACAGATTGACGAAGCTGCAGCCGCCGCGATCCTGCTGGCGCACCTCCATGCCGGTCTGCCGCGCGACCATGCTGGTCATGGTGCGATAGGCCGCTGCGTGTGAGTCGCCGGCCACGAACAGGCGCCGCCCTTCAAGCGTCGGTGCACTCACCGGCTCCAGCGGGCGCCACGCCGGGTAGCGGCGCGCCTGCCATGCATAACCGTCACGGGTGACGCTCAGCGAGACCTGCTCGTGGTATTCCACAGTGGCCCAGGCACCTGCACCACATAGCGCCACCAGCGGCAACGCCATCGCCAGCACCTTGGCCGGCGCCAGGCGTAGCAGCGGCGCCGCACTGCGCAGCGGACGTTCGATGAAGTGGTAGGACGCAGCGGATACCGCCAGCAGCAATACCGGATACAGCCACAGCGCGACGCCATCCAGGCCATACGTCCAGCGCAGCAGTACCAGCAACGGCCAGTGCCACAGGTACAGCGAATAGGACAGCCGGCCCAGATACGCCAGCGGCGTGCACCCCAATGCGCGGCCGATGCGTGATGTACCCGGCGCCGACACGCTCGCCAGCAACATCAACGTACCGGCCACGGTGGCCAGCACGCCTGGAACCGGCATCGCCAGCTGGGGGGCAATCACCACACCCGCGGCCAGCAGCGCCAGACCGACCACTGCAACCGCATCCCCCTTCTGGCCCAGCGTACGCGTACGCATCCACTGGTACAGCAGCGCGCCCGCGGCCAGCTCCCAGAACCGCGCCGGCAGCAGATAGAAGGCTGCCGCCGGTGCTGCCTGCGCCTGCCAGCCGGCCCACGCCAACGACAGTACGGTGAGCACCGGCAACAGCCAACGCGACCACGGCCAGCGCTCACGCCCACGCAGCCACACGAAGAACAGCAGCGGGAAAACCAGATAGAACTGCTCCTCCACGCCCAGCGTCCACGTATGCAGGAACGGATTGAGTTCGGCGCCGGGTGAGAAATAGTCGTCCTGCTGGCCGGCCAGCACGATGTTGCTGAAGCCGACCAGCGCAGCCCAGCCGGTCTGGTCGAACTGCTCATTGCGCCACGCGCGGGGAATGAACAGCGCCGACAGCACGAAGGTGGCCATCAGCATCACCAGCAATGCCGGCAACAGGCGCAGCACGCGGCGGCGGTAGAAGTCGAACAGCATCGCGCCCAGCGACGCATGGGTGCGCGAGGCCAGCGAATGGCTGATCACGAAGCCGGACACCACGAAGAACAGGTCAACGCCGATGAAGCCACCGGGCAGCCACGTTGCGTTGGTGTGGAAGACGATGACGGCCAGCACCGCGAGTGCACGCAGACCATCGATGGCGGCGTTGTGGGAACGTTCGGGAGGGGACATGCAGGCAACCGGCAGAAGACAGGGCGGCAGCATCGCCACCGTTCACGCAGTCATTCAATGGACAATCGCGACAGACGTGAACATGGTTCAGGTCCGGTCCCTGCTCGCCGCAGTTGCGGAGCCGAGCCATGCTCGGCTGTTCTTCGTTCAGATCGCGATGAGCCGAGCGTAGGCTCGGCTCTACAGCAGCAGTCAGGGGTCAGAACCCATTGCCGATGGGATCCGACCCCGCTGCACGCCCGCTTACCAGGCCATGCGCAGGCCCAGCTGGCCGCCCACATTGCGGTAGCCGTAATCACCGCGTTGCACGCTCACGCCACCCCACGCGCCCCAGCGCTGGCCCAGCTTCAGCTCGGCACCGGCCTGCACTTCATAGCGGTTGCGCGGCACGTCCGCACCCAGCGTTTCGCCGTTGAACTGCAACGTGCTGGTGCCACTGCCACGCAACCAGTTCACGCCCAGGTACGGCTGCACGGTGTTGCCGGCTGCAGTCCCATGACCGAACACGCGCACGCCCAGACGCCCGCTCAGACCACCCGCGTCGGCGTGGTCGATCACCGTGCCATTGCTCTCCACGTGACGATCGGCGCGGAAATCGACATGGCTCAGCTGCAGCTGCGGCTGCACATACAGTGCGCTGGCGGTGCCCTGCCACACATCGAAGGTGTAGCCGGTCTCCAGCGACGCACTGGCCATGCGCGAATCGTAGTGCTCCGGCTCCAGGCCAATGCCATGCACGCTGTTGTCGAAGCGGCCGTACTGCACGCTGCCATCCACGTAGGCACCCGTGAGACCCTCGGCGTCCTGCAACCAGGTAGCGTACACGCCCACTGCGCTGCCGCGCACCCGACCCTTGGCGCTGTAGCCGGTCAGGTCGGACACTGCGCTGCTGTCAGCACGCCCCGTGCCCAACATCACGCCGAACGCGGCATTGCCTCGGCGAAGCAGGTCGCTGCCGATCTGCAGCACCGACGTATTGCCATCGATCGACAGCTGACCACCGACCGCGCTGAAGTCCGCCTGCTGCCGGCCCACGCGCGCCCACGCGGCACGACCTTCATCCAGCGAGACGGCACCGATGCGATCGTTCAGACGATGGGAAAACATGTTGATGGCCGCCGACTGGTTGGCCAGGTACGCCCCAGCTTCCGGACGCAGTACGGGCACCGGATCCACCGGGTCCACCGGGTCCACCGGGTCGATGGGGTCAACCGGATCAACCGGATCTATTACACAGCCCGGTGCGGCCGGATTGTCCTTGCAGACATCGAACCATTGCGAACGCAGGTACCAGTTGCCATCGGAGGGATCGGTCAGGCCACCCTTGAACAGGAAGTACTCATAGGAGCCGCCCACGGCGCGGCCGGCCAGCGCATAGGTCGCCAGCGACGCGCCATCCACCTCGATCAGCTGGATGCCGTCGGTCGTCTGAGCGCCAACACCACCCATGTTCTTCACCGCAATGCTTGCATCTCCCGAGGTATCGCCACGCACATGCAGGCGATCAAAGGCGCTGTCGTCACCGCCCAACGCGCCCTGGAACAGGAATGTCGCGCCCTCGCTGTGCAGATCACCGTCCACTGTGAGGGTGTTGAATCGGCCACTGCCGTCGGACAATGCCACGCCACTGTTCAGTACGCTCAGTTCGCCCACCGTGGCGTCACCGGTCAGTGTCCACTGGCTGCCGCTTTCAATCGCCATCGTCTGCACCAGGTTGGACGTGCCCTGCCACAGCGACCCGTCTGCCAGGCGCACGTGCACATCGGACTGCGGCACCAGACCGGCATCCTCGTCCTCGGGCGTGATGACGATGTCGCCCACCATCTGCGAATGCCCCTGCATCACCACGTCGAAACGCCCCGCAACCGCCGCATCCAGCGCGATGGCAATGCCATTGCCACCCGATACGTAGGCGTTGTTGGACAGCGTCAAACCAGCGTCACGGCTGCTGCGCACCCACACACCACCATGCTGCACGCTCTCCAGCGCACTGCCGTCGATGCCCAGGCTGCCGTTGTCATTGATCACCGCAGCCCAGGCGCCCTCGCCTTCGGTGCGAACATGCGAACGGGTCAACGTCATCCCGCCGGAGCCCCCGGTCAGCACGCCATGGGCCTGCTGGCCTTCAGTACGGATGATGCTGTCGTCCAGGTGGATGCTGCCGCCCTGGCGCGCGACCGCACCAATCGCACCCGCGCCCGTCGTGTGAACCTGGGCCGCACGCGCAGTGATGACCGGGCCGGCGCCGACGCCAGTGAAATCGGCATACAGGCCGTGACTGCTCTCGCCGGACGTAGTCACACTCACACGGTCCAGATCCACCGTACCGGTTCGAGCATCGATGCCGACCGCACGATCACCCTCGCTGATGACGGAACTGCGTGCCATTGCCAACGTCGAATCGGAGAACATCTTGACGGTTGCGGTCCCGTCGCCGGTGCTGTGGAAGCTGGAGTCCGCCACAGTGACCGCATTGCTGCGACCATTGATGTCCAACGCAATACCGCTGGCCTTCACGGTGCTTCCTGAAAGGTCGAGCTGGTTGCTGTCCCCCAGCCAGATGCCCGAGGCGCCTTCAATCGCAACGCCGGTCAGGGTCATGTTCGCGCCGGTGGCCGACACCGCGCGGCTACCCAGCCCCATCGCCGAGATCGAGCCACCGGTCATGCTGATGTCACCGCCACCGGCGAGGCCGACTGACGACATGCCTTCCATGCGGATGTTCACATCCTGCAGCGTGGCCTGGCTACCGGTATGCGCCACAACGCCCATGCCGGTGCCCTTGTTGATGACGTCGGTCGCTGTCAGATGCAGTTCACCGCCCGTCGTCGCCAGCGCCGTGGTGGCACCAAAACCGGTGGTGACCAAGGTTGAACCATTCAGTTCGATACGGCTGCCAGCACCTTCGGCACGGGCCGCGGATGCACCATCGCCATCCGCACTCACGTTGACCGCACCCAACGGCACGATGCTGCCACCGTTGAGCGCATGGAAGGCGTGGTTGCCCACGCCGGTGGCGCTGTAATCCCCCGCTGCCGGGGTCTGTGCGTCACCGTCGGCGATGACCTGCTGTGCGTGCGCACGGACGGGGATGCCAACAGCGAGTGCCGCCGTCAGTGCGAGGGCCAGCGCCGAGTACTGGATCTGATGGGATCGCATGTTGAGGTCTCCTTTTGTCGAGACCGGCATAGTGGATGTCGCGTTGAACACCCACCATGCAATTAGTTGCAATGTCAGATGCGACATTATCGCTGCACATGCGACATTAACGTTCGTGATGGGACCTCTGGAGAAGGCCAACCCTTGCCGGCAAGAAGCTCCGGGCCACCTTCAGAGCGGCTGCAGAATAGAAGCCGCCCGCAGAACTGCACACGATTAGGCCTCGTGACCATTACATACACGCGCCGATCTGACTGTGCCTGGGAAGGCCTATTTACACGGCGTGCCACGAGTCTCTGATCCAGTGGAGGCTACCAGTAGTCCACATTAAGTACGGCTTCGCCCTTGATTACGCCTGGCAGCAAAGGCTCGTTGGTGCGGATGTAGCGCGCAGTGTAGGTGAAGTCATGGATGCCACCACCGCCTGGATTGAAGAACCACGGCTTGCCGAACTGCACCTCCGTTCCTGCGCTCAACAGCTGCACTCGTACACCACCTGCGGTGGAGTCCGAAGTTGCGGACAGGATACTGCCCCTGTTGGTTGAATCGCCTGCGTCCGCCAGCGCAACATCCGCACGTGGTCGCGAGACCCCGCAGTCCATTGAAAAGGAAACCGACTTCTCCTTCGCGGTGTCGCCCGGGCTCGCCAACTCCGTCACCCCCACGTCCTGCAACGTCTCTGACACATCCTTCATGCTGCAGGTTGTCGCCGGGAACCCCATCTTGATACTGATCGGAACGGTCGTATCAAGCGTCGGGTAGGCAATTGACCGTATGCGCATCGATGCTTCGAGCTGTGTATCACTCATTCTCTGGCCGCGGGTAAAGACAAAGGCATTGACGATGATGTTGTCACTCCCCCAAAGATTCTGAATGATCGTAGCGTTCTCGCCGATCCGCAGAGGTTTACGTTCTCCCTGGCCGATCATGAAGCCGATCAGCGCCGAATCCGGAGCAACTTCATAGAGCGGCAACGGCCCATCCACAGGCCAGACCGGAACGTCAGCCAGATCCATCACCCAGCGTAGCCCGGGGCCCGAGATCTCAACGCTCAACTCCAGGTCTCCCACTCGGCAGCCTGTAAAGGGAACATTGGTTCCGCCATCGAAGAGCATTTGAATGTTCTCGGAATACCCAGGCTTCTGCCGATCAGCAGTAATGGGAAACTGCACCGATGCGGTGCATGCAGCCGCTCCGCCAGAAAACAACATAGCCAGCGAAGCCATGGCTGTGGTGGCACGCGACCGCGTGAGGGCGCGCAGAAGTTCCATCATGGTTACGATACTGGTCACGATCCATCCCTTCATGGCGTGGATGGGCATCAGCATCCATGGAGTCTGACGCCGCGGAATGTCCGCGATGCATCCTCCCACCCACCGGCTCCGGCACGGCATTGCGTTGTCATTGCTTAGGATTAGCATCATCTTTCTCCTGGCATCTCATACGACGAAGGATTACTCGTAATCCGCGGTCACGACGATCTCGGTGGAAACCTCACCCGCGCTCGGCGCTTCGCCGGTGGGCAGAAAGTAGGCGGCACGCAGGTCGTATCGCGCCGCTGCACCGGTCACCGGCACATCGATGCCGGTGTCACCATCCTTCAGATAGTTGCTGCCGGTGGTACCGGACAGCAGCGAGATCGACACGCCTTCGGCGGCATCGCTTGCAGCGGTGTTCTTCCAGCGCGTGGCATCGCCATCGGCGGCCGTACCGGCGAAGGACAACACCGCCTTGTTCACACCCACGCAGCCCGCGAACTGCAGCGTCCCGGCCTTGATCTGCGCATCGGCGCCGGGCGTCAGGTCGCTGGCCTTCACCGGATCCAACGCGATCGGTGCGGCGGTGAGCGTGCAGGTGCCAGGCAGGACGCGGCCGGTGATGGTCAGGGTGGCGCTGTCGGCCAGAGCCAGCGGTGCGGCGGCCAGCAGGACGGTGGCCAGGGTGACGCGGTTGAGCAGATTCATGAGGGACTCCAAGGTAAAAAAGGAAGAAAAGTAGTCAGCGCATCGGCTCGGCTACAGCGTTGAGCGCTGCCTGCAGACCAGGGCTGGGCGGTGGTAGCGGCGTGCACACCGCCTGGCTCCACGACAGCCCATAGGCATCGGGGGCATCCGGGGTGGTGTATTCCAGGCGGCAGCGATGCGGGCCGTCCGGGTCGACGATCAGTTGGCCCTGTTCGGGCGCACCACGCAGCTGGATCACGCCGCCCTGGCCGACAGCGCCATAAGCACGGCCCGCTTCGTCTTCAATACGTGCCGCAAACGGCAGCGGCTGACCCAGCGCATCGGTGGCATCAATGAACAGCGTGCGCTCGCGCTTGGCATTGAACGCAACCCGCACGATGCTGCCTGCCGTCGGCGCAATGCGCTGCGAGGTCTGCAGCAGTTCCACATCCATCGGCAGGCCGGACGGATCCAGTTCGATCTGGTTCCAGCGGTAGGGGCTCACGTGTGGCAGCAGCGCATAGCCGTTGCGACCGATGCGCACGTCGCCGCCATAGCCGATGCGAGCGCCCTGCGCGCCATCGGCCTGTACCAGCGCGAAGCCATCGCCCACCGGCGCACCGAAGTTGATGCCATCGCGGTGCACCACCACGCTGCCGGCAGCGCTGGCGTTGAAGGCGCTGTAGTCGCCCGAGCGGCTGTAGCCTGCGGTGACCGTGCCACGCCCACCACGATAGGACGCGTAGGCATTGGCGCTGCCCGCCCCGTCACTGGAATCGCTGGCAGACAGGCTGTAACTCAGCTGCTGATCAGCACCCAGCGTTCCGTTCAGGCCCAGCTGCCCCTGATCACTGCGCGCCGAATGGGCCACCTGTGCGCTCAAGCGCGGGGCGCGCGGGGCCGAGCCCAACGGAATGCTGAAGGTAGCCGCGTAGCGGGTGTCCTGGCGGCCATCGCCCATCTGCAGACGCATGGCAGACAGGCTCAGATTGGCGCGGCCAATACTGGTCTGGAAGCGCAACTGCAGATCGTTGTGCTGCTGCGCGCTGTCCCAATAGCGCACCTGTCCGCCATTGAGCGAGAGCGTGCTGCGTTCGCCAATACGCTGCGAGAAATTCACCTGGAAGCGCTGGCGCGCACGACCACTGATTCCCCAGTCGTCGTTGTACGCCTGGGCGAAATCATTCAGGGAGAGATAGCCGCGCGTGCTGTAGCGCAGCGCTGCCAGACCGAAGTTGGTACCCGTTGCGGTGATGTAGCGCTGGTAGTTCAACCGGAAGCTGTTGCCGTTGACCTGTTCGCCATTGGCCAGACGTGCGCGCGAATGCGTGACGTCGGCGCCGAACGCACCGAGCGGCGTATTGACTGCACCGCCAAACAGCGCGGACTGGAAACCTTCGGCAATCTGCACCCCGCCCAGCGCGGTGAAATGGTTGCTGATGCCACGTGCGTAAGTACCTTCGGTAAAGCGCAGTGCTTCACGCACACCGCGTGCGTCGCGAAGTTCGCCCGCGGTGGCGCTGAAACGGCTGGCGCCCGGCCGCAGCGCCTGCGGCACTGCGGAGAAGTTGACGGTGAACTGCTGCTGGCGGCCGTCGGCTTCGGTGACGGTGACGTCCAGGTCGCCACCGAAATTGGTCGGGTAGAGATCTTCGATGGAGAACGGACCCGGCGCCACGCTTACTTCGTGGATGACGTGGCCATTCTGGCGGATGCTGACCACCGCATTGGTTTCGGCGACGCCCTGCACCACCGGCGCAAAGCCACGCAGCGAGTCCGGCAGCATGCGTTCATCGCTGGCCACCCGTACACCGGTGAACGACAGCGACTCGAACAGTTCGCCACCGGTCGTACCCTGCCCCAGCAGCAGCTGGGCATTCCATGCCGGAAGATCGCGCTGCAGCGTGCTGCTGATCACATCGTGACGCGAGCCATGGCTGCCCTGGCTGAAGGACGAACGATGACGCAGCCGCCACGCGCCCAGGTTCACGCCCGTGTTCAACCCAAGATAGGTCGCCTGCTGGCCCTGGTTGCGGCTGTGGTTGATGTTGTAATCGAAGAAGGCGGCCGTGACGCCGTGGTCGCGTTGTGCAGGTGCCACGTAGCCGCGCGCATCGCCCGCCTGCGCAGCCTGTGGCACGTTCACTAGAAGCTGCAGATTGCTTTCATCGAACTCGACCGTGGCACCGTCGATCAGGCTGGGAAGCGCGACGCAGCCTTCATCATCCTGGTCCAGCTCGGCCAGGAACATCTCCTTCAGCGGCAACTGGCGTACCAGCCCGGCCGGCAGGCACGGGGTTGCACCCAGAGGTGCCGGCGCCGCCACGAAGGTGATATCGCGCTTGTCGTGGAACTGGCCATTGACCACCACGTCCAAGGGATACACACCCGGCTCCATGGGATTGCCCTGCGCGTAGCGCTGCATGTCGATGGCGCGACCACCAATCAGGAAGCCTTCGCTGAACTGCAGGGGCTCATCGCCATGCGCACGGGCATGACCGGCAATGGCCATTGCCACGGCGGCAGCAATCGCCAACCCCAGCGGACGGCTGGCAAAACGATGCGGCGTGCGGAGATGAAGGAGGCGCATGTGCATGGTTAGCGTCACTCGATGAGGCCGAAGGCGACATCGCTCGTAGTCGAAGTGGGCCGAAGCGTAGACAGCTCGCGGCCGGCTTCCCATGCAATTTGTTGCAAAGCGACAACACACCACGGAACCACGCGGTTTTTAGCCACTGCGCTGTTTCGGCGCAATTCAGGCTTGTTTTCAACACATGACGGCAGTCAATCGAATGCATTGCAGATGCACCGAACGCAGCATGCGACAGCTTGTCGCAGCCGGAAATGACGCTTCTTAACCGGACGCTGTACCGCAAGCACGGACTCAACTGTCCTGCAAGCACCTTGCAACTAATTGCATATCCACCTGCCGCCCGGCTGGGAACACTGTGCGCATCCGCTGGCTCGTCCCATGCGGATCCCCCTGTTTCCCTACCAAGGACATTCCCATGTCGAACCGATTCAACCTGATTACCGCTGGCGCGCTTGCGCTGGCCCTGTCTCCCGCCGCATTCGCCGAGAAGCTGGAAATCACCGGTGAGCTGATGACCAGTACCTGCTCGGTGGATGCCACCGGCGGCACCATCACCGTGCCGATGGGCAAGGTGGACGTGGCCTGGGTGAATGAAGCCGAGCGTGCCGGCATGAAGAACTTCAGCATCCTGCTGGACTGCTCCGGCGCTGGCGCCCCGCAGGAAGTGGGTGTGCGCTTTGGCGGCACGCCGGACGGCAGCACCGGTAACCTGGCGCTGACAGCCGCCTCCACGGCCAGCAACGTGGGCGTGGCGCTGTACGACGCCTCGGGCAACCACCAGAAGCTGGGCGAAGACCCGCTGCAGTGGGTGAACATTCCGGCCGCCGGCAAGGGCCAGCTGGACTACAGCGCCTGGTATTCCTCGCCGGGCAAGAACGCCACGGCCGGCACGGCCAACGCCTCGGGCGATTTCGTCGTGCTTTACAAGTAACTCACACCCCTGCGCGCCCCCCCCGTGGCGGCGCGCTTTACTGGAGGATGACCTGATGAAGATCCGTGCAATGACGTGGATGACCGCGCTGCTGGCTGGCGCCCTGGCGCTGCCGGCATCGGCAGCGGTGACGCTGCAGGGCACGCGTATCGTGCATGACGCGGCCCAGGGCCGCGATGTAACCGTGAAGGCCACCAACGGTGGCGACAAGGCCGCCATGGTGCAGGTCTGGATTGACGATGGCGACAGCCATGCGCGCCCCGAAAACGTGCGCACTCCCTTCCGTCTGACGCCGGCCGACCCGCGTCTGCTGCAGGCCCACCAGGGTCAGGCGTACCGCATTACCTACGCGCCGCGCCCGTCGGAGACACCGCTGCCGACGGATCGTGAATCGGTGTTCTACTTCAACCTGCTGGATATTCCGCCCAAGCCCACCGATGCCGCCGGCAAGAACCTGCTGCAGTTCGCCGTGCGCACCCGGGTGAAGCTGTTCCACCGCCCGGCCGGCCTGCCCGGCAAGCCGCGTGATGCCGCCGGGCAACTGCAATGGCGTGCGCAGGCCGGTGCTCTGCTGGTGAGCAATCCCAGCGTGTATCACGTGACTGTAAGCACGCTGACCCTGCCCGACGGCCGCAAGGTGGAAGCAGAGATGATTGCACCGGGCGCGCAGGTACGTCTGCCGCTTCCGAGTGGCGCGGCGATGCCCACGTCGGTGACGTTCCAGTGGCTGGACGACTACGGCACGCCGCGCGATGCCGAGGCGAAGATCTCCCCTTGAGCGCAGCCTGACGCGCGAGCCGTGTTCTGTAGAGCCGAGGCCATGCTCGGCTGCTGTGCGGCCAAATCGGGCTGAACCTCGTGCATTGCGCTATGAGCCGAGCATGGGCTCGGCTCTACACGGTTTGTCGTAATTGACGCGCTCCCGTGCGAGCGGAACATCTGCAACTCTTTCGAAGTTTCCAACAATTCTCATTGGCAGCATGGGCGCTTCATGCAAATCATGTGGCGCCACCGACAACGGGTGGCACGGGCTTGCAATCCCGTTTGATCGATGTTGTTTACGCTTGCCTGCCGGCGTCGCCTCCTTCCCCTGTGCCTGGGCGGCGTCGGCAGGCATTCCGTCTATGCCTACATGGCGGGCGGTGCGCGGGGGCCTCGTGCCCGCCGGCGTTTCTACATCGGTCACCGGTATTGCAACCACGCACCGTCCGCCACCCTCGCTGTTAAGCGGGGTGGCCCCTTGTTTCCTGCACAAGGATGCCGCCATGACTGCCGCGCACTACCCTTACCTGTTCGCCACCCTCGGTGAAGCTGCCAACCAGCTGCCCGAGACCATCGCCCGCGCACTGGAAACCACGCTCAGTGCCACGCACGGCGTCACTGCGCCCTCCAGCAGCACTTTGCTGGCGTGCCTGCAGCGCATCCGCCACGTGGAGGGTGCTGACGGCCAGCCGTGGCCAGACAAGGGCCGTACATCGGGGCAATGCATGGCCATGGCACGTGCGGACCGGGCCAATGCCGGCCTGACGTTGCTGCTGGAACTGCTGCATGCCACCGAACGCGTGCGCGTGGATGGCGATGATGATCAGCAGGTAGGCGACGACGTGCGCGAAGGACTGCTGCTGGCCTGCCGTGGGCTGGCCGAGTATGTGGATGTGCAGTTACACGCGGCGTAACACGGGGCGATGCGGATACACGTCCACCTGGGTGGATGTCGACCTTGGTCGACACATCCGTGCCAACCAAGGTTGGCATCTACCAGAGCAATACCGCTCCGCCCCCGCTTTGGTACGTGTCGACCTTGGTCGACACATCCGTGCCAACCAAGGTTGGCACCTACCAGAGCAATACCGCTCCGCCCCCGCTTCGGTAGGTTTCAACCTTGGTCGACACATCCGTGCCAACCAAGGTTGGCACCTACCAGAGCAATACCGCTCCGCCCCCGCTTCGGTAGGTGTCGACCTTGGTCGACACATCCGTGCCAACCAAGGTTGGTACCTACCAGAGCAATACCGCTCCGCCCCCGCTTTGGTAGGTGTCGACCTTGGTCGACACATTCGTGCCAACCAAGGTTGGCACCTACCAGAGCAATACCGCTCCGCCCCCGCTTTGGTAGGTGTCGACCTTGGTCGACACATCCGTGCCAACCAAGGTTGGCACCTACCAGAGCAATACCGCTCCGCCCCCGCTTTGGTAGGTGTCGACCTTGGTCGACACATCCGTGCCAACCAGGGTTGGCACCCACCAGAGCAGTACCGCTGCTGCTATGCGAAGTGCTGGTAGCCGCCGTCGGCGGCTTCGCCATCCACGTGTACGCCCTGCCCTTCGGCGATGCGGCCGATGCGGGTAAGCGGCACGTCCAGCGATTCGGCCAGGTAATGCAGCGCGTCGCGCTGGTCGGCGGCAGCGGTGAAGCACAGCTCGTAGTCGTCGCCACCGCGCAGTGCGCAGTCGCGCGCATCGTCGCGGCCGAGCAGTTCACGCAGCGCGTGTGAGATCGGCAGCGAATCGGCATCGACGTGCGCGGCCACGTTGCTGCGCGTGGCGATGTGGCCAAGGTCGGCCAGCAGGCCGTCGGATACATCCACCGCGGCATGCGCGAATGCACGCAGGCGCAGGCCCAGGGTGACCCGCGGCGTCGGCCGCAGCAGGCGCAGACGCAGGCTTTCGTAGTCGGCCAGCAGCGTGGCGGTGGCGATGCTTAGCGCAGCTTGTTGCCACAGGCGCAGCGCACCGGCGGCGTCGCCCAGCGTACCGCTCACCCAGATGTCATCGCCTACCTGTGCGCGGTCGCGGCGCAGCGCCTGGCCACGTCCCACCTGGCCCATCGCGGTCACCGACAGCGACAACGGACCGCGCGTGGTGTCACCGCCGATCAGTGCGATGTCGTGCTGATCGGCCAAGGCAAAGAAGCCATCGGCGAAGGCGTCGATCCAGTCTTCAGAGGCTTCCGGCAGCGACAACGCCAGCGTGCACCACGCCGGGCGCGCGCCCATCGCGGCGAGGTCCGACAGATTGACCGCCAGGGTCTTCCAGCCGATGTCGAAGGCCGGGGTTTCCACCGGGAAGTGCACACCACTGTTGAGCGTGTCGGCGGTGACCACCAGTTGCTCATTGGCACGCGGCTGCAGCAGCGCGGCGTCGTCGCCGATGCCGAGAAGGATGTCGTCGCGCTCGAGGGTGCGGGCGCGGATGCGGTCGATGAGGGCGAATTCGGCCAGGGACATGGGGCGTTCCCGCTGTTGTACGTGCCGCGCAGTGCGCGGTGGGCGGTAGTGGCGGGGGGGGGGGGGGGGGGCCCCCCCCCCCCCCCCGCCCCCACCCCCCCCCCCCCCCCCCCCCACACCCCCCCCACC
>NZ_JBJNRH010000013.1:123183-124384 GCF_045809185.1 Nocardiopsis yanglingensis | reverse complement strand
GGGGGGGGGGGGGGGGGGGGGGGGGGGGCCCCCAACCCCCGGCGTGGGGGGGGGGGCCGCCCGGCGCCCGCCACTACCACAGGTGGGTCAGTGACCCGATTCGACCTTGCGCCATTCCACGGCGGCACGATCCAGCACGCCGTTGACGTAGGTGTGGCCGTGCTCGGAACCGAAGCGCTTGGCTGATTCGATGGCCTCGTTGATCACCACGCGGTACGGCACGTCCAGGCGGTAACGCAGCTCGTAGGCGGCCAGGCGCAGCACCGCGCGTTCGATCGCGTCCACTTCCTCGATGCCACGGTCCAGGTACGGGCCGAGGGCTTCGTCGATGTCGCGACGGTTGTCGAGCACGCCGTGCAGCAGCGCCTCGAAGTAGGCCAGGTCGGCGATTTCACGGGCCTGCTCATGGGCGAACTGGGCGATCAGCGACTGTGCGTTGCCGCCGGAGATCTGCCAGGCGTAGATGGCCTGCACGGCACGACGGCGGGCGCGCGAGCGCAGCACCGGATCGACGCCATCGCGGCGGACGGGTTTACCGGAGGGCTTGCCCTGGGTGTTCTTGTTCATGGCAGCTGCTCCAGAAGATTGACCATTTCCAATGCGGCGAGTGCGACTTCCTCGCCCTTGTTGCCGTGGCTCCCGCCTGCGCGGGCCTCGGCGTCTTCAACGCGTTCCACCGCCAGCACGCCGTTCAGCACCGGCACGCCGAAGTCCAGCTGCACGCGCATCAGGCCTTCGGCGCAGCGGTCGGCCACGTGTTCGTAGTGACGGGTATCGCCACGGATCACGCAGCCCAGGGTGAGGATGGCGGCGTGTTCATGGGCGGCGGCCAGGCGCGCGGCCACCAGCGGCAGTTCCCAGGCACCCGGCACGCGGATCACGTCGATGTTGGCTTCGGTGATGCCGTTGCCGGCCAGGCTCTGGCGGGCGCCAGCGACCAGCGTGTCGGTGATGCGGGCATTCCAGCGGCTGGCCAGGATGGCGAAGCGCGCCGATTCGGGAGTGCGAAGATCGCCTTCGAAGTGGCTCATATGCGGCTTGGGGGACTCGATAAGGGGGTAATTCTAGCGTGGATGGGCCCCGGCCGTGGCTGGCGGGGGCTTGCAGGGTGTGCCGACCAACGGTCGGCACCCACCACAGGTAGGGCATAGTCGGCACCCACCAGAGGGCGGACGGTGGGTGCCGACCGTTGGTCGGCACA
>NZ_JBJNRH010000013.1:64260-123173 GCF_045809185.1 Nocardiopsis yanglingensis | reverse complement strand
AGTGGCGGGGGTGGGGGGGGCCCCCCCCCCCCCCCCCCCCCCCCCCCCGGGGGGCCCCCCCCCCCCCCCCCCCGGGGGGGGGGGGGGGGGCCCCCCCGGGGGGCCCCCCCACCAAGGGGGTTACGGGGTGACCGTCTCCACCACTTCCAGGCCGTACCCGGCCAGGCCGATCTGGCGGCGCGGGGTGCCCAGCACGCGCAGCTTGCCCAGGCCCAGGTCGGACAGGATCTGTGCGCCGGCACCGTTGCGGCGCCACTGGCCCACGTCCTTGTCCTTGCCCGGCACCACCGGCGCCGGCTGCTGGCGCAGGCGGGCCAGCAGGGCTTCACCGTCGCGCGGGGCCTGCAGCACCACCATCACACCAGCGCCTTCGGCATCGATCGCGCGCAGGGCATCGGTGGCGGCCACGCCGAAGTCGTCACGGCGCCAGTGCAGCAGGTCGGCCAGCGGGTTTTCCACCTGAACACGCACCAGGGTCGGGGTGTCCGCATCCGGCGTGCCACGGACCAGGGCGAAATGCAGGTCGTGGGCGATGCGGTCGCGGTAGGTCACCAGCTTGAACGGGCCGAACTCGGTGTCGATCTCGCGCTCATCCACGCGCTCGACGGTCTTTTCGGTGGCCAGGCGGTAGGCGATCAGGTCGGCGATGGAGCCCATCTTCAGGCCGTGCTCGCGGGCGAACACTTCCAGCTCCGGGCGGCGCGCCATGCTGCCATCCGGGTTCAGGATCTCCACCAGCACACCGGCCGGTTCCAGCCCGGCCAGCATGGCCAGATCCACGGCGGCCTCGGTGTGGCCGGCGCGGGTCAGCACGCCGCCCGGCTGGGCGATCAGCGGGAAGATATGGCCCGGCTGGTGCAGGTCCGACGGCTTGGCGTTGGGCTTCACTGCGGTACGGATGGTGTGCGCGCGGTCATGCGCCGAGATACCGGTGGTGACACCCTCGGCGGCCTCGATGCTGACCGTGAAATTGGTCTGGAACTGGGCGGTATTGGCCTGCACCATCGGCGCCAGGCCGAGATCGGCGGCGCGGGTACGGTTCAGCGGCAGGCACACCAGGCCACGGCCATGGGTGACCATGAAGTTGATGTCGCTGGCCTTGACCAGCTCGGCGGCCATGATCAGGTCGCCTTCGTTCTCGCGGTCTTCGTCATCGACGATGACGACCATGCGGCCCAGGCGGATGTCTTCCAGGATCTCCGGAATCGGGGCGAAATTCATGCTGCATCTCCATGCGGGTGCTGACCGTTGGCCGGCACACTGATCAGGCGCTCCACGTATCGGGCCACCAGGTCGATTTCAAGGTTGACCGCACTGCCCACGCCCGCGGCGGAGAAGGCGGTGTTGGCCACCGTGTGCGGGATCAGGGCGACTTCGAAGCCCTCATCATCCACTTCGTTGACGGTGAGGCTGACGCCGTCCACGCAGATCGAGCCCTTCTTGGCGATGTAGCGGCGCAGCGCGGCCGGCGCGGCGAAACGCCAACGCTGGGCACGCGCGTCTTCGTGGATGGACAGCACCTGGCCGAGGCCGTCGACGTGGCCGCTGACCAGATGGCCGCCGAGGCGGTCGGTCGGGCGCATCGCGCGTTCCAGGTTGATGACCGCGCCCTCGTCCAGCTGGCCCAGCGTGGTCAGGCCCAGGGTCTCGGTAGAGGCATCGGCCTGGAAGCTGCTGGCGTCGAATGCGATGACGGTGAGGCAGACGCCGTTGATGGCAATGCTCTCGCCCATCTGCACGTTGTCGAACGGCAGGTTTCCGACATTGAAGGTGAAGCGGACATCGCCGCCGATGGATTCGCGTGCGGCCAGACGGCCGACGCCTTCGATGATTCCAGTAAACAAGAAACGTTCTCCGCGAAAAGTGAGCGAAAAACGCCGCAAGGCAAACAGGCGGGCGCAGGGCCACAAAGGCCCTGTAGCACCGTCTTCTTTCATCCGGACTATACCGTCGGCTCCGGCATTGGACCGGATCTGCTGACCCCCGGCGGTAATGCCGGGGCGCTCGCGGGCTCGTGCTTGCGCACCTACCGCCGGTGGGGAATTGCACCCCGCCCTGAAGACGTTTGTGTACCGGCGAACCGGCCGGCGTAGTGTACCAGCCCCCGCTGAACGGGGTCGGACCCCATTCCGCAGGAAAGGGCTCCGACCCCATGGCCCAGTGGCCCCGTAGCAGCACTGCGGGTCAGAGCCGTTTCCCAGCGGGAAACGGATCCGCCCCCGGCCAAGCCTGCCGCAGCTTGTGACGGCCGTCGCTCGCATTTTGTAAAACTTTCATTAAAATCCTTCACCGGACGACATGAGGTCGCCACGGGCCGCCCGGAGGGCGGGTCCGCCAATGGACTGAAATTCACAGGAATTCCCATGCGCAAGATCCTGATCGTGGCCGCTCTGCTGGCCGCCGCTCCGTTCACGGCTTCGGCTGACGCCCTGAGCTACACCTACGTCGAAGGCGGCTGGACGCAGGTCAAGGTTGACGACAACGCACTGGACGACCCGAAGGTTGACGGTGGCTACCTGCGTGGCTCTGTGGCCGTGGCCGAGCAGGTCTACGTGTTCGGTGGCTGGTCGCGCACCAGCAAGACCTACCACTACAGCGACGGTTCGCTGAAGGTTGAACTGAATCAGCCGGAGCTGGGCATCGGCTACCACATGCCGTGGACCGACCGCGTCGACTTCACCGCCGACATCGCCTGGGTGCGCCAGAACGCTGAGCTGACCGATCGTTATGACGGCTACAGCGACCGCTACAAGGACCACACCAACCTGGCCCGCGCCACCATGGGCATCCGCGGCAAGCCGTCGCGCATGACCGAAGCCTGGGCCAAGGCCGGTTACATGGACGGCGGCAACAACTACAAGGGCACCTGGGTCGGCACCATCGGTGGCCAGATCAACTTCACCAAGACCTGGGGTCTGGTGGGCGAGATCTCCGGCTACCGCGATGTCACCCAGTACTCGGCCGGCGTCCGCGCCAGCTTCTGATCCAACGATCGCTCCTCGTCGTGCGATCGAACGGGCCCCGCAAGGGGCCCGTTTTTTTGGCCGCTGTACGCCGCCACGTGACCCCATCACGCCATCGAAAGTGTGGGCAGATGCGCTAGGCTTGCGCGCCTCTGGAACAGGAAAACACCGTCATGAAGACCCCCACCCGTACCCTTCTGGCCAGCGTGCTGCTGTGCGCCCCGCTGATTGCCAGCGCTGCACCGGCCCAACTGACGCCCGAGCAGGCCTTCGACCTGTACGCACGCGTGCTGCTGGAAGACGACGCGGCCGCCACACGCACGCTCAACGATGCACTGAAGCCGGCATTCGAGGGCCAGGATGCCGTGACCCCCAACCCGGGTGCGCTGGCCAAGGCATTGGCCGAGCCCTGGCAGACCGTACTGGCCAGCACCGGCGCCAAGGTCGACGCTGCGACCACCGAAGCGCTGTATGCCAAGGCGCTGCGTGATTCGAAGTGCCGCGCCACCAAGAGCGTGATCGAAGACAACGAATACGTTGACGACCAGAAGCTGGCGCGGATCACCTACAGCTGCCAGCTGCCCGACCTGGGCAAGGTCCGCCCGCTGTTCGCCGCCAGCCTGGCCGACGATGCCAGCCCGGCCTCGCGCAAGCAGTTCACCGACGCCTACACCCAGGCGCTGCAGAGCGGTACGCGCGTGCCGGTCAACGGCACCTTCACCCTGTACCCGGCCAAGGACAACGGCTACTGGTACAGCGGCAATTTCGATGATCTGGTGGGCACCGTGGCCGGTGCGCTGGCACCGTTCGAGGACTGGATGCAGGACGCGCAGGCGGCCAACGCGCCGAAGGTGACCGGCGTCCCGGGCTGCGACCTGCTGCTGCAGCAGCACCGTGCCTGCGTGGCCAAAACTGCACCCGACCAGATCAGCGGCGTGGACGCGATGGCCGAGGAACTGAAGGCCAAGGCCCAGGTGCAGTCGGCCGATGAGATGACGCAGGAGTGCAAGGCACTGCGCCCGATCGCCGAGATGATGTGGACCGACGCGTGCGCGTGAGGCACGTGTAGAGCCGAGCCCACGCTCGGCTCCCGGTCGTGGATGACGGCTGCATCCGCACTTTCAGAACCGTTGCATGGCCCTGTACGGCCTGCATGGTCAATGCTGTTGCCCTCTTCCATCGGGGCAACCGCATGAAACACCGCACGACGTCGACCATGGTCATGTTGCTGGCGCTGGTGGCATGCGGGCAAGCCAAAGTACCCAAGTCCAGGATTACGACCTTCTCGGTCATCCCAGCGGTTGCCTTCGAGTCAACCCTGCTGAGCGACAGGCAGCTGGATGCGTGGATGAGCGAAGACGACGACTGCCACGCGTTCCTGATGTATCACGATCAGTGTGCCGTGCTGGTATTGCCCCATGAGTACGACGACGGTTTTACCCGTCACCAGTTGCGATTGAAGGCGAAGAACCTGCCGGGCGACGCACTGGGCGCGTACTGCCGCAACCTGCATGCGCTGTGGAAGCAGCAGTGGAAGGGCCAGTGCCCGGTCGGCGAAGAAGACGACGAAGACGCCTGACGACAAGGACGTAGCCCATGCTCTGCGTCATTCCCTCACGGGCGCAGAAGCAGCCTGATGTCCTCGCCGACCTGGCGCTGGTCAACCACACGCAGGCGACGCTGCTGGTCCATGGCATTGATGCCGAGACCGGCCAGCAGCGGACGACCATTATCGCCCAGCAGCGTGGGCGCCTGATACAGCAGCAGTTCGTCCACCCAGCCGCCGCGCAGCAAGGCACCGGCCAGCGTCGCGCCGGCTTCGGTATGCACTTCGTTGATGCCGCGTTCGGCCAGCAGTGCCAGCACCGCGCCAAGATCGAGACGGCCGTCAACGCTGGGTACGCTGGCAAATTCTGCGTCGGCCGCGTCCGGTGCACTCAATGCAGCAGCGTGCAGGTACAGCGTCGGTGCCCCGCCCTCGCGCACGCGGCTGCACTCCAGCGAACGCAGGCGCGAATCCAGCACCACGCGCAATGGCGGCATCACCTCGGTACCGGCCAGGCGCACGGTCAGCATCGGGTCGTCGGCCAGCACCGTGTCGGCGCCGGTCAGGATCGCGCCGGCGCGTGCCCGCCAGTGCTGAACGTCTTCGCGCGCAGCCGGGCCAGTGATCCACTTCGAGCTGCCATCGGCCATTGCGGTACGGCCGTCGAGGCTGGCGGCCAGCTTCACCCGCAACCACGGCCGGTTGCGCTCCACGCGTGACAGGAAACCCTTGTTGAGCTCACGCGCCTGCGCCGCCATCAGCCCTTCGGCGACCTCGATGCCGGCATTCCGCAGCAGATCGAAACCACCCCCATCGACCTTCGGGAACGGATCGCGCATCGCCGCGACTACACGCGATACGCCCGCTTCGATCAGTGCCAGCGCACACGGCGGCGTACGACCGTAGTGTGCGCAGGGTTCCAGGGTGACGTAGGCGGTGGCACCGCGGGCCTCGCTGCCGGCCTCGCGCAGCGCGAACACCTCAGCGTGCGGTCCACCGGCGCGCTGGTGCCAGCCCAGCCCGACCACACGTTCGCCGTGGGCGATCACGCAGCCGACCATCGGGTTGGGGCGGGTGGTGTAGGCGGCACGCTCGGCCAGACGCAGTGCGTTGGCCATGTGCAGGTGATCGAGGACGGAAAACGGGGTGGTCATGCGGCCATGGTAGCGCCGTTGGTGTGGATGCACGCCACTACCTGCCCGGCTCAGTAGATCCACGCCATGCGTGGATGAAGCGTAGGGCGCCAACCAAGGTTGGCATCTACCGGGGCGGTCAGCCCTTCTTCTTCTTGGTCAGGGCGATCACGTCGCCCAGCAGCTGCAGCTGTTCGGTACTGGACGGCAGGTCGCGCTCGAGCTTCTCGATCTCTTCGCGGAAATCGGCCACGTCCTCGAAGCTGCGGTAGACCGAAGCAAAACGCACATAGCCGACATGGTCCAGCTTGCGCAGTTCGTTCATCACGAACTCGCCGACCTTGATCGAGGGCACTTCGCGCTCGCCGCTGATGCGCAGCTGATGGACCACCGCACGCACCGCCGCTTCGATCTTGTCTTCGGCCACCGCACGCTTCTGCAGCGCGCGGTCGAAGCCTGCACGCACCTTGCGCTGGTCGAACGCCTCGCGGGTGCCATCGCTCTTGACGATGGCGGGCAGCTTCAGTTCGACCGTTTCCATGGTGCTGAAGCGCTCGCCGCAGGCTTCGCATTCACGCCGACGACGGATCGTCGCGCCGTCTTCGGAGACGCGCGAGTCGATGACCCGGGTATCGGCATGTTGGCAGAAGGGGCAGTGCATGGAACGCCTGGCTCAGGAAAGTACCTATTGCCACGGTCATGGCAGCGTCGCAAAGGTACCTGAGAAAGGGCCCCGCAGCAAATGCTGTCTGCGCGCAAGCGCCTGCATTTCGGCCAATCAGAGCATCCAGCGAGGTCTGGGCTACCCGCTCAACCAGGCCTTCCGACCGGACATCGACGGCGTACAAGCCGAATCGGTCATTCCTCCAGCCTTGAAAGCCACCGCAAATGCCAGCTCAAACTGGCCCATGGGGCGCCGATGATGATCAAAACTGGCGCAGCCAGCAGAAGCCCGGGGTCCCAACCAGTTGCCGTGAAGAGCATCGCGACGGCCGCGGCCGCTTGGAGGGCAGAAACGATGGAGAGAGCCTCCAACCAACTTTTCCTGGCATGCAGCCCTTGCGCTCCAGCGGTTCGCCAAGTGTTGGCCAGCATCAGTGCTGCGTAGGCGCTCCACACCGACATGACCGACCAGTTTGCGATAGCCATCAGAAACGCCTCCGACGACTGGCGGCTGATCCAGATCATCAAAAGCACCAGCGCGACCAGCACGCCCGCCAGAGCACATGGAATGGAAAACAACAGCAGATGCAAACGCAACCTGATGCGTTTTTGGTGAACCAGGGTATTCATGGGTTTCCCCCCAGAATGAAGACCATGGGGAGGTTAGGCAGACGGTCTTCTCACCACCATGCAAATTGTCTGAAAGTGAGCTGTGCGGGAGAGTCGACGTTCGCGATCCCCAGCGCAGCCACGCTGGATGCCCCGCCATCACAAGCAGCCGCAGCCCATGCCCGAGTAACGCCGGCATCGATGTATCTCATTGCTTGACGGTGATCTACAGGGTGGCGGCGACCACGCCGAAGGCGAATCGGAACGCCTGGCTCAGGGGAATACCTGCCGGAAGGGTTTTGACAGTGTCGCAAAAGCACTTGAGAAGGGCCCGACCAACAAACTCCGCTTCACTTGACTGGCCCGCTGGCTTTCGACAGCCATCGGAAGTGGCAGGCGAGGCTGATCCAGGGAGCCCCCCAACCGATTGCCAGTATCAGCAGTATCGGATCCACTCCAAAACTTGAAACTGTTATCACCAACGCGGAAACAGCCTGAGCAGCTGACACTAGAAACAGCGTCCCCAGCACTGGCGCGGCGGGCTTCAATCCATCCGGTCCGCGCATATGCCACGTGTTTATGAGCTGGTAAACAGGCGGGATCGCCGTCACAGACAGCAGACCCCACATCGCAAGCAATCCAAGAACTGCGCTGTTGTCACCGCCATGCGCCCATACCCCTAGCATCAGCAGCAGCGAACCCAACAGGCCAGCCAGCGCGCAGGGAATGGAAAAGAGCAGGAGATGCAGAAGCAGTCCGACGCCCTTTCGGCGACCCGTCGAATTCATGGTTTCCCCACGGTAATGAAGACCATGGGGAGGTTAGGCAGGCGATCTTCTCACCACCATGCAAATTGTCTGAAAGTGAGCTGTGCGGGGCAGTGGACGCTTACGACCGCCAACGCAACCACGCCAGATGCCCTGCCATCACCAGCAGCGGCGGGCCGAACCCGAGGAAGGCCAGGGTCGAGATCTCCCCGCGCTTGAAGGTAAAGTACAGCGTGGCGGCGACCACGCCCAGCGCGGCCAGGCTTCCCAGCGCCAGGCCTATCCAGGCGACAATCGGCGATTGGCGCAGGCCGGTAACACCGCGCCACAGGAACAGGCCGCTCAGCCACAACCACGACAGCAGGCCGATGATCCCGGCCGACGACCACAACAGCAGGATCCTGTGCTCGTCGCCCGTCAGGTACTTGCCATCCCATACGACCATCAGACCCAGCACGGCACCCGTGCCTCCGGCGGCCACCGTGGGCAGGCCCACCAACAGGCCGGCAATGGCCATCCAGCGTTTGTGCAGACGCTCATCCATGCGTTCGGTTTCCTTCCATGGGCCGCGTCATGCGCGGCGTTTGATCCACACCAGCATCGCAGCCGGCACCAGCATCGACGGGCCCAACAGCAACAAGCCGATGCCTTCGCCGTTCACGGCGATGCCCCACCACAGCGCCAGCCCCAGCGGGGGCAAGGCGGCGAGACCGCCCGCCAGCAGCATCCACCACCAGAGGCGGTGCACGTGCAGCCCGGCACGCCCCTGCAGCAGAAAACCCGCGCTGAGCCACAACCAGGCCAGGCAGCCGGCAATGCCGGCCAGGCCCCACAGCGGCATCACCGTCACCGAGGCCAGCGTGCCATGGCCGAACTGGCCCAGCCCCATCAGCAGCAGCATCGTCGCCGCCGCGCCGCCCATCGCCAAGCTGGGCAGGCCAAACAGCACCGCCAGCGCGGTGTAGAGGTATTTGAGGTGGCGCTCATCCATGCGCGGGATTCCTGATGACGGGGTCAGAGCCCTTCCCTGCGGGAAGGGATCCGACCCCTGCTTCGATCAGCCGTAGACCGGGTACTTGCGGCACTGCGCGCTGACGGCATCGCGCACGCGGGCGATGACGGCGTCATCGGCCGGCGCATCGAGCACGTCGGCGATCCAGTTGGCCAGGTCCACGCAGTCCTGTTCGACGTAACCACGGGTGGTCACCGCCGGGGTGCCCAGGCGCAGGCCCGAAGTGACGAACGGCGAACGCGGGTCGTTCGGCACCGAGTTCTTGTTGACGGTGATGTGGGCCTTGCCCAGCGCGGCTTCCGCGTCCTTGCCGGACACGTCCTTGCCGATCATGTCGACCAGCATGAGGTGGTTCTGGGTGCCGCCGGAGACGATCTTGTAGCCACGCGCGATCAGCGTGTTGGCCATCGCCTGCGCGTTCTTCACTACCTGCTGCTGGTAGGCCTTGAAGCCCGGTTCCAGCGCTTCCTTGAAGGCCACGGCCTTGCCGGCGATGACGTGCATCAGCGGACCACCCTGGATGCCCGGGAACACGATCGACTGCAGCTTCTTGACCAGGTCTTCGTCGGCGCCCTTGGCGACGATGATGCCGCCGCGCGGGCCGCGCAGGGTCTTGTGGGTGGTCGAGGTGACCACGTGGGCGTGTTCCAGCGGGCTCGGGTAGACGCCTGCGGCGACCAGGCCGGCGACGTGGGCCATGTCGACGAACAGGTAGGCACCGACCTTGTCGGCGATGGCGCGGAAGCGCGCCCAGTCGATCACCTGCGAGTAGGCCGAGAAGCCAGCCACGACCATCTTCGGCTTGTGCTCAAGGGCCAGGCGCTCGACTTCGTCGTAATCGATCAGGCCCTGGTCGTTCACGCCGTACTGCACAGCGTTGAACAGCTTGCCCGAGGCGTTCACCTTGGCACCGTGGGTGAGGTGGCCGCCGTGGGCCAGGCTCATGCCGAGGATGGTGTCACCCGGCTGCAGCAGGGCGAAGTACACGGCCTGGTTGGCCTGCGAGCCGCTGTGCGGCTGCACGTTGGCGTAGTCGGCGCCGAACAGCTGCTTCAGGCGGTCGATCGCCAGCTGCTCGGCGATGTCCACGTATTCGCAGCCACCGTAGTAGCGCTTGCCCGGGTAGCCTTCGGCGTACTTGTTGGTCAGCTGGCTGCCCTGGGCTTCCATCACCGCCGGGCTGGTGTAGTTCTCGCTGGCGATCAGCTCGACGTGGTCTTCCTGGCGCTGGGTCTCAGCGGCGATGGCCTTGGCCAGTTCGGGATCGTAGGATTCGATGCGGACGTCACGCGGGAACATCGGGTACTCCAGCAGGCAGGGAAAAGGGGTACGACTCAGCCCCCGATTGTAGCCCCGCACCGGCCTGCTGGGGCCGAAACGGACGGGGCCGGCATCCCCGAAGGAATCCGGCCCCGTATGGTTTCGATTGATGCTGTGGGGTCAGAGCCCTTTCCGTTTGGAAAGGGATCCGACCCCGGCCGCGATCCTCAGCGGTTGCTGAGCACGTACTGGGCGATCACACCGGTGGCGATGGCCACCAGCAGCATGTTGCCGCGGTCATCGCGGATCCAGTGGTGGCCATACGGCGGGCGACGCAGGTGGTAGCGCGGGTAGTCGTTCACCACGTAGACCGGGCCGGAGTAGTAATTGCGATAGGGGGAGCCGACCCGCCAGCCGTAGCTGCCGTAACGCGGCGGCGGCGCAGGGCGATAGACCACGCGCGGCGGGGCCGGGCGGTAGTAGCGGTCATGGTCGCGGTGCCACTCGCGGCGATCCTGGCGGTAGTCGCGCCGGGCCTCGCGGCGGTCGCGCTCCCAGTCACGGCGATCCTGGCGCCACTCGCGGCGGTCCTCGCGCCATTCGCGGCGATCGTGGTCGCGGCGGTGGTCGTTGTCGGCGAAGGCCGGGGCCACGGCGCCCAGCGCCAGCACAGAGGCCACGGCGCTGGCCATTACTCGATTGATGCGCATGTCAGACCTCTGCTTGGGTGGGTGGTGAGCCCATATTGCGCACCCGATCTGAACCGTTTCCGGCTGGAAACGCTTCCCGCTGCAGGACTGTGACGAAGTATTCAGGCCGCGGCCAGCCCCGGCGCTCCTGCCCGGCGCGGCCGGTAACCGGTTCCGGCTATAATTGGCGGTATTCCATTTCAGTCTGTGCCCGCTGCCGCAACGGGATGTTCCCGTGACGGACCGGGTGCAGGGCCGCGCCTACGGAGACCGCATGTCCTCGCAATACATCTACACCATGAACCGCGTGTCCAAGGTGGTCCCGCCCAAGCGGCAGATCATCAAGGACATCTCGCTGTCCTTCTTCCCGGGCGCGAAGATCGGCCTGCTGGGCCTGAACGGCGCCGGCAAGTCCACCGTGCTGAAGATCATGGCCGGCGTGGACACCGATTTCGAGGGCGAAGCCCGCCCGCAGCCGGGCATCAAGGTCGGCTACCTGGCGCAGGAACCGGAACTGGACCCGACCAAGACCGTGCGTGAAGCGGTCGAGGAAGGCGTGGGCGAAGTGCTGCAGGCCCAGGCCGCGCTGGACGCGGTGTACCTGGCCTACGCCGAGGAAGGCGCCGACTTCGACGCGCTGGCCAAGGAACAGGAGCGCCTGGAGGCGATCCTGGCCGCTGGCGACGCGCACACCCTGGAAAACCAGCTGGACGTGGCCGCCGATGCGCTGCGCCTGCCGCCGTGGGATGCCGTGGTCGGCAAGCTGTCCGGTGGTGAAAAGCGCCGCGTGGCGCTGTGCCGCCTGCTGCTGCAGAAGCCGGACATGCTGCTGCTCGACGAACCGACCAACCACCTCGACGCCGAGTCGGTGGAATGGCTGGAACAGTTCCTGGCGCGCTACACCGGCACCGTGGTGGCCGTTACCCACGATCGCTACTTCCTGGACAACGCCGCCGAGTGGATCCTGGAACTGGACCGCGGCCGCGGCATTCCGTGGAAGGGCAACTACACCGACTGGCTGACCCAGAAGGATGAGCGCCTGAAGCAGGAAGACAACCAGGAAAAGGCCCGCCAGAAGGCGATCCAGAAGGAACTGGAATGGTCGCGCCAGAACGCCAAGGGCGGCCGCACCAAGGGCAAGGCCCGTCTGGCCCGCCTGGAAGAGCTGCAGTCGGTCGATTACCAGAAGCGCAACGAGACCAATGAAATCTTCATCCCGCCGGGCGAGCGCCTGGGCAATGCGGTGATGGAGTTCAAGAACGTCTCCAAGAAGTTCGGCGACCGCCTGCTGTTCGACAACCTGAGCTTCCTGGTGCCGGCCGGCGCCATCGTCGGCATCATCGGCCCGAACGGTGCCGGTAAGTCGACCCTGTTCAAGATGATCACTGGCCAGGAAAAGCCGGATACCGGCGAGATCGTGGTCGGCCCGACCGTGAAGCTGTCCTACGTGGACCAGAGCCGCGACGCGCTGGAAGGCAACCACAACGTCTTCCAGGAAATCGCGGGCGGCCTGGACATCCTCAACATCAACGGCATCGAGATCCAGTCGCGCGCCTACATCGGCCGCTTCAACTTCAAGGGCCAGGACCAGCAGAAGATGGTTGGTTCGCTGTCCGGTGGTGAGCGTGGCCGCCTGCACATGGCCAAGACCCTGCTGCAGGGTGGCAACGTGCTGCTGCTCGACGAACCGTCCAACGATCTGGACATCGAAACCCTGCGTGCGCTGGAAGATGCGCTGCTGGAGTTCCCGGGCAACACCTTCGTCATTTCGCATGACCGCTGGTTCCTGGATCGCATCGCGACCCACATCCTGGCGTTCGAAGGCGACTCGCACGTGGAGTTCTTCCAGGGCAACTACCGTGAGTACGAAGAAGACAAGCGCCGCCGCATGGGCGACGACGCCGCGCCGAAGCGCCTGCGCTTCAAGGCACTGAAGTAAGCCATACCGCAGAACACGAAAGGCCGCGCTCGCGCGGCCTTTCGTCTTTCAGGCATTCCTGTCGCCATGGATTCCCACTTTCCGGGTGTTTTCGCCGGCCGGGATTCAACCGTTGATGAACGCAGGCGCCTCAAGCAGGCTTGAGTCCTTGTCGTAATCGGACTTTGCAATTCGTTGTATGTTTTCACTCGCCCACATCGGTTTTCCTACGCCCCCGCTTCATCCCCCAACGTAGGAAATCCCAATGAAAGCACTGATCATCACCACTGCAGCCCTGATGCTGTCGGGCACCGCTACGGCCGCGACCACCGACTGGGACGGCTTCTACCTGGGTGCCCAGGCCTCGCATGGCGAGGGGCACAGCAAGGACCGCAGCAATGCCAACGCCTCGGAAAAGAGCGTGCGCGGCTTCACCGGCGGCGTGCAGGGTGGCCGTCGCTGGCAGTTCGACAACAACATCGTGGTCGGCGTTGAAGGCGCGCTGTCGTTCGGCAACGTCAGCCGTGACTGGAAGGATCGTGAGCAGCACCGGTACAGCCCGTACTACGGCAAGGACGCGGTGACCCGTTCGGGCACCTTCGATGTGACGCTGGGCCGTGCGATGGGCCGTTGGCTGCCCTACGTCGGCGCGGGCGTGACGGTGGCCCAGCAGGAATTCACCCTGGGCTGCGACAAGTCGCTGGTGGAGGCCACCAACGGCTGCCGCGTGGCCGAGTTCGAGACCCGCGCCTCGCACCTGTCTACCGGCGCCCACGCCACCGCAGGCGTGCTGTACCGCTTCAATGACCGCCTCTCGGCCGGTGCTGAATACCGCTACACCCACCTGGGTTCCAGCCCGGTGACCCTGGAAGACCCCAACTACCCGGCTGCGGCCCGTCGCAGCTTCCATACCGACTACAGCAGCGTTACGCTGAAGTTGAACTACCACTTCTAACCGCCTGGCGACGCACCCGCAGGTCCCCCGGGGCGGCAGGGCGCGCAGGCATGAGAGATCTGCGATGTCCCTGTTCGAGCGCCTGTTCCAGCTGCAGCAGCACGGCACCACCGTGCGCACCGAGCTGCTGGCCGGTGTCACCACCTTCCTGACGATGTCCTACATCGTCTTCGTGAACCCCGAGATCCTCGGCACCACCGGCATGGACGCCGGTGCAGTGTTCGTGGCCACCTGCCTGGCCGCTGCACTGGGTTCGGCGGTGATGGCACTGGCCGCCAATTTCCCGGTGGGCATGGCACCGGGCATGGGCCTGAACGCGTTCTTCGCCTTCACCGTGGTCGGTGCCGCTGGCCTGCCCTGGCAGCAGGCACTGGGTGCGGTGTTCATCTCCGGCCTGGTGTTCCTGGTGCTGTCGCTGACCGGCGTGCGTGCGTGGCTGGTGTCGGGCATTCCATCATCGCTGCGCTCGGCGATCGTGGCTGGCATCGGCCTGTTCCTGGCGATCATCGCGCTGCAGAAGTCCGGCGTGATCGTCGGCAATGAAGACACGCTGGTGGCGCTGGGCCCGTTGAACACGGCGCCGCCGCTGCTGGCGCTGGCCGGCTTCCTGCTGATCGCGGTGCTGGAAGCGCGCCGCATCCGCGGTGCGATCCTGATCGGCATTCTGGCGGTGACCGGCGCTGGCTGGGCATTGGGCGATGTGCAGTACCAGGGCCTGGTCTCGCTGCCGCCGAGCCTGGCACCCACCTTCCTGCAGTTGGACCTGCCGGGCCTGCTGCACCATGACGGCGGCGCGCCGATCGCGGTGCTGCTGCAGGTGGTGCTGGTATTCGTGCTGGTGGAAGTGTTCGATGCCACCGGCACGCTGTACGGCGTGGTCGGCCGCGCCGGCCTGCTGAAGCTGCCGGGCGCGCAGAAGCGTTTCGGCCGCGCTCTGCTGGCCGACAGCACCGCGATCGTGGCCGGTTCGATGCTGGGCACCAGCAGCACCACAGCCTTCGCTGAAAGCGCCTCGGGCGTGCAGGTGGGCGGCCGTACCGGCCTGACCGCACTGGTGGTGTCGGCACTGTTCCTGGCCGCGCTGCTGTTCTCGCCGCTGGCGGCGATGGTGCCCAGCTACGCCACCGCGCCAGCACTGCTGTTCGTGGCCGGCCTGATGCTGCGCGAACTGGTGGAAGTGGACTGGAGCGACCTGACCGAATCGGTGCCAGCCGCACTGTGTGCGCTGGCGATGCCGTTCACCTACTCGATTGCCAATGGCCTGGCGTTCGGCTTCATCGCCTATGCCGCACTGAAGGCCGGTACCGGGCGCTGGCGCGAAGTGCATCCGGCGGTGTGGCTGGTGGCGGTGCTGTTCACCCTGCGCTACGCACTGGAGTAAGCGTTGGGCGGAGCCGGCCAGCGGCCGGCACTACCGGCGGTGGTTCACCTGCCGCGCACGGTGCTTTGGGATGATGCGGGCATGCCGCCGCCAGTCCTTCCTGCTGATCCGTCCTCGCCGTTGCGCCGTCGATTGCTGCGCGCGGCGGTTCTGGCGTCGTTGGCCGGTACGCTCTCTACCCTGCCCGGCTGCTCGCTGCCGGTGCAGGTGGATGGCACCTTCCTGCAGCCGTGGCGCAGCCACCTGCAGTGGGGCCTGGCCGACTGGCAGCGATCCTTGAAGCTTGCACGTACGCTGGGCTGCCGGCAGCTGGTGCTGCAATGGACCGGCATCGTCGGTGGCAGTGACGGCGACTGGTCATTGCCCGACGGCAGCCTGCAGCAGCTGTTCACCGCCGCCAGCGAGAACGACATCCGCATCCGCGTCGGCCTGCCCTTCCAGCAACGCTGGTGGCAGGCTATCGGCGCAGACGACGCCACGCTGCAGGCGTTCCTGGCCGAGAGCCTGGCGCACGCACGCAGCTGGTTGGCACAGGCGCCCTGGGCGCAGCAGCCGGCCTTCGGGGGCTGGTACCTGCCCTACGAACTGGAGCAGTACCACTGGGCCGATCCGGCCCGCCAGCAATGGCTGGCGCAGTGGCTGCACGGGCTGGTGCAGGCCGCCAGCGCACGCGGCGGCGACTGCGCGATGTCCTGCTACTTCAGCCGCCTGCAGACCGATGGCAACCTGGTCACGCTGTGGCAGACGGTACTTGCGCACACGGCCGTGCGGCCCATGGTGCAGGACGGCGTGGGGGTGGCCGGTGCCGGCAACGTGCAGCAGCTGCAACCGCTGCTCGATCATTTCCACGCACACGGCATCGGGTTCGATGCGATCGTTGAGTTGTTCCGCGAACTGCCCGGTGGCCCTGCCGACGGCAGCGGATTCAAGGGCGAAACCGCCGATGCCGCACGCATCCAGCGGCAGTTGGAATGGGCGCGCGACAGCGGCGCACAGCACGTGCTGGTCTATGCATTGGAGCCATGGCTGACCCAGGACACACCGCAGGCCGCAGCGCTGCGGCGACGCTGGGGCCTGCCTCAGTAGTAGAGGATGGCGGTGGCGAACAGGCCCTTGGCACGCTGCGTATCACCACCGCCAATCGCGAAGCGGTACTGCACGGTCAGGTCCAGGTAGGAGCGCGGCGTGTTGTAGTGGTCCTCGCGGAACCAGTAACGCACGCCCACGCCTGGCCCTGTGCCAAGTGACCAGCTGCGCTGCGTATCGTTGAGCGCGAACGACTGCGCCGGGAACGGCGGGTAACTGATGTCGCGCACGCGCGAGCGCTGGTCCAGCCAATCGGCACCCACCACCACATAGGGCGTGACCACCCAGTGGGTCTGCCCTGCACCGAAACGGAAGCTGCGCCCGGCGCGTAGTTCACCGGCAGCGAACCATTGTTCGCGATGCAGGCGGCCATTGGCCTCGCCCAGGCGCCGCGCCGGCGTGCCGTTGGCATCAAGCGCGTCGAGGGTGAAGGTGGCACCGTTGTCGTCCCAGAGATATCCGCCCTGCGCGTAGCCACTGACCATCCACCACTGGTTCACATCGGTGCGCAGATCGGTGCCGTGGTAGTAGCCGTAGGTGAGGTAGGACATCCATCCACCGGAACCACTGGCCAACCGGTAACGTGCCAGCGTACTGGCTTCCAGTGGTGGGTTCAGCGCCAGCTGCAGGCGGCATTGCACGGCCGCCGATGCGGGGTAGACCTCGCCCTGGCGGGTGGCGTTGCCGAGGAACTGCCTGCGCTCGATACCGGCACTGAGCCCGGTCTGGCCGAACGCATAGCGCATGCCGAAGGAAGCGATGGTGGATGGCCAACCTGTGGTCGAACGCGAGTGGCTCAGGCGCTCGGCGCGTGCGCGCGCATCCGGTGTCGATTCACCCGTGCAGGGATCCACCGCACGGATCGATTCGTAGGTGCCGCCCTCGTCGTACAGCGTGTTGAGCAGGCGTGCGTAGAGTTCCAGCGTGCCATGCTGGTCGTTGAAGGCCGGGGGCCTCCAGAACGCCTCCAGCGTACTGAACACCGAATCGCCGGGCGTACTGATCGCCGCACCGCCGACATTGGTTGCGGCCTGGCGTGCGCCTCGGAAACCGGCCGAGGCAATCACGCCCCACTCGCGCGAGTAATTGGCGATGGCATTGCGCACGTTGTAGCGCTGGCGCTCATCCAATGGCAGATCGCCGGCATCGGCGCGATCAATGGCACTGCGCAGCAGCGTCACCGCCTGTGGATGGTCGCCGTTGGCGGCACTGGCGTAGGCCTGGTCGAGCACCACGCTTTTCGGTGCCTTGCCGGTGGCCTCGGCGGCACGGAAGTCGGCCAGTGCGCGCGCCGGTTCGCGGGCCTTCTGGTTGAGGTAGCCGCGTTGCATCAGCGCCCCCGCATCATCAGGATGCTGCACCAGTGCCGCATCCAGGCGCTGCCGCGCTTCGTCCTGTTGGGTACGGTTGCCCGACGCCAGCGTGGTGGTCAGCAGGCCCTGCAGGTTCGCGTCGTCCGGTGCGAGTTGCACGGCCTGCCGTGCCTCACCGATGGCATCGGCGTAATCCTGGCGCGCGTAGGCAGCATAGGCACGCTGTGCGGCACCGCCGTCGCCCTGCAGGTCGGCCGGCATCAACTCGCAGACATTGCCTGTGTCGCCCGACTGGCAGTGCTGGAACGGCGCCGGATAGGTCTGCGCGCTCATACGCGGAAGCTCGCGACTGGAGCGGATCGCCCGGCCGCGCTGCTCGATGCCCTGCTGCAGCAGCTGCCGTGTCCGTGCATCGCCTTCAGCTGCCGGTACCGCCGCCTGCAACGGTGCCAGCAGTGCAGCAGCGCGTACCCGATCACCTGCGGCCAGCGCCGCATCCACCGCCAGCAGGCGCACGTTGCGTTGCTGCGTTGTTGCCCCCGGCGCAGCGAGTGCGGTGTCGAAGTCCTGATTGGCGAGCACGGTATTGCCCTGGCGCTGGCGCAGGTAGCCGCGCATCACCCGTGCATTGAGATCCTGGCCGTCGGCCTGCAACGCCTGGTCGGCACTACGCTCGGCGTCGGTCAGCTGCCCCTGCTGCAGCTGCGTGGTGATCAGCAGCAACCGATATGAAGCAACGTCGGGTGCCAGTTCCACGGCGGCGTGCGCGTGCTCAGTTGCGGCAGCATCCTCGCCTGCGGACAGCGATTGGTAGGCCTGCTGCGCCTGCAGCAGCGCGCGTTGGCGGTCCAGTGTCACGCGTCGCGCGCGCAGCTCTTCGACATTCGGTGCGCCCAGCTGCAGCGCGGTGCTGATGGCGGCGTCGGCCTGTTCGGGCTGCTGCTGACCCTCCAGCGCCGCCACCCACAGCAGGGCCCATGCGCCCTGTTTCGGCTGCTGCCGGAACGCCTGCTCGGCCTTGCTGGCGGCGATGCCCATCTGCCCGGCATCGTAGGCCGCATAGGCTTCGGTTGCCAGCATGTAGGCCTGCCGATTGTTGCGGTCGGCTGCCGTTGCGGGTGCACGCGGTACCGCTGTTCTACGCGCGGCACCTGGGGTCGTCGTGGGCGCAGCGGCCGCCAGCGCCGGCAAGGCCGGATCCTTCAACCCCGCGTCCAGCGCACGGCGCGCCTGCTGCTGCGCTTCTGCGCCACGGCCGAGCTTCTGCAGCGCATAGATCTGCAGCAGGCGCAGCCGCACCACGTCCGGGCGCAGCCGGATCGCTTCCGTGGACTGCTGGTAAGCCGACGGGTAGTCGCCCCGCTCATAGGCAGCAAACGCCTGCTCGGCGATGCGGTAGGCCGCACCGGACAGCGGCAGTGCTGCATCGGCCTGTGCAAGCACCGGCGCGGCGGCGCTGACCAGTGCCAAGGCAATGACGGTGGACAGCAGCGTGGTCTTCATGCCGGCAACGCTCCGGGCGGCGGCGACTGCAGCGTGGCCGCACGCCGGCGCTGTTCCTGCATGGCCTGGGCCACGGCCTCTTCGGTGGTGATGCCCTGCTTGACCAGGTAGTCGCCGATGCGGCCGTCGCGCTGCGGCATGTAGTCGTCCAGTGCGATCTCGAAGCGTGCGTGATCGATCAGGCGCATTTCCACCAGCAGGTCGCCCAGCAGTGGCACGTTGTCCAAGTGCCACTGCCGGTCGCCACCGATCATGCGCAGGCCCGCGTTGATCTCGCTTTCGCGGGCGATGCTCTGTTCGATGTGCTCGCTGCGGGTTTCCTGCTTCAGCAGTGCCAGCGCCTCTTCGGGCAATGGGCTGGCCACGGCCAGCCGCAGGGTGCCCTGCTGGCGCGGTGGCAGCGGCAACATGCGCCATTGCACGCAGGCATCGGCACTGACCGGGAACTGGCAGGCGCGCAGGTAGTCCACATCGATCACCGCGCGTTGCAGGTCGCCCTGGAAGGCGATCGCCTCGGCCAGCGTTTCATCATCCAGCCAGCCCTGGGTGAGCAGGATGCGGCCCAGTGGCTGCTGGCGGCCGGCATGCTGCTGGTCCAGCGCCTGCTGCAGCCGTTCCGGTTCCACCGCCTGCCAGGTGGTCAACAGCTCGCCCAGCTGCTTGCGGGTCTGCACCAGCTGCGCGGCATCCGGGAAGTCGTGCATGGTCTTGTCCCAGACCATGCGCTTGCCGAACAGCAGGTAGGCCAGGAACACCTTCCACGCGCGTGCGGTGGCCATGAAATTGATCATGTTGCCGACCACCATGCGCGGGATCGACATCAACGCATGCTCCCAGCCATACAGCCGGTTGACGAAATAGAAGCGCTGCACGACCCGGGTCGCCAGTGCCGCGGTGGTCAGCAGCGCCACGTTCATCTGCCAGGTACCGGCCTGGAACACGCTGGGGAACTGCATTGTCCATACCCCGGTCATCTTCAGCACCCAGAACAGCAGCAGCTGCAGGAAGATGAGGTAGGCGATGATGCTGACGAACGAGGTGATGATGCCCTTGCGGTCGCGCGCCAGCAGGTACTTGGTGGCCAGCGAGCCGCGCCAGCCCAGCGACTCCCAGCTCTGCAGGCCGATGCCGAGCACCCAGCGTGCCTTCTGCCGGTACGAGGCCCGGAAGTTGTCGGGGAAGTATTCGCGCACGCACAGCGCCATCTGCTGGGTGCGCTCGCGTACCGGCCCCCAACCGAACCATGACGGGCGACGCACGCGGAACTGCACCGGGAAGCGCGCGAAGATCGACTGCATGCCCATCGCCGCCAGCCGCGCACCGACGTCGTAATCCTCGGTGAGGCTGTCGGTGTTGAAGGGCTGGTTGTCGGTCTGCGCGCTCAGCGCCAGCAGCGCGCGCCGCGAGAAGCAGGTACCGACACCCGCCGACGGCACCATGCCGGAAACACTTTCGCGCACGACCAGATCCTTTGCGTGCCATTCGGCGAACTCGTCCATGTAGACGCCGGCCACCAGCTCGTACCACTCACGGTCCAGCGAGGTGACCGGCAGCTGGATCATGTCCTTGCGCGGCAGCAGGTAGTTGTAGAAGCGCAGTTCCATCGGATGCAGGACGTCCTCGCTGTCGTGCAGGATCACACCGGCGAACTCGATGTCGTGGCGCTTCTCGTAATCGAAGATGGCCAGGATCAGCCAGTTCAGGCAGTCGGCCTTGCTGGTAGGCCCATCATGCGGCACCTCCACCCGGCGCAGGCGCTTGTAGCGGCGGCGCATGCGCTCCACTTCGTCGATGGTCTGCTGGTCGTTGGGATAGGTGCCGACGAACACCACGTACTCGCGGTAGTCGAGCACGTTGATCATGTTCTCCACCATCTGCGCGATGACGTCGTACTCCATCCACGCCGGCACCATGATTGCCAGCGGCTGTTGCGGCCGCTGCATCAGGTCGTCCTGGGTCAACGGCTTGTAGGCATCGCGACGCTTGATGGTAAGTGCGCGCCAGCTTTCGCGTACCCAGTACCAGACATCGATGAACAGGTCATCGAGGCTGGAGATCAGGATCAGCACGGCCACCGCCGCCGCCGTGGTTTCCAGGGCAGCGTAGTAGTTGGCCAGCTGGATGTTCCAGAACAGACCGTCCACGGTGGATCAGTGCCCTGTGTTGGCGGACTTGCGGCGGCGCACCTGGGTGACGCGGGCGGCCAGCAGCGCGAACACGATCACGCCGACCAGCAGCAGCAACCACACCATGTGCCGTTCCCACTTCGATTGCGGATTGCCGTCCTGCGCGATACGCGTGCCATAGGGATCCTGGCGGTCGAATTCGCGCACGGCATCACTGCCGTCGAGCACAGCGAGATCACCGCGCAGCAGCCGGAACGGTGCGCCGAATGACGGTGTCTGTGCGCCAAGGTCGCTGTACAGCACGCCGAGCTGGCCGCCGGAGGTACCGACCTGCGCCACCGCGGCGCGGTCCAGGCCGCTGACATCCAGCAGCGGCTGCGGCTTCCCGCCGATCAGCAGATGACCGTCCTTCAGGCCTGCCACATCGACACCCGATGGCGCCACACCGAAGGCCAGCCATGGCGCACCCGGGCTGACCGCCGCACCGGCATCGACCACCTTCAGCTCCGATGCCTCCGGCGAGGCACCCACTGCACTGGCCACCGCGATCACCTTGCGCAGCGATGCCGGCGCATCCTGCAGCCACGTGGCGGGCACGAACACCTGGTTGCCGCGCGACAGCTGGCTGCTGGCACCGACGAAGTCACTGCCCAGCGAACGCTTGGCCAGGGTCAGGTGGCTGCTGGGCAGGATCGAGACTGGATACGCGGTGGCCGGATCGTGGCAATAGGGGCGTGCCGGCTGGCGCAGGAAACTGACGCGGATCTCGTTGCGCGCCGACAGCGCATAGGCCGGCACCTTGGCCACCAGCCGCTGCGGCTGGCCATTGGCCGACAGCACCTTGCCGCCCAGCAGGTAATCGTTGAAATGGATCGTGGCCACCGCGCCCTGCCCGGCCGCATTGGGGGCCGCCGAAACGTCGATCACCACCTCCTCGGGCAGGCGCCCATCGGCCGACAACGCGCCGAGGTCGAAGGTGGCGCTGCGGTCCGCGCGGGTGACGACATCCATCGTGCCGGCGATGCTGCCGAGCCGGCTCAGCAGCACCTGGTCACCGTCCAGCTTCGGCGTGCCCGCTGCGCTGACCTGCAGGCTGCGGCCCAGCGCATAGCTGCGCCACTGTTCGGCGAACAACCCGGCGACCTTGCCCGCCGCCGCCGGGTCGACCACCAGCGTCGGACGGCCGGCAACGGGCACCACGCTGACCGAGGCGGTGGCCGCGGGCTTTTCCAGGCCGCCCATGTCGGTACCACGCCACGCGGCGAACGCGGTGCCCGCGTCGGCGCCAGCGGTGGCAACCTGTGCGGCCAGCGCATCCAGTGCCGCGCGCACGCCGGCCCGCAGCGCATCGCTGCCGATCATCACATCGGCGGCCAACGGCCCACTGTCACGCAGCGACAGCAGTGCCCCCACTTCGGCCAGGTCCTTGATTGCATGCGTACGCTCGCCCGCAGCCAGCACGGCATAGGCCGGCACGCCCTGCAGGCTGGCCGGGATGCTGATGCCGGTCAGGTCGACGCTGTCACCGACCTTGGGCAGCGCCACCACCTGCACCTGCTTGCCACCGGCCTGCAACGCTGTACCGATGCGCCAGGCCGCGTCGTAGGCGGGCGCCTGCAGTGCCTTGCCGTCCACCAGCAGGCGCACCTGCGGTGGCAGCGCGCCCCAGGCCTTGGCCACGGTATCCACGGCACGCCCATCGAAGCGGTAGCTGAAGCGCGAATCCGGCGACAACCGCAGCACGTTGGCCGGTGCGCTCTGGTCGGCACATTGGTAGTCGGACACGATCGACCACCAGCCGACGCCGACCCGCACGAAGCCGTTCTGGCGGGGTTCGCCATCGATGGCCAGCAGCTGGCTGGCGTCACCCTGTGCATCGGTGATCGAACGTGCGGCGATCGGGTCGCCATCGACCGACCACAAGCCCGAGGTGCGCCCGGCGTGGCCGCGCACATAGCGCCCGTCCAGCTGCAGCTGCGCATCGCGGGTAGCAACGCCGGCCGGCACCGGCAGGTAGACCTCGCGCTGGCTCTCCTGCCCGCTGAGCACCAGCGGTTGGCGGAAACCGAGTTCGCGCAGGGTCATCTGCCGGCTGACCGTGCTGTCGCCGCTCCATTCGGCGAACTGGCCGGCGACGCTGTCGGCGGCATGGGCACTGCCAACCACGCCCGACAGGACGAACGCGGCGGCGGATGCAAACAGAGGAGAGCGGCCAGTCTGGGTCATGGCGTCACTTCGCGTGGATGGGGGGGGCGGCACCGCCGCTGCGGAGGCCAGGCGAGAATTCGGGAAGGGGCCTGCCACGCAGGGCGGCGACGATGCGCGCGCTGGCACGGCCATCGCCGTAGGGGCTGGCGTCGGGATCGAAGTGGGTCGGGCGCGGTGGCTGTGCCAGTGCTGCGTTGACCGCTTCGACAATGCGCGAGGGGGTGGTGCCGACCAGTGTCACCACACCGGCCTCGACCGCCTCCGGGCGTTCGGTGACGTCGCGCATGACCAGCACGGGCTTGGCCAGCGCCGGCGCCTCTTCCTGCACGCCACCGGAGTCGGTGAGGATGACGTCGGCACGCTGCATCAGGCGCACGAAGCGCAGGTAGTCCTGCGGCGGCACCAGGTGCACGTTGTCGAGGTGGCCGAGGTGGGCGTTGACCGGGCCCTGCACGTTCGGGTTGAGGTGCACCGGGTACAGCACCTGCAGGTCCGGCCGCCGCGCCAGCTCGGCCAGCGCACGGCAGATGTCCTCGAAGCCCTGGCCGAAACTCTCGCGGCGATGGCCGGTGACCAGCAGAAGCCGGCGGCCGGGGTCAAGCATGTGGAAGGGTTCGTCAGCCCGCGCGCGCAAGGCCGGGTCGGCATCCAGCCGCTCTACGGTCTGCTGCAGGGCATCGATGACGGTGTTGCCGGTGACCAGGATCTGCCCGCCCAGGTGTTCGCCGGCCAGGTTGGCGCGCGAGCTGGGCGTGGGCGCATACAGCTGGTGACCGACCACATCGATCACCCGCCGGTTCATCTCCTCCGGCCACGGCCGGTTGATGTCGCCGGTGCGTAGGCCGGCCTCGACGTGACCAATCGGAATGCGGTGGTGGAACGCGGCCAGCGCAGCGGTCATCGCCGTGGTGGTATCGCCGTGCACCAGCACCCGGTCCGGGCGAACCTGCGTGTAGAGCGCGTCAAGCCGTTCGAACAGCTTGGAACACAGGCCATTGAGCGTCTGGTTGGGCACCATGACATCGAGGTCATGGTCGGCGGTGATCGCGAACAGCGACATCACCTGGTCCAGCATCGCCCGGTGCTGGCCGGTGATGCAGACCACCGATTCGATGTCCGCAGCCTCGGCCAGGGCCCGCACCAACGGCCCCATCTTGATAGCTTCCGGCCGCGTGCCGAACACCGACAGGACCTTCACTGCAGCGCTCCGGACGGCCGGCGCAAGGGAATGCCAGGAGCTGTAGCCACGTCTGGATCCTTTCGGCGTTCCCGTCCAACACCCGCAGGCAGGAGACGGTCACCTCATGAGGAAACTCCAAAAATCGCGACGTACATCACATTCGAATGATGGTACGTGCGTCGTGGCATTGATCTTCATCGTTGGAAGATCAAGACGCAGTCAACGCCGCCCGTGGAACGGGCGACGTTGCGGTGGAACGCAGCAGTGGCCGCAGCCTGGGGCGGCTTTACTCGTACTGGATGGTGAAGGTGGCCTGGCCGTTCGCGACACCCGCCCCCACCGTGCCTGCCTGGGTCTGCACGTAGCGGGCGCGCAGCGGCAAGGTCATCGTGCTGGTGCCGGTGGTGGTGGTACCGACGTTGACGGTCTGGCCGAAGCGCACTTCGCGCTCGGTGCTGCCATCGCGCTGGACCATCTGGATACCAATGCGGGTGGCGCTGTTGCTGGCCGCGCTCAGCTTCAGCACGCCGGGCATGTTCGAGCTGTCCTGGTCGGCGTCGAGGCGGATGCCGATCTTGCTCTGGTAGGCAGCAACGTTGCTGCCCTGGCAGTTCAGGCGGATCTCGAAATCACGATCGACCGCACGCGAACCAACGCCGGTGAAAGTGGTGTTGGGCACGCTGCCGAAATCAACGGCGATGTTGCGGCTGCCGGCCTGCACTTCGCAGGTCGGGCTGACCACGGTGGTACCCGAGCCCCTGAAGGTGGATGTCAGCACCGGGCGGCTGGGGCCATCACCATCGTAGTAGTAGGTGGTGAAGCGACCGTTCGGTGCGATCACGCCTGAGCCGGTCTGGGCTGCGGTCTTGATCAGCTCCACGCGGAAGCGACCGCCATTGAGGCTGAGGTTGGTGTTGCCGCGAAGGGAAAGCGTGTGCGGGTAATAGGTCTGGATATCCCCGGAATCGCGATAGACCCGGATGCCCACACCCGCCACATCGGTGGCGTAGACGTTGCTGAAGCCCGGCACCGGTGTCTGCTGTGCAGCATTGACGAAACGCCCGCTGGCATTACCGCCCCAGCGATCGCAATAGGCCACGCTGTTGCGCTGGTTGATGGTTACGATCAGCTCTTTGATCACCCCGCCTACCGCCAGATTGGGCAGAATCACGATCTGGCCCATGTCCATCTGCACGTCCTGCGGCTGGAACCCGGACTGGGTGATATAGCAGCTGGCGAATGTTGGTGCCGCCACTGCCAGCCCACCCAGCAGGGCCAACGCGGCCAACGCCTTGCGGCCACGGGAAGAAATCATCGGCATGCTGCCTCCAGCGGGATGAAGCCGGTCTTGGACGCATCGGCGCCCGCCGGAACCTGGTAATCAATGGTGCAGCGCTGGTCGGCACCGGCGCCCCACTCCACCAGCAGGCTGCCCTGGTTCTTGTCGCTGCGCACGTAAAGGCGACCGCCCTGGCTGACCATGCCGACCGGCTGGCCCTGCTCGTCCTTGACCTGCGCACCGAACGGCATGGTACGGCCATCGGTGTTGCGCACCTGGATCAGCAGCGCGTTGCCCTTGCGTGTATCGAAGCGCAGGTAGCTGATGGCACCGGCGAACGGCGCGATCGACTGGCTGGTGCTTTCCAGTTCGACATCGTGGGCCATGCCCTGCGGGTCGAGGGTGACGGTGTTGAGGCGGTACGGCGACACGTACGGCACCACGGCGTAGCCGCGGCCATCGACGCGCAGGCCCGGGGCGTTGCTGACGATCGCATCGCGCGCACCCGGTGCTTCAACCAGCACCATGGTGTCACCCCGCTGCGGGGTGAAGGTGAAGCCGCCCGGATGCACGACCACGCTGCCGTTGGCGCCGACCGAGGCCTGGCGGAAATCACGCGAGTGGCTGTAGGTGGCGTTCAACGCGGAGTAGCGGCTGCGGTACTCGGCGTTGCCGACCGCGGTGGTGCCACCCTCGCGGGAATCGGACAGCGCCACGCCGTAGCTGAAGTTGTTGTCGACGCCGGCCGAACCGGTGATGCCGACGCGGCTGTTGTCGTAGCCACCGCGGTCGCGCACACCGAGATCGGCGCTGAACGACACCGGGTGGGTGCCACGGCCCAGCGGCACGCTCATCGACAGCAGGTACTGGGTGTCGGAGCGGCCCAGCACGCCCTCTTCGGTGCGCAGCGCCGAGAAGCCATAGTTCACCGAGCGCCAGGCATTGTTGTAGCCCACCTGGTACTGCTTGGAGGTGCCGGAACGGTCGTAGAAGTCACGCACCGAGCCGGTCACGTACAGCGCGCCGCCGCGACGGCCCAGCGGCTGGTTCAGCGTTACCTGGAACTGGCTGCGCTGACGACCGCGGGTGGTCGGGTCGATGCCGCGCTTGTCCGAGTCACGGCCATACAGCGCGTCCTGCAGGCTGTAGAAGCCTTCGGTCGAATAACGGTAGGCGGCCAGGGTCAGGTTGGTCCCGGTCTCGCCGATCATGTTGCTGTAGCTCAAGCGCACGCTGGCACCGGTGTGGTTGCCGTAGTGGTCGAACGTCGTACGTGCATGGGTGACGTCGGCGGCGAACGCGCCGACCGGCGTGGACAGGCCAACGCCGTACAGCAGCGACAGGTAGCCGTCGCTCAGTGCACTGCCGCCGTACAGGGTCAGCTGGTTGCCGATACCGCGCTGGTAGGTGCCCTGCACCAGCCACGGCTCATCGGCCAGCAGCTTGTTGCGCACCTGGCCGGCGGTCAGCGCGTAGCGCGACACGCCTTCGCGCAGCATCTGCGGCACCGAACCGAACGGCACCTTGAATTCGCGGCGGCGGCCATCGGCCTCGATCACGCTCACTTCCAGATCGCCGCCGTAGCCGGTCGGGTACAGGTCGTCGATGACGAAGCTGCCCGGCGACACGGTGGAGGAGTAGATCAGCTGCTGGTTCTGGCGCACTTCAACGCGTGCGTTGGTTTCGGCGATGCCGCGCACGACCGGCGCGTAGCCGCGCAGCGAATCGGGCAGCATGCGGTCATCGCTGGCCAGGCTGGCGCCGCGGTAGCCGATCGAATCGAACAGTTCGCCGGTGGTGTAGGCCTCACCGATGGTGAGCATGCCGCGCACCTGCGGGATGCCGCGCTGCGCGTAGGTGGCGATGCTCTGCCAGTGACGGCCGTTGCCTTCGGACCAGGTCAGGTTGGAATCGTGGCGGAACTGCCAGCCGCCCAGGTTCAGGCCAGCGTTGAGGCCGAGGTAGGCACTGCGGTTGCGCTGGCCACCCTCGACGCGGCTGTCGCTGTCGATGGCGTTGAAGCTGTAGCCGACGAAGCCGGCATTGATGCCGCGGTCCCACAGCGAAGGATTGACGTAGCCACGCGCTTCACGGCGCAGGAACACCTGCGGGATGCTGAGGTCGTAGCGCAGGTTGCCGCTGTCATAGATGCCGTAGGCATTGGCCATGCGCCGCTGTACCGGCACGCAGCTGGTCTTGTCGGTCGGCACGGACGGGTCCTGCTGCAACAGCACGGCCTCGCTGTCCACGCCCATTTCTTCCAGCATCGGCAACGGCAGGCAGGCGTCGACATGGCCCTGCTCATCGGCCTTGAACTGCAGGTCGCGGCGGCCCTGCCAGCCACCGTTGACGTAGACGTCGACGCGGTAGGTGCCGGCCACCATCGGGTTGCCATTGGTGAAGGACGCCAGATCAACCTGCTTGGCCTGGCCAGACAGGAAGCTGGAGTTGAACTGGGCCGACTCCGGTGCACGCGCATTGGCCGCGCCACTCTGCGCCATCAGCGCCTGTTCGCCGAGATTGGCCGGTGCAGCCAGCGCCCATCCTGGGCAGGCCACGCCAGCAACCAACAGGCAAAGCGCCTGATGGATCGACAATGTCAATCTGTTTCCGATCACACTGACATTCCTTCAATTCGCCGCACGCGGCGGTGACGGGATGCGCAGGCCCAAGACCCGCGCGGCGCGTTCAGCCCCCGGTGCTGCCGAGGCGGATCGTGTGTTCCACCCGACCGCCGTAATCGTTGATGGTGATGAAGCGCACCTGGTCGGAGCCCGCCGGTGCGGTGAACTCCAGGCTCTGCTTCGGTGCGACCATCGCGCCCTTGTCCTCGACGGTCTTCTCGCTGCTGCCGGTCACGGCATGCACTTCAGCCAGAGTGACGTGGAAGGGGCTCGGGTTTTCCACCCGCAGGCGATCGCCATTGCGGGTCCAGCGCAGCGCTGCCGGCGCGTCGTTGGCGACGCCCTTCAGGCCCTGCGGGCGGTAGAACAGCTTCAGTCGCGAACGGAACGCGACCTGCAGGTAATTCTGGTCACCGCTGTCGGCGTTGTCGGGCGACGGCGGCACGTCCAGCACGTTCAGCCAGAACACCGACTCGCGGTCGGTCGGCAGCTGCGCGCCGGAGAAGATCAGGCGCAGCGCCTGGCTGCGACCGGGTTCGACGCGCGCGATCGGCGGCGTCAGTACGAACGGGGCATCGCTGGTATCGGCGGTCTGGTTGGCGTCGCCGCTGTCGATCCAGGCCTGCACCAGCGCCGGCGATTCGCCCACGTTGTCGACCTGCACGGTGACTTCGCGCGCCTGCGCCGGATAGATCACTCGCGTGCCGTTGACCACCACGCCGGCCAGAGCGTTCTGGCAGAAGGGCAGCGTGAACGCTGCCAGCAGCAGCGCCCGGGGAAAGATTGCTTTCATCGGAAGTACTACGCTCGAGGGGTGTGGCCAGAGGCCGCGGAGCATTGGCCGGCGCGTACGCCGGCCAATGCGGGTACGGCTACGATCAGTTGTAGATGATCGTGTACTTGACGCTGCTGGTGACGTCGCCCGGGGTGGCGGCGGCAGTGGCGTAGTACTCAGCGTAGTAGTTCAGATCGGCCGAGCCGTCGGTGCCGACGGTGACCCACTGCGAGTTGGTCTGGGCCAGACCAGCGCCGGCAGCCTTGATCGGCAGGAACTGGTTGTTCGAACCCAGCAGCTGCAGCTGCACGTTGGTGGCAGCGTTGGCCGAGGACTGGTTGACCAGGCGGCCGCTGTTGAAGTCGACGGTCGAACCCGGCTCGAAGTAGGTGGCGACGTTGCCGGCGCTGCACTTGGTCAGGTTGATGGCGAACGGGGTACGGCCCGCAACGGCACCGGCGGTGGCCAGGGTGTTCTTGGACACGGTCGGCAGGTTGACGGCGAAGTCCTTGCCGCCCGGGGTCGAGATGGTGCAGGTCTTGTCGGTGACCTTGCCATTGAAGGTGATGGTGCCGTCGGCGGCGTTGGCGGCCAGCGGAGCGGCGGCCAGCATCAGAGCGGCGATGATATTGATCTTGTGCATTCGCTTTTACCTAACCCTACTGAAGAGATGAGAAGTAGAGGAGGAAGCAAGGAGCACTGCCGGGCTATCAAGACCCATCCTTGCGTCTCACCTGTGGCCGGACTCGGACATACCTTCCCCTGAATCCGTGACGCAAGTATATGCACAACTGTGATGAAAGTCTCATTATTTTTCTGAACGCCAATTCATTGACGCCTTAAATGTGACGTGGTAGGCGGAATGTCCTCTTGCCGGGCGTGGAGGATTTGACGTCGAGGCGATCAGCCCATAAACGACCCGAGATGACGCTTCGAGTGACGTGTTCGGCATGCGCGAAGACAGGCCTTTTTCAGGCGGAAATCGCCTTATTTGATGCGCATCACTCTTTCTTGGTGATGGCCCTAGCAGATTCGGATTTGTCCTATTAAAGACGGATCGAACCTGTCGCTAACTAGGACACACCGAACCAGAGAACGTGTCATGAGGAATTCCATTCTGCTGTGTGTGGCCCTGATGTCCGTCAGTGCGCTGGCCCAGGCCAGCAGCGGCAGCATCCGTTTCAGCGGCCGTATCGCCGAGCCGGGCTGCACGACGGCCCTGTCCCAGGGTGAGCTGAGCCTGGCCGCCTGCCCGCCGTCGGCCAAGGGCTCGACGGTGGCCGTGACGGCGCTGGCCGATGGCCAGGCCGCGACGCTGCGCGACGGCAAGCGCCAGGGCCAGAAGCTGTCGGTGTCTGCCAGCGCGATGCGCGCCGGCGATATCGCCTTCTCCGAGCGCTACAGCGTGCAGGCTTCGAAGCAGCAGCCGCTGCAGGGCGCCTACCTGGTGGTGGTCGACTACCTGTAAGCCGGCGCGCTGTAAGCCGACGTGTTTACGCCGGCGGCAGCTCGAAGACCTGGCGCAGATAGGCCAGGTAGCCCGGGTCGTCGCACATGCTCTTGCCCGGCGAATCGCTGAGCTTGGCCACCGGCTGGCCGTTGCAGCGGACCATCTTGATGACGATGTTGAGCGGCGTTGGCCCCAGATCATTGGTCAGGTGAGTGCCGACGCCGAAGGCGACCTGGCAGCGCCCCCGGAAGTAGTCGTACAGGCGCATCACCTTGGCGATGTCGAGCCCATCGCTGAACACCAGCACCTTGCTGCGTGCATCCACCCGGCGCTGCTGGAAGTGCGCCAGCATGCGGTCGCCCCAGTCGAACGGATCGCCCGAGTCGTGGCGGACACCGTCGAACAGCTTGCAGAAGTACATATCGAAGTCGCGCAGGAACGCATCCAGGCCGACCACGTCGGACAGCGCGATGCCCAGATCACCGCGATACTCGCGCGCCCACGATTCCAGTGCCGCCACCTGCGAATCACGCAGGCGCGGGCCCAGCGCCTGGAACGCCTGCAGATACTCATGCGCCATGGTGCCGTGCGGGGTCATGCCGTACAGGCGGGCGAAGTGCACGTTGCTGGTGCCGACCAGCTGCGGGCCGAGCGCATCGCGCAGCAGCGGCAGCAGACGGGCATGCCAGTCACGCGAGTAGCGGCGGCGGCTGCCGTAGTCGGCGATGCGGCACTGCTCGAACCCCGGGGTATCACGCAGCAGCGCGGCCTTGGCCTGCAGGCGGCGCTCGCCCTCGGCGAAGTCGGCCGTGGTGGTGTTGCGGAACCAGACTTCGTTGATGATCGCCAGCAGCGGCACTTCGAACAGGATGGTGTGCAGCCAGGGGCCGGTGATGTCCAGTTCGATCTCGCCGGGCACGGTCTTCGACGCGCGCAGCTGGATGTACTTGCGGTCGAGGTGGAACAGGCCGAGGAAATCGGCGAAGTCCGGCTTCACGAAGCGCAGGCCACGCATGTAGTCCAGCTCCGCGTCACTGAAGCGCAGGCTGCACAGGTGGTCGATCTCTTCGTCGATCTGGTCGATGTAATGAGCCAGGTCGATGCCGGGCGTGCGGCACTTGAACCGGTACTGCACCTGGGCACCGGGGTGCTGGTGGAGCACCGCCTGCATCATGGTGAACTTGTACAGGTCGGTGTCGAGCAGGGACTGGATGATAGGCATGGAGCGGATTATGCGCCCGGCGGAGTGAACCGTGGGCGCGCCCGCCTTTCGTGGAGCCGAGCCCACGCTCGGCTGGATTTGCCTGAGCCGAGCGTGGGCTCGGCTCTACAACGATCTGCGCAGCAGGCGCGGCACCAGCATCAGGGCGTGCGCCCAGATCGCGCCCCACACCGCCACGCGTACCGGCAGCGAACGTTGCCTGGCCTCGAACTTCTGGAAATAGCGCCACAGGCCCTTGTGCTTGTGCCATTCGACGAAGAACGGCCGCGAGCGGCTGGAGACGCCTCGTACGTGGGTGACATGCAGATCGTTGGCGATCGCCACCACCGCGCCGGCATCGCGTGCGCGGCGGCACAGGTCCAGGTCCTCGGCATGCAGGCGGTAGCCCGCGTCCCAGCCGCCGATGCGCTCGAACAGTGCACGCGGCATCATCAGCAGCGCACCGGACAGGGCCGGCACCCGCTGCAGCGCCTGGTGGGGGTCACGCGGCACCGCCAGCTTCGAGCCCTTGCCGGGCGAACGCAGCATCAGCAGGAAATCCGGATCACGGCGGCGCACCGCCTCGTCGGCATGACCATGCTCGTCCACCTGCTCAACGCCCAGCAGGCAGTCGCCCAGGGCTTCGGCACGGCGGCGCAGTTCGGCCAGCGTATCCGGCTCGACCATCAGATCCGGGTTGATGAAGGCCAGCCACGGGCTGTGCGAATCGGCCACGCCCTGGTTGTTGGCGGCGGCGAAGCCGGGGTTGTCCGGATTGCCGACGAAACGCACGCGCGGATCATGGCTGGCATGGCGCTGCACGATATCCAGCGTGCCATCCATCGAGCCATTGTCGATCACCCGGATCTCGGCCACATCCTGCGCCTGGCGCAGACGCGAGAGACAGGCATCGATCGTGCTGCCGCTCTGGTAGGTGACGACGATGGCGGCAATGGCAACATTCAAGCAGGAGGCTCCGGCGCGGACGGGACGAACAGGTCACCCTGTTCCTTCGGCATTATCGCCTGCCGCATGCGCTGCTGCAGGTCGGCACGCAGGCCATGCAGCGGGTCGTGCATGAGGAAGTCAGCCAGCCGTGGCACCCAACCCGGCCAGCGCGCGGCCAGCGCCTCGAGATCACCATCACGGCTGATCGCCTCCCCTGCCCGGCTGACGAAGGCGGTCTCGCACAACACGTTGCGCCAGCCCAGGCCAGCCATGCGCAGGCTCAGGTCGACCAGCGCCGCGTTCCAGCCGTCGTAGCTGTCCACGTCCAGGCCGCCGGCACGCCGGCGCGCGTTGCCCCGCACCAGCACCGCGTGGGTGACCGCCGACGGCAGCTCCGGGTGCAGCGTTGGCAGGCCGGCACAGGTCTGCGCCAGCAGCGCGGTATCGTCCGGTTCCGGATTGATCTCGCCCAGCCGGGGCCACGCAGCGGTTTCGCCGGCATTGCACCACGGGGTTGCGGTCGCGATGGCGGCATCGCGGGCGAAGGCGTCCTGCAGCTGCTGCAGCCAGCCCGGCGCGGGCACGCTGTCCGGTGCCAGCACCGCCACATCCATGCCATCGCAGGCGCGCAGCATCTCGTCCAGGTGGGCGACTTCGCCCAGCGGCCGTGCACGCCGGGTGTACTCGGCCTGCAATGGCGTATGTGCCAACCAGTGTTCCACCACCGCCTGCGCACGCGGCCCGGTCTGCGCGTCATCGGCCAGCCAGACCGCGGTACCCGGCGCGGTGCCGGCATCCAGTGCGGCCAGGCAGCGGTCGAGTGCGGCATCGTCCACGCACAGCGGCAACAACACGATCGCCCCCATCCCGCCTCCGTGGTTGTCGGTAGCCACAGCCTAGCACTGGGAGGGTATCGGCCGGGTTGCACCCGGCGCCTGCAGAGGCCAGAGCCAGAGCCGAAGCAACAGCCGGAGCAAAAGCTGGGTTCCTGGGAGATGGCGGGGTGGGTCCGGTTGCGGGGGACGCCGCAAATACGTCCCTGTAGGCTCGGTCGCGCCATCCATGGCGCTCACGCCCCCGCAACCGGACCCACCCCGCCTTCGACCGATCTCTGCGATCTGCAGTAGATCCACGCCATGCGTGGATGAATCTCCATCGGAATCGAATATTTCGAATTGGAATCGAAAAGCATCCACGCATCGCGAGGGATCTGCCGTGTCGACCAAGGTCGACACCTACCCACAGCCGCGGGAATCTGTCAGAGGTGGGGCGGTGTGGGTTGGCAGGACCGTTGGCGCCATGGATGGCGCCATCGAGCCCCCATGGACGGGTTTACGGCGTGTCCTGCCAACCCACACCGCCCCGCCATCCCACGGAATGCCCGCTGTTGCTGTTGCTGTTGCTGTTGCTTCAGCCGTTGCTTCTGCGGGTGCCGGGCGCAGCCCGGCCGTAACCCCTTACTTCTTTGCGCGCGGCTGGTTCAGTGGCTCCATCGCCCGGAAGCGCTGGCTGTACTCGTCGGTCAGATTGCGCGCTTCCTGGCTGTTGCGCACGATGCTCGGGGTCAGCAGCACGATCACTTCGGAACGACGGCTGGTGCGGCTCTTCTGCCCGAACAGCGCGCCGACCACCGGAATCCGGCTCAGGCCGGGAATACCGCTGCTCCCATCGGTGGCCGTATCGGTGATCAGGCCGGCCAGCATGATGGTGTCGCCGCTCTGCACCGCCGCTTCGGTCGACAGCTTCTTGGTGGAAATCCGCGGGTTGCAGTTGCGCTCCTGCGGGTTGCAGTTCTCCGGTACGTTCGAGGCGCTGCTCACTTCCTGCACGATGTCGAGGAACACCGTGCCGTCGCGGGTCACGCGCGGGCGCACCTTCAGGATCACGCCGGTGTCGATGTACTGCACCGAGCTGTAACTGCTGGTGCCGATGCCGGTGTTCACCGTGGTGGTATTGATCGGCACCTTGTCGCCCACGTTGAGCGTGGCCTCGGCATTGTTGCGCACGAACACCGAGGGGGTCTGCAGCAGGCGCACATCGGTGACCTTGTCCAGCGCGCTCACCACCGCTGCGCCGTTGTGGCCGGTGAACGCCCAGCCGATGCCCTCGGCGCCCGTCACCGCACCTGCGAAGGTGCTCCACGACCCACCTGCCGCCGGCGGCAGGGCCAGCGCCCCCAGCGCACCGCCGAGCGCACGCCCGGCCACGGCATTGTCGAAGAACCAGTTCACACCGTACTTCAGGTCGCCATCCAGTGCGACTTCGGCCACCTGCGCTTCGATATGTACCTGCAGCGGCATCACGTCCAGCTTCTCGATTACTTCACGGATCGAGCGCCAGGCCTGCGGGGTCGAACGCACCAGCAGGGTGTTGGTTTCCTCCACCGCCGACACGCCCACACGGTCGCCTTCCACTTCCAGGCTGACACTGACGTTGCCGGACTGGCGCTGCGGCAGGTTCATGCTGCCATTGCCGCCACCACTGGAGCCGCTGCCCGGGCTCGAACCGAAGCTGCTGCTGTTGTTGCTGTCCATGCCACGGTCGCCATCACTGCCCAGCTGCGACGGCATCGCGCCCGGTGCCAGCGATGCAGGGCTGGAGCCGCCGCGGTTGCCACTGCTGGCGAACGCTTCGCTGAGGCGCTCGGCCAGGTCACGTGCCTTGATGTAGCGCAGCTCGTAGGAGAACAGGCGCGCACTGCCGCCGGCCGTATCAATACGGTCCAGCCACTGCTGGATCTGGTCCAGGTAACGCACCTGCGGGGTGATCACCAGCACCGCATTGGCGTTCTCCAACGGCAGGAAGCGGAACATGCCGGCGCTGGGCGTCTTGCTCTCCTCGCCGAACACTTTTTCCAGGTCAGCGGCGACCTGCTCGGCCTTGCCGGATTGGATCGGGAACACGCCCACCGACATGCCCGAGAGCCAGTCAACGTCGAAGATCTCGACGGTGCGCATGTAGTTTTCCAGCTCGGCGCGGGTACCGCCCAGGGTGATCACGTTGCGGCCACTGTCGACGTTGACGATGGCGTTGGGCCGCGCATACGGCTCCAGCACCTTCTTCATCTCGGTGGCGGAGATGAACTGCAGCGGGATCACACGTACTTCAAAACCGCGCGCGCTGGCAGCCGGCGCCGTACTCGGTGCGACCGTACCGGCCAGCGCCTGGTCGGCGGCGACGATGTTGTAGCGGCCACCGCTGTAGACCATGCGCGCGTTGTTCCAGCCCAGCACCATTTCCAGCAGGTTCAACGCCTGCGCCGGCGACACCGGCTTGGGCGTCGCCAGCGTGACCGTGCCCTGCACCCCCGGTGCGATCACGTAGTTCTGGCCCAGCATGTCACCGAGGATGGCCTTGACCACCGCGTGCAACGACTCGCCTTCGAAGTTGAAGGTCGCCTCACCGGTACTGGCACCATGCAGTGCCGGTGCCGGCGAGCGGGCTGCCTCGCGGTTGATCATGGTGCCGGTGCCACGACGGATCACCGCCTGTGGCGCACCCTGTGCGTCGCGGGCGGCATCGGCGGCCACCTCCGCTGCCTGTCCGGCATCGGTGGTGGATGTCAGATTGCCCTTGCGCTGCACATGCGGCGCGGACACGGTGCTGCAGCCGACCAGCAGCGCGAGGGCAAAGGACCAGGGAAGAAAACGCAGGCTCATGCATTCACTCTATCGGTTGGTGCCATCGCCCGGGGGCGGCGACGGTTGTTGCTGCTGTTGTTGCTGCAGCTGGCGGCGACGGGCCTGGATGCGTTCGCGGATGGCCTGCATCTGCGCTTCGCTGGGGCCGTTGTTGTTGGCAGGCGGTGCGGCGGCCGCCGCCGAAGGCGCTGGCGCACTGCCAGCAGGCGACGGCGATGGGGTTGCAGCCGCCGGCGGCGGTGCCGGCGGAGCGCCTGCCGGGGGCGGTACCACGATCGCACCTGCCGGCGGCGCACCGTTGGCGCCGCGCAGCACGGTCGGCGGCTCACCGCCCTGCCCATTGAATACCGCCAGTTCCAGCACCTGGTTGCCACCGGGGCCGATCACCGTGGCCTGGCGTGGCGCCAGCCCCACCAGCTGCCAGCCATCCACGGCGTCGCCATTGAGGCGCAGGCGCAACGAACGGTTCTGTTCGGTGGTGAAGGTGGCCATGCCGAAATCGCCGGTCAGCAGCACCCCGGTCAGGCGCAGCGCGGCGCTGGCGGCGGGCTCGCTGCCACCGAGCAGGTAGGGCTTCGGCCTGCGGTCCTCGGCGAACAACGGACGTTCGCCGATGGCGCTGTAACTGTCGGCGCTGGCCATGCGCTCGGCAGCCAGTGGTGGCAGGGCCGGCAGCGAGGGTGCCGCATCGGCATCGCCGTCGGCACCCGGCAACCGGCTGCCCAGGCCAAAGCCGGTGGCCAGCCAGACCGCCGCTGCCCAGCCGGCAAGCGCCAGCAGGAAGCCGGTACGCAGGCTGATCTGCTCAAGCTTCATCGGCCACCTCCTGCCCTTCTTCCGGCGCAGCCGGTGCGGGTGTTGGTGCGGTCGATGGCGGTTGCGGCACCGCGCCCGGTTCGGCTGCAGGTGCCGGGGCAGCGCCATCGGCAGCGGCACCGGGCAACAGGTAGCCGGCCAGTTCGAACGACACGTCCAGGCCGAGCCCGGATTCATTCGGCGACTGCTGGAAGCGCTGCGCGATCAGGTTGAGGTTGTCGACGAACAAACGCGGGCTGCCGGTTTCCAGGCTGTGCAGCACGGTGGCCAGCTCGGCCACGCCACAGCGCAGGCGTACCTGCATGGCGACGCGCACGAACTCGGCGTCGCGCCGGTTGTCGGTAAGCGGCGTGCGGTTGCTGATGGTGCAGCTGCGGTTGCCCGGGCTGGCCATCGCCACCGCATCCTGCAGCTTGGCGCCCAGTGCCGCGGCGGCGGCTTCGGCAGTGGCTTCGCGCAGGAAGCCCGGCCGCTGCTGCAACGCCTCGCGTGTGGCGCGCAGGCGCTGTTCGATCTGCGGCTGCTGTTGCAGCTGCGCCTGCACGCGCGACTCGCGCTCGCGCAGCGCCGCGACATCGGCATCGATCTCGCGCAGCGGCTGGGTGAACCAGGGGTGCACCAGCAGCAGGTAAGCCAGGCCCAGCACTGCCAGCAGCAGCGCCAGCGCCAGCCAGCGGTCACGGCGTGCGCTTGGCATCGGCATCGGCCGCCTCCCGGGTCGGGGCCGCTGCCGGCAACGGCTGCAGCTCAGCGGTCATGGTGAAGCGGTCGCGGCCACTGGCGGCACCATCGGCCTGCAGCACACCGGTCAGGTTGACCTTGCGCCACTGCGGCGCGTCCTGCAGCAGCTGTACCAGCTGCGAGGCCTCGCGGCTGAGCCCGATCAACTGCAGGTTGCTGCTCTCGATGGCCAGCTTTTCCAGATAGGTACCTTCCGGCAGGCGGCGGGTCAGTTCGGTCCAGATCTCCACCGTACCAGCGCGCTGGCTGCGCTGCTTTTCCAGGAACGCCGCACCATCGATCAGCGCCTGCAGCTGCGCTCGTTCGCTGGCCACGCCGCGTGCACTGCGCGCACTGCGTTCCACCTGCGCGCGCAGTTCGTCGGCCGCCGCGCGGCGGTTGTCGAGCAGCTGCAGGCCGGCCAGCACCAGCATCACCACCGCGGCCACCGCCAGCAGCAGGTTCCAGCGCCGCATCGGATCGGTCCGCACCTGGCGCTGTGCGGGCGGCAGCAGGTTCACCTGCAGCGTGGTGCCCTGTGCATCGATCGCATCGACACCGGCCAGCGCATCGGCCCATTGGCCCACGTCATTGCGCCAGGCCTCAAGCTGGCGCAACGGCCAGGCCACCAGTTCGACCTGCAACTGGCCTTCGCCGGCCACGCCGAGTTCACGCACGTCATAACTGACCTGGCTGGATTCGAACGGCGTCTGCCGATCGATCTCGAAGCCGACCACCGCGCGCAGGCGGTCGGCGGCCGCCGCAGGCAACCGCAGCTGACGACGCAGTACATCGCTGGCCGGCAGCAGCCACACCCGCGGCAGGCTGCGCAGGCGTGCCTCCAGCACCCGGTCCAGTTCAGTCGGCGACAGCGGCCACGGCAGGCGCGCCACCGGCTCGCGACGCTCGCCCGCCTCACGCCAGACCTGCAGCTGGTCGCCCTCGCACTGCAGCAGCAGGCGTGCCTGTGCCCAGCCCAGCGCCCACTGCCAACGAGCCGGCACCCAGGCCAGCAGCGATTGCCGCCACCAGCGCAGGAAACGGCCGACGCCGGGGCCGATCCGGCCCTGCACCTGCCGCAGACTGTCCTGCCAAGCCGTCATCTTGCTGTCATTCCCTGCTCCCAGCGAAGCACTGTGTAGGACCGCCCGGGAACCCCGCCCGAGCCATTGCGTACCACCGCCTGCAACACCGACCGGCGTCCACTGCCGTCGGTGACACGGGACTCGATACTATAGGTGCCACTGCTGCTGGCAAGGGTTGACGCACCGGCAGCGGAATCGGCATCACGCTCCTGCTGGGCACGCTGGGCCAGCACGGTATCGGCGTCCAGGCCCAATGCGGTCAACACCACGGCACTGGCGAACTGCGGATCCGGCCGCGCCTGGCGGCTGTACAGGGTAAGGTGCGGCAGCATCTTCTGATACAGCGGCCCACGCATGCCGAGCACCCGCTGCAGCTCGCCAAGGGTCTCGAAACGCTTGTTGCGCGGGCCGTACGGCAACCCGGCCGCCGCGTAGTCAGGCGCCTCGGCGCCCCCTCCCGGCTGCAGCAGGCTGTCCTCGTCACGCCAGTCGACGATGGCACCGGCCAACTGCCGCGCTGCCCCTTTGTCTTCGCCCAGCGCCTTGAGGAAGGCGGTCAGCAGGCTCACGTCGGCCAGGTTCAGGTTGATCTTGCCATTCTCGTCCAGCACCTTGATCTCGATGCTGGCGTCATCGAACTGCCAGCGATAGGTACGGCCATCGGCGCGCCAGGGCGCCCGCTGTGGATCGGCGGACAGGCGCGTCAGCGCGTACTCCAGACCCGCGCGCGCACGTTCCTGGCCGCGCGCATCGTCACCCAGTACCCGCTGCTGCAGGTGCTCGACACGCGCGCTCAACGCGAAGGCACCGACCAGTGCGGTCATCAATGCGATCAGCCACAGCACCAGCACCAGTGCTGCGCCACGTCTCCGGTTCACCGTGCACCTCCGCTGCCACCGGCGCGCGGAGCCACCACCAGCGTGGGCCAGGGCGCGCCCTTGGCTGGCACGATCTGGATCTCCACCAGCATCGGCAGGCGACGGGTGTCGTCCCAACGCGGCATCCAGTCGGTGACCTGGCCGGTGCTGGCATCGATGCCGCGATAGCGCAGTTGCACCGACTTCAGGTTCTCCACCAGCACTTCCGGCGGGCGTGGTGGATTTTCCGCGATGCGCTCGCCTTCCTGCAGCAGCACCAGATCCAGCAACAGACGTTGCTGACCGTTGCGGCCATCCACCTGCAGTGCATGCAGGTACGATCCGCCGCGACCGAGATAACCCGGCAGATCCGCGGCGAACAGCATGCGATTCTCTTCACCCTGGAAGAAGATCGGCTCGCGGGTGGGATCGGGCGCTTCGAGCGGCGTACGCAGCGCGCCTGCCAGTTGCCGACGCAGCAACGTCTCCACTGCGCGCATGCGTTCACTCTCGGCAGCGATCTGCTCGCCGCGCTGGCTGACCGCCATCGCCGAGCGCACGCTGGCGAACGCCAGGGCCAGGCCACCGGCCAGCAGCACCGTGGCCAGCATCACTTCAACCAGAGTGAAACCCGCGGTGCGGCGTTTCATCGCGCGCTCTCCAGGTCCGGCGGCAACAGGCGCAGGCTGCGCCAGCGCAGCTGCTCACGTTCACTGTCGCCCCAGCGCACCTGCAGCTGCAGCTCGGCCAACCAGGGGGCACCCGGTGATTGCGATTGTGCCTGCGCCACGTTGCCGGCGCGTGGCTCCACCCACGGCTGCACCTGCAGCTGCCAGTGGTAGCGCCCTTGTTCCCAGTCCCCCTGCTGGCTGCCGACCTGCAGTGGCGAGGCAACACCGGCTTCGGCCAGCAGCGACTGCGCATGCAGCACCGCGCGCGTGCGCAGCTCGGCGTCGCGCACCTGTTTGGCGCCACCTGAGAGACTCCCCAGCAGCAGGGTCAGCGCCAACCCGAGCAGGGCGAAGGCGATGATCACTTCCAGCAGGGTGAAGCCGCGGGCGCGCCGCTTCATTGCGACCGCCAGGGGCCGGAGCGGACCTCGCCGGTCAACCAGCCAACATCGATGCGCCATTCGGCATCGTCACGCTGCAACCGGATGCGGCCACCGCTGGAACCGCCATCGGGGTGGAACTCGATCACGCCCTGCCCCGGTGCGGTGGCCAGCTGCGCGGCGCCTTCGAACTGCACCTGCAGCTGTGCCGGCACGTCACCGTGGCGCTGGTTGGCGCCTTCCCAGCGCCGCTTTGCCGGCTCGATGACAAAGCGCTGCGGCTCGCCGCGGGCGATCGCCTGCGCGCGCACCATGCGCAGCTGGTTGGCGATGTCCTTGCCGGCGCTGCGCAGCTGCATGCCGGCAAACCCGCGCGACAGGCCGGCTGCGGTGATCAGGCCGATCGCAGCGATCAGCGCGATCACCAGCAGCATTTCGAGCAGCGACAGGCCCGCCGCACGCCTGCCGTGCAGGCGCGGGCGTGGCAGCCGGCGCGGCAGGAAATGGGTCATGCAGGTTTACGGCTGGTAACGGATGTCGGCATCGACGCTGCTGCCGCCGGCCTTGCCGTCCTTGCCCAGGCTGACCAGCTCGTACGGCTGGCCCTCGCCCGGCGCACGGTATTCCAGCGCGTGGCCCCACGGGTCGTTCAGATCGGCCGGCTTGGCGTACGGACCCAGCCAGCCGCCGACACCGGCCGGTGCGGTCACCAGGTCGTTCAGCGAACCCGGCAGCTTGCCGGTGTCGATCTGATAGTTGTCGATCTTGGAGGCGACGGTCTGCACCTGCGCCTTGGCGATGTTGGCCTTGCCGCGGTCGGCGCCACCCAGCACGCGGCTGGCGACCAGGGTCAGCACCGCGCCGATCAGCACGATGACGATGATGATTTCCAGCAGGCTCATGCCCGACTGGTTGCGCGCGGCGGTGAAGGAAAGGCGGATCGGTCGACGGGAAGCAATCATGGTCGGTCCTTTCAGTTGCGGAGTGTCGGGGTTGCGTAGGGATCCATCGTCAACCGATGGCATTGGTCAGGTCGTACAGCGGCACCAGCACGGCCACGATCACCGCACCGACCACCGAGGCCAGCACCAGGGTGATCGCCGGCACCATTGCCGCCAGCAGACGGTCGATGCGGCGCGCGCTATCCTGTTCAAAGGTATCGGCGGCCTTCAGCAGCATGGTATCGAGGGCGCCGGACTCCTCACCCACCTGGATCATCTGCAGCGCCAGGCGCGGGAAACGCTTGCCGCGTGACAGCGCCAGCGACAGGCCGGTACCGTTCTTCACTTCGTCCGCAGCGGCTTCCACATCGGCGGCCAGCGCGCGGTTGCCCAGCACATTGCGGGCGATGCCCAGGGCACCCAGCAGCGGCACGCCATTGCGCAGCAGGGTACCCAGTGTGCGGGCCAGCCGCGCGGTTTCCAGTTCACCCAGCAGGCGGCCGATACCCCGCCGCTGCAGCAGCCAGCCGTCCAGCGCCAGCCGGAAGGCCGGTTGCCGCGCCTTGCGTTCGAAGAACAGCGCCAGCACCGCCGGCACCACCAGCAGCAGCACCCACCAGTCGCGCACGAACAGGCCCAGCTGCAGCACCGCGTAGGTGAACCACGGCAGCGCCACATCCAGGCTCTCGTACATCTGTGCGAACTGCGGCACCACGTAGCCGAGCAGGAACAGCAGCGCACCGCCCACCACCACCAGCAGGATGGCTGGATAGACCAGTGCGTTGATCACCTTGCCCTGCAACGCGCGGCTGCGTTCGAGATAGTCGGCCAGGCGCTGCAGGGTTTCGTGCAGGCTGCCGCCGGCTTCACCGGCACGCACCATGTTCACGTACAGGCGCGAGAACAGGCCGTGCTGGCGTTCCAGCGCCGTCGACAGCGGCGCGCCACCGCGCACCACGTCGCGGATGTCGGTGATCGCGCGGCGCGAGCGTTCGTCTTCCGGCAGGCCGAGCAGGATCGAAAGCGCACGGTCCAGGGGCTGGCCGGCCCCGAGCAGCGTTGCCAGCTGCTGGGTGAACTGCAGCAATGCCGCACCCTGCAGCGGCCGTTGGCGGAACAGGTTGCGCCAGCTGCTGCCACCGATCGCGCCGCCATCAGCCAGCTGCGTCTCCATGGGTAGATGGCCCTGGTCCTGCAGCCGCGCGACCAGCTCGGCCTCGCTGGCCGCTTCCATCTGACCGTCGAAGATCTCGCCGTGCGGATTGAGCGCCTTGTAGCGGTAAGTCGGCATATCAGCCCCAGGATCCTGCGCGCATCAGCTTTCCTCGGTCACGCGCAGCACTTCCTCGATGGTGGTCTGCCCGCTCAGCGCCTTGGACAGGCCATCCTCGTACATGGTGCGCATGCCGGCTTCGCGAGCGATGCGTTCGATCTCGCCCATGCCGTCGCGGCGCATCACCGCACGCCGCAACGCATCGTTCATCACCAGGAATTCCATGATGGTGGTACGCCCCAGGTAGCCGGTCGGCGCCAGCGCCGAGGGCTTGGGACGGAACAGATGGATCGGCCCCTGCGGCTGCAGGCGACGCAGCTCGAAGCGTTCAATCTCTTCCGGCGAGGCTTCGTAGCGCTCGGCGTGGGTCGGTTCCAGCCGACGCACCAGGCGCTGGGCCAGGATGCCGTTGATGGTGGAGGTGAGCAGATAGTCCTCCACGCCCATGTCGAGCAGGCGGGTGATGCCGCCGGCTGCGTTGTTGGTGTGCAGGGTGGACAGCACCAGGTGGCCGGTCAACGCCGACTGGATCGCGATGCGCGCGGTTTCCAGATCGCGCATTTCGCCGATCATGATGATGTCCGGATCCTGGCGCACGATGCTGCGCAGGGCATTGGCGAAGTCCAGCCCGATCTGTGGCTTGGCCTGGATCTGGTTGATGCCCTCGATCTGGTACTCGACCGGGTCTTCAACGGTGATGATCTTGACGTCGGCGGTGTTGAGCTGGCTGAGCGCCGTGTACAGCGTGGTGGTCTTGCCCGAGCCGGTCGGGCCGGTCACCAGCAGGATGCCGTGCGGCTGTTCCAGCACCTTGCGGAACTGCGGCAGGAACGCGTCGGTGAAACCGAGGCGATGGAAATCGAACACCACCGTTTCGCGGTCGAGCAGACGCATCACCACGCTTTCGCCATGCGCGGTCGGCACCGTGCTCACGCGCAGGTCCAGCTCCTTGCCCTGCACCCGCAGCATGATGCGACCGTCCTGCGGCAGGCGACGCTCGGCGATGTTGAGCCGGGCCATGATCTTGATGCGGCTGATCACCGCTGCGGTGAGGTTGGCCGGTGGGCTTTCACCCTCCACCAGCACACCGTCGACGCGGTAGCGCACCTTCAGCCGGCTCTCGAACGGTTCGACATGGATGTCCGATGCGCGCAGCTCCACCGCGCGCTGGATCACCAGGTTGACCAGGCGGATCACCGGCGCTTCCGAGGCCAGGTCGCGCAGGTGTTCGATGTCATCGACCGCGCCGCCTTCGCCATCGGCGGTTTCCACGATGGCGCCCATCGCGCTGCGGCCCTGGCCGAACCAGCGTTCGACCAGATCGTCGATCTCCGCACGCATGCCCAGCACCGGTGTCACCGGTACACCCAGTGCCAGCTGCACGGCCTGCTGCGGATAAGGATCGTGGGCATCGGCCAGCCACAGCCGTACGCCCTGTTCATCCAGCGCCAGCGGGCAGACATGGAACTGCTTGAGGAAGCGCAGCGACAACGGCAGGCCTTCGGCCAGGCCCTGCGGTGGTGCCTCGGGCAACTGCTTGCCCTCCAGCAGCGGCAGGCCCAGCACCTCGGCGCTGGCCTGCGCCTGGTCACGTTCGGAAACCAGTCCCAGCCGCACCAGCAGGCCCAGCAGGCTGCCGCCGGCCTCTGCGTGCAGTGGACGCGCACGTGCCAGATCGCCTTCCTTCAGCCGGCCGCGCGCCAGCAGCGCATCCAGGATGCGACCTTCAGCGTCGTCGGCAGCGGCGGTAGCAGCAAGCGCGTTCACATGACTCTCCTGTCAATCGGCTCGACTTTAGCAGTTAAGCCATGATTTACGCCGCCTCTTCACCACCTTTCGTAAAAAGACGAAGCCCGTCACATGCGGTGACGGGCTTCGGCCATTCAACTACGACAGAGCGTGCTTACTGCGTGGCAAGGATGCTCACGCCGTTGTAGGCCGCCTCGCCCACCACCTTGATGTAGTAGGTGCCGGCGGTCGGTGCCGTCACCCGCACCGTTTCCGAAGTGCCCGGGCGGGTCGAGCGCGCATCGTTGTCGGTGGCACTCGGTTCACGCCCCTTGGCCAGGTAGACCGAGACATTGCCGGTGCCGCCGTAGGTGATCACGCTGAGCTGCTTGCCGGCGACGGCTTCGAAGCTGTACAGGCGGCTGCTGGCGGCAGCACCATTCAGGCCACCGACCGCGGCCTTGTTGGTCAGCGGCGTGGCCACCGGTCCGCAGTTCTCGGTGCACGGTTCTTCCAGTGCCTTGGCCAGCGCGGCCTTGGCATCGAGGATACCGGTACCGATCGGGGTCGCCGCCGGAATGGCGACCGGGAACGGACGCGCGGTTTCCTTCAGCAGGGTACGCATCGCCGCCGGGGTCAACGGATCCTTGCCCTTGGCGATCAGCGCGCTCTGCACCAGCGCGGCAACGGCGGCCACATGCGGCGAGGCCATCGAGGTACCGCCCATGCCCATGTAGCCCGGCGTGCCCGATTCCGGCGTGGTGGCCGCGTTGGAGCCGGTCTGCCAGATGTAGCCACCCGGGTTGCCGTCGACACTGCCGCCACCACCCGGACCGGACAGGTCCACGCGGGTGCCGTAGTTGGAGTAGTAGGTGATGCCACCGGTGATGCGGGTGGCACCCACGGTCACCACGCCTTCGCAGCTGGCCGGCTGGTACTTGGACGCGTTGTCGGTTTCATTGCCGGCAGCCACCACCACCGTGGTACCGCGCGAGATAGCGCCGTTGATCGCGTCCTGGTAGGTGCTGGCGCAGGCGCCACCGCCACCCAGGCTCATGTTGATGATCTCGGCCGGATTGGTGTTGGCCGGGATGCCCGCCACGGTGCCGCCGGACGCCCAGGTCACCGCATCAGCGATGTCGGACAGGTAGCCGCCACACTTGCCCAGCACGCGGACCGGCAGCACCTTGGCCTTGTAGGCGACACCGGCCATGCCGACGCCGTTGTTGGTCCGCTCGGCCACGGTGCCGGCGACGTGGGTGCCGTGCCAGGAACTGTCTTCGGCCAGCGAGCCGTCATAGCACTCGTTGTCGTTCTCGACCCAATCACCGTAGTCCTGCGCACCCGGCACGCGATCGTTGGTCGGGCGCCGCGAGGTCTCCGCATCGCTGATGAAGTCGTAACCCTCCAGGAGGTTGCCGACCAGGTCCGGATGCTGCGGCAGGATGCCGGTGTCGATCACCGCCACCACGATGCCCTCGCCCTGCGAGACATCCCACGCCGCCGGTGCGTTGATGCCGCCTACCGCATTGTGCAGATGCCACTGGTTCTGCTGGTAGAAGGGATCGTTCGGCACCAGCGCCGGCTGTACGTTGCCGGCACGCAGTTCGGTGCGGCGCAGCTTCACGTCGGCTTCGGCGTACTGCACCGATGGGTCGGCCTTCAGTTCCTTCAGTACGCGCTGCAGTTCGGCCGGGGCCAGGCGGCCCTGCACACGGATGAGGTCCGCACCGGTAGCGAGCTTGCGTACCACCTGCGGGCCGAGGGTACTAGCACGGGAGGTGCCGCCGGACAGGCTGGCACGGGTCAGCGCGGACTGCACAGTGGACAGCTTCGCCGAGCGGTCGGTGGCGGCGGCAGCGCCGGCCCGGTACTTGACGATGATGCGCTCGGCGCCCGGTTGGGCGGTGCTGGCCTGGCGCACCGGTTCACGGGTCGGCAGGCCGGCGGCGTGGACGGCACCGACGGCCGTCATCGACAGCACGGCAGCGGCAAGCACATTGATGCGAAGGTTCTGCTTCTTGATCACGTCGAAATTCCTCTTCTGGGTCATGGATCGAACCAACACTGCGGCCATCATTCCTTGACGACTCCCGGCCGGCCCAGCCGGGATTGCCGTGACCTCCCCCCAGGCCCTCGTTGCAGGTGCAGCGCCGGCGTGGGTGGCCGCCGGCGCAATGGAGTGGCTTACCAGCCGAAGCCGGCACCGACGCCGACCGAGCTGTCGTCGCTGCTGAAGGCACCGCCGAAGGTGACCGTGGCGCGATCGCTGATCGCACGCTGGTAGCCCAACGACAACGCCGATTCGCCGCCCTGGAAACCGATGCCGACGCCAACTCGGTTCTGGGTGCGGATGCCGGCGGCACTGGTGGCCATGTTGAGCATCGCCGCGCTCATCGCGCCCTGGCGGTCGATGCGGCGATCCATGTGGCGCAGGCGTCCATCGATCTCGCCCTTGAACACATCGAAGCTGTCGGCGACGGCCTGGACGCGGCTGTCGGTGTAGCTGTTGGCGGTGGCCATGCCACGGTCGAGCTGGCCCTTGTTGACCGCATCGGTGGCCGTGGTACCGGCCGCCACGTTGGTGACCTGGCGCTCGTTACCCTCGCTGCCCACCGACACCGTATTGGCACGGTCGGCGACCGACCCCTGGCCCAGCGCCACGGCGTTCGCAGCGGTGGCATTGGCACCCTGGCCGATGGCCGTGGATGAGGCGCCACTGGCGACGGCGCCATCGCCCATGGCAACGGCATTGACACCACTCGCCGGGGTGCCCACCGGAATGCCAGCACCCGCCGCAGCGGCCGTCGGCGTACCCTGCACCCGCGCGGTGCTGGCCGTTGCCGCATCGGCCGTTGCCGGTGCGTCGGTAACGCTGGCCAACGGGCTTTCATCCAGCGAGGTACTCATCGCGCGCAGGCTGGCGGTTCCGGTACGTGAGCCACCGGCGGTGCGGCGGTCGATCTCGCTGACCTTGCGGTCCAGCGCGCCCAGCGCATCGCCGACGTTGCTGTAGGTGGCACCCTGGATCACATAGTTCGGCGCCACGAACACGCCCTGCATGCCGACGCTGGCACCACCACCGAGGAAGCTGGCGGCATCACTGAGCGACTGGAACAGCTGGCCGCCATTGATCGCCTGGCGGCTGCCAGCCGCAATGCTGCCGGCACCGACGTTGTCGATGGTGGTGCCCTGGAAGCCGGACAGGGTCAGGCGATCACGGCTGGCGTCGTCATAGCCGACGGCGCTGGCCGCGGTGGTTTCAACGGTGGCGATACGAGAATCAAAATCGCCCACGCGGGTTTCCACCGCGCCCACCCGCTGGTTGGTGACGTTGAGCTGCGAACCGGTGATGGCATCGCTGCTGCCGGCGGCAATGCGGCCATCTGCCACATTGACGATGCGGCGCGTGGCCGGACCATCAGTGGGGTTGCCACTGCCTACCGACACAACATTGGCATCCAGCGCACGCGATCCAGCACCGAGTGCAACCGAGTTCACGCCGACCGCACCCGCACCGGCGCCAACGGCCAGCGCGCCGGAGGCGGACACCGTGGCATTGGCACCCAGCGCGATGCTGCGTGCGCCAGCCGCATTGGCCACCGAGCCCATCGCTACCGAATCGGTACCGATGGCGTTCGCGGTTCCCGTGCCGTTGGCGCGGAAGTATCGGTTGGTGGTGTTGGCGGTGAACGCAACTGCGTCCAGCTGCCCGCGATTCACTGCGTCATTGATTTCGGTACCGTTGGCGACATTGGTGACCTGCCGGTTGTTGACGGCACTGCCGACGGACACGGTATTGGCACGATCAGCCACCGAGCCTCCACCCAGTGCAACACTGCCTGCAGCCGAAGCGGTGGCACTGACGCCCACCGCGGTGGCATTCAAACCAGTGGCCTTGCTGCCGTAACCGACCGCAGTACCGAGGCGGCCGCTGGCTTCGGCATAGCTGCCCAGCGCCGAAGCCCCATCGGCCGAGGCATTGGCGCGGAAACCACTGGCCTGCGACTGGGTACCGCTGGCGATGGCCTGCGCGCCGCTGGCAGTGCTGTAAGCGCCCTTGGCCTGGGCGCCGGCGCCGGTAGCGCTGGCGCCGAGTTCGCTGGCGCTGGCGCCGCTGCCCACGGCCACGCTGTCGACACCACCAGCCTGGGCCGCGTTGCCGAGTGCGGCCGCATTGTTGCCGGTGGCGAGCGCATCGAAGCCCACCGCTGTGGCATTGGCGGCCATGGCATTGGCACCACTGCCCAGCGCGGTGGCGCCATTGCCGATGGCGTTGGCCGCATTGCCGGCAGCCAGTGCGTTGTCGCCGTCGACCAGTGCGCCGGCTTCGCCATCAGCATTGCCGCTGGCCTGGAACTGCCGGCTGGTCTTGTCGGCGACGCTGGCGATCGCATCCAACTGGCCCTTGTTCACCGCATCGGTGGCTTCGGTGCCGGCCGCGACGTGGGTCACCTGACGCTCACCGCCAGCCTTGCCGACGGCCACGGTGTTGTCACGGTCAGCCTTGGAGCCGGCGCCGAGCGCGACGCTGTTGCTGCCATTGGCGGTGGCGTTGGCACCCAGCGCGGTGGCGCTGCTGCCTGCCGCCCACGAGTTCCAGCCAATCGCGGTCGCGTAGTCTTCGGTGGCCCATGCACCGGCGCCGAACGCCGCCGCACCGGTCCCACTGGCACGCGACGGGATCAGGCCGAAGAAGGTGCTGCCGCCGATGGCCACGCTCTCCTCGCCGCTGGCCTCGCTGGACTGACCCACTGCAACGGCACCGGTACCGGCCGCAGCAGCACCGAAGCCGACTGCAGTGGTGTTGGCACCGCTGGCTGCCGAGCCGTAGCCCAATGCGGTGCCGAGGCGACCGCTGGCTTCGGCGTAGCCACCCACTGCGGTGGTGCCATCAGCCGAAGCCGCGCTGCGGAAACCGCTGGCGAGCGCCTGTCCGCCGCTGGCGTTGGCTTCTGTACCTGTGGCCGTGCTATAGGCGCCGCTGGCCTGCGCACGCGCACCCACCGCGCTTGCACCGACCTCGCTGGCGCTGGCACCGCTGCCCAGGGACAGGCTGTCCTCGCCGGTGGCCTGTGCGTTGCTGCCCAGGGCAGCCGCGTTGTTGCCGGTGGCCAATGCATCGATGCCCACGGCGGTGGCGTTGGCGGCCAGCGCATTGGCACCGCTGCCGAGTGCGGTGGCACCGTTGCCGATCGCGTTGGCCGCGTCACCGGCCGCCAACGCGTTGTCGCCCTCCACCAGCGCGCCGGTTTCACCATCGGCATTGCCACTGGCCTGGAACTGCCTGCTGGTCTTTTCCGCTGCCGCGGCTACGGCGTCGAGCTGGTTCTTGTTGACCGCATCATTGCCATGCGTGCCATCGGCCACATTGGTGATCTGGCGGGTGTTGCCACCGCCGCCCACCGATACGGTGTTGTCGCGATCCGCGATCGAATCGGCACCCAACGCCACGCTGTTGGCACCGCGCGATTCGGCGGCATTGCCCAGCGCGGTGCTGTTGATGCCGCCCGACCAGGCACCACCACCCACCGCGGTGGAGTAGTTGCCCGAGGCCTCGGTGGCCAGCACGCCGAACAACGAACCACCCACGGCGACGCTGTTGGTGCCGGTGGCCAGGCTGCCCTGACCGGTGGCGGTGCTGTAGGCACCGGAAGCTTCCGAATCGCCACCCACTGCCACACTGTTGGAACCGGATGCATTGGCGAAGTTGCCGAACGCGGTGGCATTGAAGGCCGAGGCCTGTGCATAGCCACCGATGGCGGTGCTGTAACCGCCGCTGGCTTCGGCACCGATACCGAAGGCTGCCGACGCCGTACCACTGGCTACGCTCTCGCTACCGACAGCGGTGGCCGCGTCGCCGCTGGCATTGCTGAAGTAGCCCACGGCCACGGCCTCTTCGCCGGACGCTTCGGACAGCACACCATTGGCAGTGCTACCGGCACCGCTGGCAATGCTGGCCGCACCGAACGCCGCGCTCTGCTCGCCGCTGGCTTCGCTTTCCGCGCCATGCGCAGTGGCGTACTCGCCCGTGGCCTGTGCGTTGGCACCGACAGCGCTGGCGTTGGCTGCGGTCGCCAACGCATTGAAGCCCAGCGCCTGTGCGTTGCTGGCCAGCGCGTTGGCGCCGCTGCCCAGTGCGGTAGCGCCATTGCCGATGGCGTTGGCAGCATCACCGGCGGCCAGTGCGTTGTCACCCTCCACCAGTGCACCGGCTACGTCGTCGCCGTTGCCGCTGGCCTGGAAGAAGCGGCTGGTGGTGGTGGCCGTGGTGGCCACCGCATCCAGCTGAGCCTTGTTCACCGCATCGGTGGCCTGCGTACCAGCAGCGACGTTGGTGACCTGGCGTTCGTTGCCGGCACTGCCCACCGATACCGTGCGTGCACGGCTGGCAACCGAACCGGCACCGAGCGCGACAGCGTTGCTGCCGCTGGCGTTGCTGCCAGCGCCCAGCGCGATCGCACTTTCACCACCGGCCACCGTGTTGGTACCGATGGCGATGCTGTTGATGCTGTTGCCCAGCGCCTGGAAGCCCAGTGCCACGCTGTTGTCGCCATAGCCGAAGGCACCGCGGCCGACCGCCGTGGAACTGGCGCCGTTGGCCCAGCTGTTGTAGCCGATGGACGTGGCGCCGCTGCCACTGGCCCACGCCGCATTACCGAACGCCGAGGCATTGGTGGCGGTGGCCCATGCACCCGAACCGAATGCTGCTGCGCCACTGGCAGTCGCCCAGCTGTAACCACCTACTGCGGTGCTGTCATCGCTGCTGGCGAACGCGCTGTCGCCGACCGCGACTGCATAGCTGCCGGTGGCGCGCGACTTGCCGCCTGCGGCGAAGCTGTTGTCACCACTGGCCTTGGCAGCGTTGCCGAAGGCGCTGCTGGCAGCCCCGGTGGCCTGCGCGCCACTGCCCACCGCCGTGGCATCGGCAACAGCGGTGGTGCCCACCTGCTGCGCCGTGCCATCGGCACCGATGATCGGCTGGTTGAACTCGTCGTAGGCCTGGCCGAGGCCACCGATGGCGACACCGCCATTACCGGTGGCCGCGCTGTTGCGGCCCACGGCCACGCTGTCATCGCCGATGGCCGACGCGGCAGCACCATGTGCAATGGCACCTGCGCCGATTGCATTGCTCGACGAGCCCGCGGCGATGGATCCCTCGCCATCAGCCAGTGCGCCAGCATCACTGCCCGCTTCCGGCTGTGCCTGGAAGAAATGCGCGGTGCTGTCGGCGGTGCTGGCGACGGCATCCAGCTGTGCCTTGTTCACTGCATCGGTGGCTTCGCTGCCCGCAGCAACACTGGTGATCTGCCGCTCGTTGCCGGCGCTGCCGACGGCCACGCTGTTGGCACGCACCGCTTCGGAGTTCGCGCCAAGCGCGACGCTGTTGGCACCGCGTGCGGTGGCGTAGTAGCCCACTGCAGTGCTCTGCGCGCCACTGGCCCAGGTCTGCGCGCCCAGCGCACTGGCGTTCTCGCCTGGTGCATAGGCGAAGTAGCCGACCGCAGTAGCTTCAGCACCGGAGGCCTCGCTCAGGCTGCCGTTGGCCACCGCGCGATCGCCACTGGCAATGGCGCCCGCGCCGACGGCGGTCGCGGCTTCGCCACTGGCCTGGGTCTGCACGAAGAAGCCCAGGCCGGGAATCAGATCGGCCGGGCCGCCGATGGCGACGCTGCTGGTGCCGGTGGCATTGCTCTGCGTACCCAATGCCGTGGAGTAATCACCGATGGCATTGGCCACCGCACCGAACGCCGACGCCTGTGCGCCGGCAGCATAGGCACCGACGCCGTAGGACGACGCGGCAAAGCCGCTGGCTTCAGCACTGGCGCCAACCGCGGTGCCGCCGACGCCTGCACTGGTGGCGCCGGTTTCCACTGGTACGCCGCCACTGGTGATCAGCGGGTTGCCGTCGGCATCCACCGCAGCGCCACCCACGGCAACACTGCCCGGGCCGTTGGCCTGTGCGTTGTTGCCGAACGCGGCACTGTTCTGGCCCGAGGCCAGTGCGTTGTTACCCACGGCGGTCGCGTTCTGCGCAACGGCCGTGGCGCCGGCACCGACTGCCGTGGTGCCGTTTCCGAGGGCATTGGCGGCCTCGCCGGCCGCCAGTGCATCGTCACCTTCAGCCAGTGCACCAGCATCGCTGTTGCTGCTGCCGGTGGCCTGGAAGCGCTTGGCGGTGGCATCGGCCACGGCGGCGACGCCCTTCAGCTGACCGACGTTGACTGCATCGTTGTCTTCGGTGCCTGCGGCCACGCTGGTGATCTGCCGGGTCAAGCCGTATTCGGCGGCACCGACGGACACGGTATCGACGCGGTCGGCCAGCGAACCCGCGCCCAGCGCCACGCTGCCGGTGGCCACCGCAGCGGAATTCGAACCCAGCGCGGTGCTGTATTCACCGACGGCGGTGCTGAATGCACCCACCGCAATCGACGCTTCGTTGGCGGCGGTAGCGCCGCGGCCCAATGCGGTGCTGCCCGGGCCCATCGCCACGGCACCGCCGCCAACAGCGGTGGCGCCATCGGCGGTGGCTTCGGACAGCGCACCCAGCGCGGTGGCCGCGCCGTTTTCGCTGGCAGCGGTCGCGCTTGCGCCAACCGCGGTGTCGCCAAGACCGAATGCCGCGGCGCTCTGCCCGACCACGACGCTGGCATCGCCGATTGCCAAGGCGCCCTGGCCAAAGGCGCTGGCGCCGATGCCAGCGGCGATGGCCTGCGTGCCGATGGCCGTGGTGGCGTTGGCCAGCGACTGAGCACCCGCACCCGCCGCAACCGCGCCCTGACCGTCGATCTTCGCCGCGTCGCTGTCATCGCCTGCGCCGTCGGCCTTGAAGTAGCGGTTGCCATCTGCAGCAACGTCGGCCAGCGCGGCCTGCGTGGCGCGCGCCTGCGCGTCCAGCTGTGACTTGTTCACCGCATCGGTGGCCTGAGTGCCTGCAGCAACGTTGGTGATCTGGCGTTCCTTGCCGGCATCACCCACGGACACCGTGTTGGCCCGCGCGGCCTTGGAGCCAGCGCCCAGCGCAACGCTGTTGGCGGCACTGGCATTGCTGTTGCTGCCGATCGCCACCGCGTTGCTGCCCTTGGCCGTGGCCGAGCCTTCGATCAGGCACTTTTCGAGCAGCTTGCCGCTGAATGCCACGCAGGTGGCGCTGCCGCCGATCTGCACCGACTGTGCAGCGGCGATGCCGCTCATGCTCAACCCCACTACCAGGCCCAGTGCCACTGCCAACCTTGCGGGCGTGGCCTGCGTCGCATCGCGGCGCTGGTCGACGACCCCGCCACTGCTGCTGTCAGAGGAGGCCAGTTCCGAGGCCACCACCAACTGACCCAGTGCTTTGTTCCAGACCTTGCGATAAATCCGATTCATCGGTACGGCTCCTGATTGGACTGGTTTTGGGCAAAGCAACGCCACCGCTGGGCTTTCCGGCCCAACGTCCCCTGGGGGCGTTTATTCGCGTGATTTACTGCGGGGTATTGCCGAACGGCGCGCAGCGACAGAAAACCGAGCGCGTGCGCCAACCGGTTACTGCGAAATGAATGATTCTGAAACGGGGTTCAAGTGTTAACGTCAACTTTCCAAATCGTCAAGACTTTGACACGGCAAATCCTATTGCCGTGAAGCAGTTCACTATTTCACCTGTTTATGAAAGTGTTTTGTTAGGCATGCGTGACGAAGCTCCGCCGCATGAAAATCGATGTAACTAGCGGTCGCGGCAGGAGTTTCACGCGCGCAAAGAAAAACCCGCCGATCAACGGCGGGTTTTTCCATACGCGGCGGCATTGATGCCTGCGCGATGTGATGCGATCAACCGCACCACACCCGCGCGTTGCGGAACATGCGCATCCACGGCGAGTCGCCCTGCCACTCGGCCGGCGCCCAGCTCAGGTTGAGCGCGCGCGGCGTGCGTTCCGGGTGCGGCATCATGATGGTGACCCGGCCGTCGTTGCTGGTCAGGCCGGTGATGCCGTCCGGCGAACCGTTCGGATTCAGCGGGTACTGGCTGGCCACGTTGCCGTTGCCGTCGATGTAGCGCAGCGAAACGCGAGCGGCCGCCTGGTCGACGGCATTGTCGAACACGGCCTGGCCTTCGCCATGCGCCACTGCCACCTGCAGGCGCGAACCGGCCATGCCGCGCAGCAGGATCGACGGCGATTCCACCACTTCCAGCAGCGCGGTACGGGCTTCGAACTGCTCACTGGCATTGCGGCGGAACTGCGGCCAGTGCTCGGCACCCGGAATGATGCCCTTGAGCTGGCTCATCATCTGGCAGCCGTTGCACACGCCCAGCGCGAAGCTGTCCTCGCGCGCGAAGAACGCGGCGAAGGCATCACGCAGCGCACTGCGCTCCAGGATCGAGGTGGCCCAGCCACGGCCGGCGCCCAGCACGTCGCCGTAGCTGAAGCCGCCGCAGGCGACCAGACCCGTGAACTCCTGCAGAGCTACACGACCTTCGATCAGGTCGCTCATATGCACGTCGAAGGCGCGGAAGCCGGCACGTTCGAAGGCGTTGGCCATTTCGATCTGGCCGTTGACGCCCTGTTCGCGCAGCACGGCCACGCGCGGACGCGCGCCGGTGCTGATGAACGGCGCGGCCACGTCCTCGTTGAGGTCGAAGCTGAGCTTGGGCTTCAGGCCCGGCGCAGTGAAGGCACGGGCGATCTCGCGCTCGGCATCGGCATTGTCCGGGTTGTCGCGACGCTTCTGCATCGCGTGGGTGACCGACCACCAGGCGTCGAACAGCGCTTCCCAGCGCCATTCGGCCAGGTTCTCGCCACCGAGCGACACGCGCACCACCGGTGCGGTGGTCGGCTTGGCGATGCGCTGCGCGCACTCGATCAGCGCATGGCGCTCGACCAGGTCGGCGAACGCGGCGCGGTCTTCACGGGCAATCTGCACCACCGCGCCCAATTCTTCGTTGAACAGGCTGCGGAACGGATCATCGCCCCAGGCATCGAGGGTGATGTCCAGGCCCAGGCGCGAAGTGAACGCCATTTCGCACAGCGCGGCGAAGGCACCGCCATCGCTGCGGTCGTGGTAGGCCAGCAGCAGGCCGGCCTGGCGCGCATCCCGGATCAGCTCGAAGAAGCCACGCAGGCGCTGCGGGTCATCCAGGTCCGGGGCGGCACCGGCGAAGGCCGGCAGATCGCCGTGGTCGGCGTGCACCTGGGCCAGGATCGAACCGCCCAGGCGCTGCTTGCCGGCGCCGAGGCCGATCAACCACAGCTCGCTGTCCACGTCGCGGTCGAGCAGCGGGGTCAGCTGCTGGCGCACGTCGGCCACCGGCGCGAACGCCGAGATCACCAGCGACACCGGCGACACGCTCTTGTGCGCTTCGCCCTGGTCGTGCCACTGCGCCTGCATCGACAGCGAGTCCTTGCCGACCGGGATGCTGATGTCCAGCTGCGGGCACAGTTCCATGCCCACTGCCTTCACCGCGTCATACAGCAGCGCGTCTTCGCCCGGGTGGCCGGCCGCGGCCATCCAGTTCGCCGACAGCTTGATCTCATCCAGCGCATCGACCGGGGCCGCGCACAGGTTGGTCAGCGCTTCACCCACCGCCATGCGTGCCGAAGCAGCGGCGTCGAGCAGGGCCAGCGGGGTACGCTCGCCGATCGACATCGCTTCGCCGGCCACGCCGTCGAAGTCGGCCAGGGTGATGGCCACGTCGGCCACCGGCAGCTGCCACGGGCCAACCATCTGTTCGCGCGCGGTCAGGCCACCGACGCTGCGGTCACCGATGGTGACCAGGAAGTTCTTCGAAGCGACCGTCGGGTGCGCGAGAACGCGCAGGCCGGCTTCCTGCAGGTCCAGGCCACCGGTCTTCAGCGCCGGCCAGCGCGGTGCCGGCGGGTGCGCGGTGTCGCGGTGCATCTTCGGCGGCTTGCCGAACAGCACGTCCATCGGCAGGTCGATCGGTGCATCGGCCGGAGTGTGGCCCGGCACGGCGCCGTAGGCCACCACCAGGTGTTCCTCGGCGGTGGCCACGCCAACCGCGGCGAACGGGCAGCGCTCACGGGCGCACAGCGCGGCGAACTCGGCCAGGCGCTCCTGGGCCACGCCCAGCACGTAGCGTTCCTGCGATTCGTTGCACCACAGCTGCATCGGCGACAGCGACGGATCATCGGTGGGCACCTTGCCCAGGTCGATGACACCGCCGACCTTGGAGTCGTGCAGCAGCTCGGGGATGGCATTGGACAGGCCACCGGCGCCGACGTCATGGAAGAACTTGATCGGGTTGTCGGCGCCCATCGCCACGCAGCGGTCGATGACCTCCTGGCAGCGGCGTTCCATTTCCGGGTTGTCGCGCTGCACGCTGGCGAAGTCCAGGTCCTCGGCGCTCTCGCCAGAGGCGACCGAACTGGCAGCGCCGCCGCCCAGGCCGATCAGCATTGCCGGACCACCCAGCACGATGACGGCATCACCGGCCTGCAGCTGGATCTTGTCGACCTGCACGCGATCGATCGCGCCGAGGCCACCGGCCAGCATGATCGGCTTGTCGTAGGCACGCACCAGATCGGCCCCTTCCGGCAGCTCGAAGCTGCGGAAGTAGCCGAGCAGGTTCGGGCGGCCGAATTCGTTATTGAACGCAGCACCGCCAAGCGGGCCGTCGGTCATGATTTCCAGCGCCGGCGCCATCCGCGGGTTCAGCGCGCGCGGCGCTTCCCACGGCTGCGGCAGCTCGGGAATACGCAGGTGCGAGACCGAGAAACCGGACAGGCCCGCCTTCGGCTTGCCGCCGCGGCCGGTCGCGCCTTCGTCGCGGATCTCGCCGCCGTTGCCGGTCGATGCACCCGGGAACGGTGCGATCGCGGTCGGGTGGTTGTGCGTTTCCACCTTGATCTGGAACGCGCTGGGCACCTGCGGCTCGCGGCGGTATTCGCCACTGGCCGGATCGGGGCGATAGCGCGAGGCCGGATGGCCTTCGATCACCGCGGCATTGTCGCTGTACGCGCTGAGCGTGTGCTGCGGGGTCTGCTGGTGGGTGTTCTTGATCATCCGGAACAGCGAACGGTCCTGCTCCTGGCCGTCGATGGTCCAACTGGCGTTGAAGATCTTGTGGCGGCAGTGCTCGGAATTGGCCTGCGCGAACATCATCAGTTCGATGTCGGACGGCGCGCGGCCGAGCGCGGTGAAGCGTTCGCGCAGGTAGTCGATCTCGTCCTGGGCCATGGCCAGGCCGAGGCGCTGGTTGGCGGCCTCCAGCTGGTCCACCGGCACGCGTTCCAGTTCACCCCGGGCCGGCGCCGAGAACAGCGCCTGGCCCTGTTCCACGGTCTCCAGCACCGACTGCGTCATCGGATCGTGCAGCGCCTTGACCAGCGCCTGCTGGGCGGCGGCATCTGCCGGCCAGCCCTGCACGTCGATGCGCAGGCCACGTTCGACCCGGCTGACCGGCTGGCCGGCACCACGGACCAGTTCGGTGGCCTTGCTCGACCACGGCGACAGCGTGCCCAGGCGCGGCACCACGATGCGGCTGACCGCGCCCTCGGCCACGGCTTCGGCCTGCGGCGCCGCTTCGAGGATGCGGCACAGCGTGGTCAGGTCGGGGGCGGCGCTGCCTTCGGGCTGCACGAAGTAGACGTGCCAGGCACCGCTGATGCGCAGGGAGGGAGCGATGGACTGCAGGCGGGATTCAAGACGTTCGCGGCGGAACGGCGACAGGGCGGGCGCGCCCTCGAGGACCATCATGTCCGGGGAACCGTAGTTGGGAAACGGGCCCGACATTGTACCGGAAGCGGGGGGTGGGCTTTGGCCGGGCGGCGCCCGGCACCCGCCGAGGCCAAGGCAACGGCAACAGCAACTGCCAAAGCAAAAGCGGGGTTCCCGTGGGATGGCGGGGTGGGTCCGGTTGCGGGGGACGCCGTAAATACGTCCTTGTAGGCTCGGTCGCGCCATCCATGGCGCTCACGCCCCCGCAACCGGACCCACCCCGCCTTCGACAGATTTCCGCGATCTGCAGTAGATCCACGCCATGCGTGGATACTTCTGGTAGTGCCGGCCGCTGGCCGGCAACCAGGGAGATGCCTGCAATCAAACGCCTGAGAGCGAAGCGATCGGCGTTTGATCTTGATTTTTTGTTCGACTTTCGTGGCTGGCCGCGCAGGAACCTGTCCGTGGCCGGGTGGGTGGGCTGCGCAGGGGCGTGAGCCGCATGGATGCGGCGGCCCCTCGTACAGGGACGTTAATTCAACGGCCCCAGCCCCCCCCC
>NZ_JBJNRH010000013.1:47947-64250 GCF_045809185.1 Nocardiopsis yanglingensis | reverse complement strand
GCCGCCGGGTGGGGGCCACCGTGCTTCCTGGGCCGTCCTGGCCGCGCCCCCGCCCCCCCCCCCCCGCCCGGCCAACCCCCAGAAATCTGCTTTTCGCGGAAAGCCCCAGCCATGAGGGGCTCCGCCGATGGCCGCCGACCGCGCGCAGCGCCGCCCTCCGCCCGAATCCCCGAACCATGCGCTTGCTCACGGATTGACCACGCGATTGATGACAACGTTGTCCCTACCTGGTGCCGGACTCTCTCCCCGGCCTCCCAGGTACCTCCGTCCGCCCCCTCCGTCGCCTTCCCGGGCGACGCCCGGACCTGCGTCACGCGCGGCGCCATCGGGGCCCGCGCGCCCTTTGATCGGAGACTTACCCATGTACGACCCGATTGTGCGCAGTGCCGAACGTGCGACCCGAAGCTGTCGTCCCCGCCGCCTGGCCTGGCTGCTCGCCCTGGCTGCCGGCACCGCCGCCCTGCCCGGCCTGGCGCAGGCCGCCAGCTGTGCCGGCGTGGCCCAGTGGGACCAGGCCAAGATCTACCGGGCCGGCGATACCCTGCAGAAAGGAGGCGTCCTCTATCGGGCGAACCAGGACATCTGGAACGCGCCGCCGGACCATCCGGCCGGTGCGCCCTACTACACCAACCTTGGTGCCTGTGATGGCAGCGGCGCCAACCAGCCGCCGGTGGTCAGCCTGACCTCACCGGCCAACGGCGCCACCTTCAGTGCCGGCAGCACGGTCAACGTGACCGCCAACGCCAGTGACCCGGACGGCAGCGTCGCCAAGGTCGAGTTCTTCCGCGATGGCAGCACGCTCGGCGTGGCCACCAGTGCGCCGTACGCGGCCAGCTGGGCCAATGCCAGCGCCGGCAGCCACACCCTGCGCGCGGTGGCCACCGACAACAACAACGCCACCACCAGCACCCCGACCATCACCATCACCGTCAACGCCGCCGGTGGCGATACCACCGCGCCGAGCGTGCCCGGTGGACTGGCGGTGGGCACGCGGACCGCCAACAGCATCGCGCTCAGCTGGAGCCCGTCCACCGACAACACCGGTGGCAGCGGCCTGGCCGGCTACGACGTGTACCGCAATGGCAGCCTGGTCGGTTCGCCGTCCAGTGCGAGCTATGTGGATGGCGGGCTGACCGCGTCGACCACCTATCGCTACCGCGTACGTGCCCGCGACAACGCCGGCAATGCGTCGGCACAGGGCACCGAGATCAGCGCCACCACGCTGGCCGGCGACGGCGGCGGCACCGGCAAGCGGGTCATCGGTTACTTCACCCAGTGGGGCATCTACGGCCGCAACTACCGGGTCAAGAACATCGACAGCAGCGGCTCGGCCGCGCGCCTGACCCACATCAACTACGCCTTCGGCAACGTGCGCAACAACCGCTGCGAAGTGGGCATCACCCAGCCGTCGGATCCGAACAGCGGTGCCGGTGGCGATGCCTTCGCCGATTACACCAAGGCCTTCAGTGCCGCCGAGAGCGTCAGCGGCAGCGCCGATACCTGGGACCAGCCGCTGCGCGGCAACTGGAACCAGCTCAAGCAGCTCAAGGCCAAGTACCCGGGTATGAAGGTGCTTATCTCGCTGGGTGGCTGGACCTGGTCGCGTGGGTTCTCCAGCGCAGCGCGCCCGGAAAACCGCCAGGCCTTCGTCGCCTCGTGCATCGACGCCTACATCAAGGGCAACCTGCCGGTGACCGACGGTGCCGGTGGCGCCGGTGCAGCACTGGGCGTGTTCGACGGCATCGACATCGACTGGGAGTACCCGGTGGCCTGCGGCATCGAATGCGGCAAGCCGGAGGACAACGCCAACTTCACCGCGCTGATGGCCGAGTTCCGCCGCCAGCTCGATGCAGTGCGTCCGGGCCTGTTGCTGACGGTGGCGGTGGGTGCAGGCATCGACAAGATCCGCGTCACCGATCCGGCCGCGTACCACCCGTACCTGGACTACATCAACGTGATGACCTACGACTTCCACGGCGCGTGGGATGCGAAGACCAATCACCAGTCGGCGCTGTTCGATTCGCCGAATGATCCGTCCACCGGCGACCAGAAGCTCTACAACAGCAACGACGCCATCGAGGCCTTCATCAGCCGTGGCGTGCCCGCCGCCAAACTCAACCTGGGCATCGGCTACTACGGGCGTGGCTGGACCGGTGTGGCCAACGCCAACAACGGCCTGTACCAGACCGCGACCGGCGCCGCACCAGGTACCTACGAGGCCGGCATCGAAGACTGGAAGGTGCTGAAGAACCTGGCGTGGCCGGGCTACACCGACAGCACCGCCGGTGCCACCTGGATCTACAACGGCAGCACGCTGTGGAGCTTCGATACCCCGGCCAACATCACCCGCAAGATGGGTTACGTGAAGACCCAGGGACTGGGCGGCGCGTTCGTCTGGGAGTTCAGTGGTGACGATGCACAGGGCACGCTGACCAAGGCGGTCAGTGATGGCCTGAAGTAAGGAAAAAGCCGGGGATGCAATACGCATCCCCGGCTTCGCTCGCATGATGCATCCGCCGGGCCATGCCCGGTGGTGTTCTGATCAGCGCTTGGCCGACAGCTTTTCCAGCGCCGCGCGCAGCTGCGCCGGCGGCAGGTAACCGCCCAGCTGGGTGCCATCCGGCGCGAAGATCGCCGGCGTGCCGTTCACACCCAGCTGCTGGCCCAGGGCGTACTGCATCGCCACCGGGTTGGTGCAGTTCTTGGCCGGCACGCTGCCACCACGCTTGGCATTGGTCAGCGCCTGGCGACGATCCGCCGCACACCAGACCGAGATCATGTCGGTGTAGTCCTTGCTGCCCAGGCCCATGCGCGGGAATGCCAGGTACTCGACGCTGATGCCGTTGCGGTTGAGCTCGGCGATGTCCTGGTGCAGCTTGCGGCAGTAACCACACTCGATGTCGGTGAACACGCTGATGGTGTACTTCGCGTTCGGCGCGGCGAACACGATGCGGTCGCCGTGGTTGGCCTTGGCCAGCAGGTCGCGGCGGTAGCCGAGCAGGCCTTCGCTGTTGGCCGGGCCCTTGGCGCGGGTGTCGTAGGGCTGCGACTGGAACAGGTAGCGGCCATCATCGGACACGTACAGCAGCTGGCCGGAAACGACGACCTCACGGAAGCCGGGGAACGGCGCGGCACCGATGTAGTCCACCTGGAAGCCGGGATTCAGCGCGGTCAGCGCGGCGCGCACGGCCTGGTCGGCCGAAGCGTTGGCGGCCGGGCCGGCCTTGGCCGCAGCAGCGGCAGGTGCCTTGGCGGCCGGCGGGGCCGGCTGGGCGCAGGCAGTCAGGCTGAGCGCACCGAACACGGCGGCGATGGCAAATCGGAGCATGGAGCGGTCCGCGGCAGAAGAAGACCCCGGATTCTGACACAGCCACCGCGACCGGTTCGCGACGCCGCGCACGGCGCTAGGCAGGGTTCAGGCCCTCGCTCAGCCGCGTGGATGATGGCGGGCGTGCAGCTTCTGCAGGTGTTCGCGCGCAACCAGGGTGTAGATCTGGGTGGTCGACAGCGAGCTGTGGCCGAGCAGCATCTGCAGCGCGCGCAGGTCGGCGCCGCGGTTGAGCAGATGGGTGGCGAAGCTGTGGCGCAGGCCATGCGGGCTGATCCGCACCGGGTCGATGCCGGCCACCTGCGCGTGGCGTTTGACCAGGTGCCAGAACGCCTGCCGGGTCAGCGCATGCAGCGTCGGCTCGATGAACAACGGCGTCTGCCCATCGGCCAGCGCGTGCACCTTGCCCTTGCCGACCAGCAGTGGGCGCGACTGCTGCAGGTAACGCTCCAGCCAATGCTGCGATTCCTCGCCCAGCGGCACCAGCCGTTCCTTGCTGCCCTTGCCGGTGACCCGCAATACGCCCTGGCGCAGGTTGACTGCCGTGGCCGGCAGCAACACCAGTTCGCTCACGCGCAGGCCGGCGGCATACATCAGTTCCAGCATGGCGCGATCGCGCAGGCCCAGCGGGCTGTCGATGTCAGGCGCCGCCAGCAGTGCGTCGATCTGGCTTTCGGCCAGCGCCTTGGGCAACAGCCGCGGCAGCTTCGGCGGGTCCAGCAGTGCACTGGGGTCCTCGCTGCGTTCGCCACGGCGCACGCCATCGGCGAAGAACGCGCGCAGCGCCGATAGCAGGCGCGCATTGCTGCGCGGCGACCAGCCATGCCGGGTGCGCCAGGCCAGATAGTCGAACAACCCCGGGCGCTCGATGCCGGCCAGGCCACCGTCGCGCCCATCCATCCAGCGCGCAAGCCCTTCCAGGTCGCGCCGGTAGCTGTCGAGGGTGGCGCGGGCCAGGCCGTTCTCGGCCCAGATCGCATCGAGGAAGCGCTGGATGCGCGCACTGTCGTCGGCGCGCAGCTCGGGCAGTTGCTGGACCAACTGGCGGCGTTCGGCGGGGGTTGAAACAAGGGCCATGGGTGCAGGATACGAGGGCCACTGCGGGCACGGCCAGCTTTGCGTATGCTCGGCGCATGTCCCGCCCTGCCACCGACACGGCCCCTGCGGCCGCCAGCGAACTGCCCCGCCCGCGCGCACTGCTGCTGTGGCGCGTGCTGGCAATGGTCTACGACGCATTGCCGGTGCTGGCGCTGTGGATGCTGGCCGGCACACTGTTCACCCTCGCCTACACCCTCAGCGGCCACGCGCAACGCGAGAACATCGCGCCGTTCAGTGCCTGGCAGTGGCTGCTGTGGACGGTGTGCTGGGCGATCACGGGGTGGTACGCGACGGCAAGCTGGCGCCGTGGCGGACAGACGCTGGGCATGCGGCCGTGGCGGCTGAAACTGCAATCGAGCGATGGCGCGCCGCTGCAGCGCAGCCAGCTGTGGCTGCGTTTCGCCGTGGGCACGCTGTCCCTGCTGCTGGGTGGACTGGGATTCTGGTGGGCCTGGGTCGACCGCGACCGCCTGACCTGGCATGACCGCGCCAGCGGCACCCGCGTGGTGCGCATGCCGAAGCGGTGAATTGCCACCCTTCAAATCCGATGCTGCACGGCGCTCATGTAGAGCCGAGCCCATGCTCGGCTGGCCTGCGGTGCGTGAAAAGCAGCCGAGCATAGGCTATGCCGACCGTCCTGGCCGGCACCCTTCAGGCCGTCGCCAGCGACGTTGGCAGCGGCTCCTGCCGCTACCTTCGGCTCTACAGAAATCCGCGCGTTGGCCGTCCTGCCCGGCGCTACCGGAATCAGCCCGACTTGCGCCGGAACAGCAATCCGGACACCGCCAGCATCACGATCGGCGGCAACGCATAGGCGATGCGGTAATCGAACTTCAACGCGCCAGCCATGCGCCCGAAGAACAGCTGCAGCAGCCAGAAGCCCAGCGCGAACAGGATGCCCAGGAACAGGCGCTTGCCCATGCCGCCGCTGCGCAGCGAACCGAACGCGAACGGCACCGCCGCCAGGCACAGCGCCAGCACGTTGACCGGGTAGAACCAGCGGCTCCAGTACACATCCTCGAAATCGCGCGCATCCAGCCCGTTGCGCTGGCGGTAGGCAATGCTGGTGCTCAGTTCGGCCACGCTGAGGTTTCGCGGCTTGGCGATGCCGGTGGCCAGCGCCGCCGCATCCAGCTTCGAATTCCACGGCTCGCGCGCCACTTCCTGGCGGGTCGCCGAGCGCTCGCCGAAGGTGTCGCGGCGGACCCCGGTCAGCACCCAGCCGTCCTTGTCGTGCTCGGCGGTGTCGGCATGGGTCAGCGAGGCAATCTTGCCGTCGTCGGCAATGCGGTACAGGCGCACGTCACGCAGGATCAGGCGCGTGCCCTTGTCACCCACCAGCTGCTCCTCGCCGCTCTGCGCGTTGAGGAAGGTATCGCCCTCGCGTGCCCACAGGCCCGAGTAGCGGGTGGTGGCAATATCCCGCCCCCACTTGGCACTGGACTTCAGCGCGTCGGCGCGGTCCTGGCCCCACGGGCCCAGCGTCTCGGCGCTGAGCACCATCACCGCGGTCAGCAGCGACAGCGCGATCGCCACCGACACGCTCAGGCGCTTGCGCGACAGGCCCAGCGCGCGCAGCGCGGTCAGTTCAGAGGTCGCGGCCAGCTGGCCCAGGCCCATCAGCGCGCCAATTACCGCAGCAGTGGGGAACATCGTGTAGGCGCGGCGCGGCACCGTGTACAGCACCCACGCGGCGGCATGGCCCAGGGTGTAGCCGTTCTTGCCGATGTCCTTGAACTCGCCGGAGAAGGCCATCACTACGTCCAGGCCGACCAGCACCGCCCAGGTCAGCAGCACCGTGGTGAACACCGACTGGCCCAGGTACAGGTCGAAACGCATCGGGCGCAGCCTCATGCGCGGGCTCCCTTCGGGCGGCCCAGGCGGCCATCACGTGCATACATCCAGATCGCCAGCGCCAGCAGCGGCAGGGTCAGCCACCACAGGCCAAGCGCAGGGGGAATCTTGCCGTTGGCGATCCAGCCACTGCCGATGAACATCAGGTTGGTGCCCACCATGTAGGCCATCAGTGCCAGCATCATGCGGCCGTAGCGCTGCTGGCGCGGCGAGCTGCGGCCCAGCGGCACGGTCAGCAGGGCGAACGCCAGGGCGATCAGCGGCGGCGCCAGGCGGCGGTGCAGCTGCGCCTGCGCCTGCGGACGCTCATCGCCGATCAGCTGCAGGGTCGGCATCAGTTCCGGGTCATCCTCGGTGCGGGTCTGCGCGCCATCGGGCAGGGCCACGTCATTGCGGGCGAAGGTCGCCAGCCGGTAATCCAGCGCGCCGGCCACCGGCCCTTCCACCTGGTGCCCGTCATCCAGCTCCAGGAAGCGCTGGCGGGTGCCCTCGAAGAACATGCGGCCACCATTGGCGGACACCACTTCCAGGCGGTCATCCTTCTGGCGCTGCAGGAACACCTTGCCCAGCTGGGTGCCATCGGGCGAGATCGAGGACAGGTAAACCACGCCGCCATTGGGCAGCGGGGTGAAGCGTCCCGGCTCCAGGCCGGCCATCAGCACGCTGCGGTTGGCCTCGATGATCATCTGCTCGGCCACCCGGCCGGCCCACGGGCCCAGCCACAGCGAGCAGGCGCCGACCAGCAGCACCACCGGCACCACCAGCATCAGCAGCGGCCGAAGCAGGCGCCTGGGGCCCACACCAATGGCGGTGATGACCGCCATTTCCGAGTCGCGGTACAGCCGGGCCACCGCCAGCAGCAGGCCCAGCATCAGTGCCAGCGGCAGGATCAGCGGCAGGTAGGCGATGAACTGCAGGCCCAGCTGGGAGAACAGCAGCTTGGCCGGCAGGCGCCCGTCGGCGATGTTGCCGAGGATATCCACCAGCACGCCGCCTACGCTGACCACCAGCAGGACGATCAGGGTAGCCAGGAAACTCTGGACGAAATCGCCCAGCAGGTATCGGTCGAGCTTCAACATGGGGCGGTGGTTTAAACTCTGGGGTTCGTTCGCGGTGCCGCCCAGTCTACTGTCTGGGCGTAAACGGCCTGCGATTGTACGGACTCGCCAATGGAATCTGCTCAATGGCCCTCGAATTCACCCTGAACCACGTTGCTCCGGCCGCCGCCACCGTCGATTGCCTGGTGGTTGGCGCGTATGCCGACCATACCCTGACCCCGGCCGCACAGGCCCTGGACGCCGCCAGTGGTGGCCGCCTGGCCGCCCTCGCCCAGCGCGGCGACCTGTCCGGCAAGACCGGCGCGACCACCCTGCTGCACGACCTGCCGGGCGTGACCGCCCCGCGCGTGCTGGTAGTCGGCCTCGGCGAAGTCGCCCGTTTCGGCGTGCCGCAGTACCTGAAGGCCGTCGGCGACGCCGTGCGTGCGCTGAAGGCCGGTGCTGCCCGCAGCGCACTGTTCACCCTGTCCGAAGTGACGGTGAAGGACCGCGACGCAGCCTGGGCGATCCGCCAGGCGGTGATCGCCGCCGATCACGCCGCGTACCGCTACACCGCCACCCTTGGCAAGAAGAAGGCCGACGACGCCGGCCTGGCCCAGCTGGCCATCGCCAGTGACGACGCCCAGGCCCTGGCCCAGGGCCAGGCCATCGCCGCCGGTGTCGAGTTCGCCCGCGAACTGGGCAACCTGCCGCCGAACTACTGCACCCCGGCCTACCTGGCCGAGGTGGGCGTGAAGTTCGCCGGCGAGCACGACGGTGCCGAAGCCGAGATCCTCGACGAACACCAGATGGAAGCGCTGGGCATGGGCTCGCTGCTGGCCGTGGCCCGCGGTTCGGCCAACCGCCCGCGCCTGGTCGTGCTGAAGTGGACCGGTGCTGGCGACGCCAAGCCGTACGTGCTGGTCGGCAAGGGCATCACCTTCGATACCGGTGGCGTCAACCTGAAGACCCAGGGCGGCATCGAAGAGATGAAGTACGACATGTGCGGTGGCGCCAACGTCATCGGCACCTTCGTCGCTGCGGTCAAGGCCAAGCTGCCGCTGAACCTGGTGGTGGTGGTGCCGGCGGTGGAAAACGCCATCGACGGCAACGCCTACCGCCCGTCCGACGTGATCACCTCGATGTCGGGCAAGACCATCGAAGTGGGCAACACCGACGCCGAAGGCCGCCTGATCCTGTGCGACGCGCTGACCTACGCGCAGCGCTTCGAGCCGGCCGCGCTGGTCGACGTTGCCACCCTGACCGGTGCCTGCATGGTCGCCCTCGGCCACCAGACCGCCGGCCTGATGAGCAAGCACGACGACCTGGCCAACGAGTTGCTGGCCGCCGGCGAACACGTGTTCGACCGAGCCTGGCGCCTGCCGCTGTGGGACGAGTACCAGCCGATGCTGGATTCGAGCTTCGCCGACGTCTACAACATCGGCGGCCGCTGGGCCGGCGCGATCACCGCTGGCTGCTTCCTGTCGCGCTTCGCCGAAGGCCAGCGCTGGGCGCACCTGGACATCGCCGGCGTAGCCAGCGATGAAGGCAAGCGTGGCATGGCCACCGGACGCCCGGTCGGCCTGCTGAGCCAGTGGCTGCTGGACCAGGTCGCCCGCGCCTGATGCCGTACCTGCCCCTGGCCGGCGCCTGCCGGCCGGGGCATCCTCCGGCCTGCCCCCGCCCGGCATGCCGGGCCCCTGCCCGACCCGGACCCTGCCATGCCCCGCGCTGATTTCTACCTGATCGCCAAGCCCCGCTTCCTGACCGAGCCTCTGCGCCTGGTCTGCGAGCTGGCGCGCAAGGCCAACGACGCCGGGCTGTTCACCCTGGTACTGGCCCGCGACCAGGCCCAGGCCGAAGAACTGGACGAACTTCTCTGGTCGTTCGACGACGATGCCTACATTCCGCACCAGATCGTGGGTGAGGATGTCGACGAGGAAGAAGCGCTGGTGCTGATCGCCCCACCGGGCGGTGACGCGCCCGTACGGCCGCTGGTGATCAACCTGCGCGACGAACCCTGGCTCGGCCAGTGCGAACGCGTGCTGGAAGTGGTCCCGGCCGACCCGGAAGCACGCGAACCGCTGCGCGAACGCTGGCGCCAGTACAAGACCGCCGGTTACGACCTGAACAAGCACGACATGTAAGTCCAGCGAGGACCCCTTGATGCGCCTGTTGATCGCCCTGATTCTTCCCTGGCTGTCCTTTTTCACCATCGGCCGACCGCTGGCCGGCATCGTCTGCCTGATCCTGCAGATCACCCTGATCGGCTGGCTGCCCGCCGCCATCTGGGCCGCCTACGCGGTCAGCCAGTACCACACCGACCAGAAGATCCGGCGCGCCCTCGGGCCGCGCTGATCTCCCTTCCGCCTTGATTACCGGTTCCCCCGCATGACCCAACTCGCCTCCAGTTACGACCCGAAGTCCTTCGAGACCGACCTCTACGAGGCCTGGGAGAAGGCCGGCCACTTCAAGCCGTCCGGCACGGGCGAGCCGTACACCATCCTGCTGCCGCCGCCGAACGTGACCGGCACCCTGCACATGGGCCACGCCTTCCAGCAGACCCTGATGGACGCGCTGGTGCGCTACCACCGCATGCGCGGCTACGACACCCTGTGGCAGGTCGGCACCGACCACGCCGGCATCGCCACCGAAATGGTGGTCAGCCGCAACCTGGCGCTGGAAGGCAAGGGCGAGACCCGCGATTCGCTGGGCCGCGAAGGCTTCATCGGCAAGGTCTGGGAGTGGAAGCAGCAGTCTGGTGACACCATCGAGCGCCAGATGCGCCGCCTCGGCACCTCCGCCGACTGGTCACGCAGCACTTTCACCATGGATCCGCAGCCATCGGCGGCGGTCAACGAAGCCTTCGTGCGCTGGTACGAACAGGGCCTGATCTACCGCGGCCAGCGCCTGGTCAACTGGGACCCGGTGCTGAAGACGGCCATTTCCGACCTGGAAGTGGAAAGCGCCGAGGAAGACGGCTTCCTGTGGTCGATCGCCTACACGCTGGATGAGGGCCTGAGCTACGAGCACGTCGAGCGCGATGCCGACGGCGTGGAAACCCTGCGCGAAACCCGCGACTACCTGGTCGTCGCTACCACCCGCCCGGAAACCCTGCTGGGCGATACCGCAGTGATGGTGCACCCGGAAGACGCGCGCTATGCGCACCTGATCGGCAAGAGCGTGGTGCTGCCGCTGACCGGCCGCCGCGTGCCGGTGATCGCCGATGATTACGTGGACCGCGCCTTCGGCACCGGCGTGGTTAAGGTCACCCCGGCCCACGATTTCAACGACTACGAAGTGGGCGTGCGCCACAGCCTGCCGATGATCAACCTGTTCACCCCGGTGGCAGCGCTGAACGAGAACGCGCCGGAGCGCTTCCAGGGCCTGGACCGCTATGCAGCGCGCAAGGCCGTGCTGGCCGAGCTGGAAGACCTGGGCATCCTGGTCGAGACCAAGGCGCACAAGCTGCAGGTGCCGCGTGGCGACCGTACCGGCCAGGTGATCGAGCCGTACCTGACCGACCAGTGGTTCGTGAAGATGGACGACCTAGCCAAGCGTGGCCTGGAGCTGGTCGAAGACGGCAGCATTTCCTTCGTGCCGCCGAACTGGATCAACACCTACCGCCACTGGATGAACAACATCCAGGACTGGTGCATCAGCCGTCAGCTGTGGTGGGGCCACCGCATTCCGGCGTGGTTCGACGAAGCCACCGGCAGCTGCTACGTCGGTCGCAGCGAAGAGGAAGTGCGGGCAAAGCACAACCTGGGCAGCGACGTGGTGCTGAACCAGGAAAGCGACGTGCTGGAGACCTGGTTCTCCTCGCAGCTGTGGCCGTTCTCCACCCTGGGCTGGCCGAACGAGCAGGCCATGGCCGAGCGTGGCTTCGACCGCTACCTGCCGTCGTCGGTGTTGATCACCGGCTTCGACATCATCTTCTTCTGGGTGGCGCGCATGATCATGGCCACCGACAACCTGGTCGGGAAGATCCCGTTCAAGGACGTCTACTTCACCGGCCTGATCCGCGACGGCCAGGGCCAGAAGATGTCCAAGAGCAAGGGCAACGTGCTCGACCCGCTGGACATCATCGACGGCATCACCATCGACGACCTGGTGGCCAAGCGCACCGGCGGCCTGATGCAGCCGAAGATGGTCGAGAAGATCGAGAAGGCCACCCGCAAGGAATTCCCGGACGGCATTGCTGCCCACGGTGCCGATGCGCTGCGCTTCACCATCGCCGCGCTGGCCACCCACGGCCGCGACATCAAGTTCGACATGAACCGCGCCGAGGGCTACAAGAACTTCTGCAACAAGCTGTGGAATGCCAGCCGTTTCGCGCTGATGAACACCGAAGGCGCGGCGTTCACTGGCGTGCCGACGCCGCGCACCGATGCCGAGCGCTGGATCCTGGCGCGACTGGCCGCTACCACCGCCGAAGCACAGGGCCATTTCGCCGCCTACCGCTTCGACCTGCTGGCGCAGTGCCTGTACGAGTTCGCCTGGAACGCGTTCTGCGACTGGTTCCTGGAACTGAGCAAGCCGGCACTGAACGGCGGCGACGCGGCTGATGCCGAGAGCACCCGCCACACCCTGCTGTACGTGCTGGAAGCACTGCTGCGCCTGCTGCACCCGCTCACGCCGTTCATCACCGAACAGCTGTGGCAGCAGCTGGCCCCGCGCCTGGGCCTGGCCGAAACCACGCTGTCGCTGCGCCCGTACCCGACCGCCGCCGAGTTCGAAGGCGATTTCGCCCAGGCCGAGGCCGACGTGGAATGGTTGAAGGCGGTGATCAGTGCGGTGCGTCGCGTGCGCAGCGAACTGAACGTGGCCCCGTCCAAGCAGGTGCCGCTGCGCCTGCAGGCCGGCCTGGAACAGGACCGCGTGCGCATCGAACGTTTCAGCGCATCGCTGTCGTTCCTGCTCAAGCTGGACAGCATCCAGTGGCTGGCCGAAGGCGAAAGCGCGCCGCCGGCTGCCGCCGCGATCGTGGGCGAGCTGAAGCTGCTGGTGCCGCTGGAAGGCTTGGTCGATCTCGATGCCGAGCGCGTGCGCCTGGACAAGGAAATCGCCCGCGTCGAAGCCGAAAAGGAAAAGAGCGAGACCAAGCTGGCCAAGTTCACCGACAAGGTGCCGCCGGCCGTGGTCGAGCAGGAACGCGTGCGACTGGCCGACTGGAACACCCAGCTGGCCGGCCTGCGCGAGCAGCGCGCGAAGCTGTAAGCGCCGCGCTCTGGTGCGTGCCAACCAAGGTTGGCACCTACCACGGCGGGAGAGGTTGGCACCCACCGAAGCGGAATCGGAAACGCCGGGCGATGCCCGGCGTTTCCATTTGCCCCGCATGGCATCATCACCGGATGCCGCTTTCCATTTTCCTGCTCGTCCTCGCTGCCGCGGCACTGCACGCCAGCTGGAACGCGATCGTCAAACGCGGGCCGGACAAGTTCCTCGGCACCGTGCTGGTCACCGGCAGCGCCGCGCTGCTGTCGGCGGCTGCCCTGCCCTTCCTGCCGTTCCCGGCCGCGCACAGCTGGCCGTGGCTGGGCGCGTCGGTGCTGCTGCAGGTGACCTACTACGGCCTGGTCGCACGCTGTTACCAGCAGGTCGACATGAGCCTGGCCTACCCGCTGATGCGCGGCAGCGCGCCGATCCTGGTTGCGCTGGCGGGCACACTGCTGGGCGAGCAGCTGCCACCGGCGGCGTGGCTGGGCGTGGTGCTGGTCAGCACCGGCATCCTGTGCATGGCACTGGGTGCGCGTGGCGGCCAGCTGCGGCTGCCACTGCTGACTGCGGCGATGATCGCCACCTACACCCTGGTCGATGCGCAGGGCGCGCGCCAGTCCGGCAGCGCGCTCAGTTACACGCTGTGGCTGTTCCTGCTGTCGGGCATTCCGCTGCCGCTGTGGGCGTTGTACACCCGGCGTGGTGCGGTGCTGGACTATGCGCGGCAGCATTGGCCACTGGGCCTCGCCGGTGGTGTCGGCACCACGGCGTCCTATGCGATGGCCTTGTGGGCGATGACCCAGGCGCCCGTAGCGATGGTCTCGGCGCTGCGCGAATCGTCGATCCTGTTCGCGCTGCTGATCTCGGTATTCCTGTTGCGCGAACGCATACCACGCGCGCGCTGGCTGGCAGCGGCGTTGATTGTCGGTGGCGTGCTTGCCCTGCGGATGGCGTGAGAAAAGCGTGCCAACCAAGGTTGGCACCTACCGGACAAGCCATTGCACGCCTTGGTAGTAGCCGACCTTGGTCGGCGCATTCCTGCCACCCCAGGTTGCCGGCTACCGGTAGTGCCGGCCGCTGGCCGGCAACCCTTCCCGGTTACAGCGGCGGCATCGCCTGCAGGTCGCCGTCGACCAGTTCGATCGCCATCACCACCGCGTCCTCGCGCCCCTGTGCGGCCGGGTAGTAGCGCGGTCGGCGGCCGATCTCGTTGAAGCCTTCGCTGTGGTACAGCGCCAGCGCCGGCGTGTTGGACGGACGCACTTCCAGGAACACACGCTGCGCGCCGCGGTCACCGGCCAGCTGTACCAGCGCGCGCAGCAGCTGACGTCCGAGCCCACGCGACTGCGTCAGCGGGTCGATGCAGATGTTCAGCACATGGGCTTCGTCGGCCGCGATGCTGAGTACGCCATAGCCGATCAACTGGCCATCGCGCTCCATGGCCAGGCCCGGATAGCCCGCACGCAGGCAGTCGACGAAGATGCCGCGGGTCCACGGGAACGGATAGCCACGTACTTCAATCGCCATCACCGCGTTGAGGTCACTCTCACGCAGCGCGCGCAGGCTGACCGGACCGGGCAGGCTGACCGCACTCATGGCGTGCCCCGCTTGCGCAGGGCACGCAGCTGCGGCCACAGCGCGCGCTTGGCGGCCGGGTCCTGACGCAGCTGGTCCAGCGGCCAGCTGTCCATCAGGGACTGCGTGGCCGGATCATTGGGATTGCAGCCGGATGCACGCAGCAGGGCAATCTGCAGGCGATCCGGCAGGCGCACCACCGGCTGCCGGGCATTGCCGCCCAGCAGTGGACGGCTGGCCGCCGGCGCGGTATCCGGTGCGCTGACCGGCGTCTCGCGACGCGGTGGCGCCGGGCGTTCCTGGCGGGATGCCGGAGCGGATTCGGCGCGGGGTTCCCGCGATGGAGGTGCAACGCCTGCCCGCGTCGGTTCCGCTGGCGGCGCGGCAGCCGCCTCGGCTTCGGCCACGCTCAGCTGCAGTGCGGCATCCAGCTCGGCGGCCAGCTGGCCGTCGTGATAGACGGTGTAGCCCATGGCCTGCAGCCAGGCCTGCTGGGCCGGAGACCACAGCACGGGCAGGTCCTGGCTCACGCGGCCTCGGGCTTCTTGCGCAGGCGCTGCACGGCCCACATCACCGGGCCGGACAAGGCGTACAGGATGCCCACCGCGAACAGCACGCGCGGCAGGTCGATGACCGCGATGGCGATCGCCACCGGCACCAGTGCCAGCACCAGGAACGGCACGCGGTCGGAACGGGTACCCTTGGCGGCACCGCCCTTGAAGCTCCAGAAGCGGATGCGGCTGACCATCAGCAGCGCCGCAACGATCGTCACCGCCAGCGCCACATAGCGCAACTGGTTGCCGTCCCAGCCCAGGTTGCCATCGGCAAACGCCCAGACGAAGGACATCATCAAGCCGGCTGCAGCCGGGCTGGCCAGGCCGACGAACCAGCGTTTGTCGACCACCGCCACCTGGGTGTTGAAGCGGGCCAGGCGCAGCGCGGCACACGCGGCATACAGGAAAGCGACGGCCCAGCCGACACGGCCGAGCAGCGGGTCATCGAACTTCAGCCACGACAGCGACCAGTGGTACATCACCAGCGCCGGGGCCATGCCGAAGCTGACCAGGTCGGCCAGCGAGTCGTACTGCACGCCGAATTCGCTACTGGTACCGGTCAGGCGCGCCACGCGCCCGTCCAGGCCATCCATCACCGCCGCCACGAACACGGCGATGCTGGCGTTGACGAAATCCCCGTTGGCTGCGGCGATGATCGCGTAGAAGCCGGCAAACAGGCCGGCGGTAGTGAACAGGTTGGGCAGCAGATAAATCGTGCGCGAACGCGGCGGCGGTGTGATCGGGTCCATGGAATCCAGTTTAATCGACTTGCCAGTGCTCGGCGCCAATGCTGCAATCGGCGTTCTACGCCCATTCCGTGGAGTTTGCCATGCGTGCCCTGTCCTGCCTTGGATGCCTGCTGCTGTTGGCCAGTGCCAACGCCGTGGCTGGCCCGGTCTATAAATGGAAGGACGCCAATGGCGTGACCCAGTACTCGGAGACCCCGCCGGCGGGCAAGAAGTATGAAACCCGCGAGCAGGCCCGCACCCCGCAGGCTGCGGCCAGCACAGAGACCCCGGCCACGCCGGTCCCCGAGCAGTGCAGCACGGCCCGCGCCAACCTGGCCCTGCTGGACGGTGGTGGCCAGGTGATGCAGGACACCGATGGCGATGGCAAGCCCGATAGCCCATTGACCCAGGAGCAGCGCAGCGCGCAGAAGGGGTTGGCCGAGGCGGCCATCAAGGCCTACTGCCCAGCGGAGTGAGGGTATCGGCAGGGCTTGCAGCCCTGCACCCGCAGAGGCAACAGCAAGGGCAACGTCAAATGCCAGAGCGGCTTCCTGGGGGATGGCAGGGCACTGTGGGTTTGCGGGGCCGCCGTAAACCCGTCCATGGGGGCTTGGCCGCGGCATCCATGCCGCGGACACCCCGCAAACCCACAGTGCCCTGCCTTCGACAGTTGGCCGGGGGCCAGTAGATCCACGCCATGCGTGAATGAATCTCCATGGAAATCGGATATTTCGAGAATTGATCGAACAGCAGCCGAGCATGGCTCGGCTCTACAGAAATGCAGGCAGCTCGCAGGAAACTGTCGAAGGCGGGGTGGGGGCGGGGGGGGGGGGGGGGGGGGGCGGGGGGGCGCCCCCCCCCCCCCCCCGGGGGGGGGGGGCGGGGCCCCCCCCCCCCCCCCCCCCCCCC
>NZ_JBJNRH010000013.1:0-47937 GCF_045809185.1 Nocardiopsis yanglingensis | reverse complement strand
AATGCGGGGAGGGTCCGGTGGCAGGGGTGTGAGCGGCATGGATGCCGCGACCAAGCCCCCATGGACGGGTTTACGGCGTCCCCTGCCACCGGACCCACCCCGCCATCCCACAGTAAGCCCGCTGTTGCTGTTGCTGTTGCTGTTGCTGTTGACGTTGCTTGAGGCGGGTGCAGGGCGCAGCCCTGCCAGTACCCCCCACCCCGGCCGGGCTGGCAGAATAGGCGTCTCTGCCGTTATCCGAAGCCGACGATGCGCCTCTCCCAGTTCCACCTGCACACCACCAAGGAAACCCCCAGCGACGCCGAGCTCACCAGCCACCGACTGATGCTGCGCGCGGGCATGATCCGCAAGCTGGCATCGGGCCTGTACACCTGGTCGCCGCTGGGCCTGCGCGTGCTGCGCAAGGTTGAACGCATCGTGCGCGAGGAAATGGACCGCGCCGGCGCCGTGGAATTCCAGATCCCGACCATCCAGCCGAAGGAACTGTGGGAGCAGACCGGACGCTGGCAGAAGTTCGGCCCGCAGCTGCTGAAGATCAAGGACCGCAAGGACCAGGTGTTCTGCTACAGCCCGACCGCCGAAGAAGCCGCCTGCGACTTCGCGCGCAGCGAGTTGTCCAGCTACAAGCAGCTGCCGGTGAACTTCTACCAGGTGCAGACCAAGTTCCGCGACGAGATCCGTCCGCGCTTCGGCGTGATGCGTTCGCGCGAGTTCCTGATGAAGGACGCCTATTCGTTCCACCTGCACGATGAGTGCCTGGTGCGCGAGTACGAGAACATGAAGTCGGCCTACAGCCGCATCTTCACCCGCCTCGGCCTGGACTTCCGCATGGTGCAGGCCGACTCCGGCGCGATCGGCGGCGATGCCTCGCAGGAATTCCATGTCATCGCCGATTCCGGCGAGGACGCGCTGGTGTTCTCCACCGGTTCGGACTACGCGGCCAACATGGAAGCGGCGATCGCCGCCGATCCGGCGCCGCGTGCGGCCGCCGGCGAAGCGATGCGCAAGGTCGACACCCCTACCCAGAAAACCTGCGAGGATGTCGCGGCGCTGCTCGGCATCGACCTGCAGCGCACGGTGAAGTCGGTGGCGCTGATCGCGGGCGAAGGCAAGGCACAGCAGTTCGTGCTGGTGCTGGTGCGCGGCGACCATGAGGTCAACGAGATCAAGCTGGCCAAGGTTGCCGGCCTGGACGAACAGCGCTTTGCCAGCGAGGCGGAAATCGCCGAGCACCTGGGCAGCGTGCCGGGCTTCCTCGGCCCGGTCGCCCCGGCCAAGGCCATCCGCGTGGTGGCTGATCGCGAAGTGGCGGCGATGTCCGACTTCGTCGTCGGCGCCAACGAAGCCGGTTTCCACCTGGCCGGCGTCAACTGGGGCCGCGACCTGCCGGAACCGGAAGTGGCCGACATCCGCAACGTGCGTGCCGGTGACCGCGCGCTGGACGGTGGCGAACTGAAGATCGCCCGTGGCATCGAAGTCGGTCACGTGTTCCAGCTGGGCCGCAAGTACGCCGAAGCGCTGGATGCCACCGTGCTGGACGAGAACGGCAAGGCGGCGGTGATGGCGATGGGCTGCTATGGCATCGGCATCTCGCGCGTGGTGGCTGCCGCGATTGAACAAAACCATGACGATGCCGGCATCATCTGGCCGGACGCGATGGCGCCGTGGCAGGTGGTGGTGTGCGTGATCAACCCGAAGGGTGATGCCGCTGTGGCCGATGCAGCCGCCAACCTGCTGCAGGAGCTGCGCGATGCCGGCCTGGACGCGGCGCTCGACGACCGCGGCCTGCGCCCGGGCGCGATGTTCGCCGACATGGAACTGATCGGCATCCCGCACCGCGTGGTGGTCAGCGAACGTGGCCTGGCCGCCGGGACCTACGAGTACCGCTCGCGCCGCGCCAGCGAAGCGGAAAGCCTGGACAAGGCCACCCTGCTGCAGCGCCTGCAGGGTTGATCAGGAAAAGACCGGGGCATGCCCCGGTCTTTTTTTAGCTGACGCCCATTTGAGCAATATTGCAGCGGACATAATCCGGTCAAAATAGACGCAATGCAGCCGGGATGCTGGCCAGGCCATGACCCGTCTGCATTTGTGCTGGGATTAATTCATCTTTATTCTGTCCCGCGACGCCATGGACTGGCTCGTCCCGTCCACTTATTAGTTTCCGGAGTAACCGTAAATGAGCATTGACCTGACCGGCCTGTCGGCACGCGAGCTGGGCGCCCTGATCCGCACCGCCAAGAAACAGCAGACCATCGTCGCCAAGCGCCGGCCGATCACCAAGGTCCGGGCACAGCTGAGCAAGCTGGCCAAGACCGAGGGTTACACCATCGAGGAACTGTTCGGCGACGCCCCGGCCCCGCGCGCACGCAAGGTGGCCAAGGTCGCCAAGGCTCCCTCGAAGACCGCTGGCCGCAAGCTGGGCAAGGTTGCGCCGAAGTACCGCAACCCGGCCAACCCGAAGGAAACCTGGACCGGCCGTGGCAAGCAGCCGCGCTGGATGGCCGAGCTGACCGCCAAGGGCAACAAGAAGCCGGAAGATTTCCTGATCAAGAAGGCCTGAAGCCGGATCGGGATGCAATGAAAAACGCCGGCGAAAGCCGGCGTTTTTCATTCTTCGGTGTGTGGACCAACGGTCCACACCTACAGGGTTTTGCGGGCCGGCATCAGCAGGTTGCCGAACAGCAGGCCGGCGACCAGGGCCATCACTACATTGAGCACAGTGAGGAACACGCTCTGGCCGGCGCCCACGTCCTGCTGCTGGACTAGGGTCAGCACGCCGCGCAGGCTGGTGCTGCCTGGCACCATCATGATGATGCCAGGCAGGCGGATGATCGCACCCGGTCGGCCAACGAGGCGGCCGAACAGATTGCCACCGGCGGTCAGCAGCATCGCCGACAGGAAAATGCCGGCCGGCGCACCCCAGGCGTGGCCACCGAACTTGGAGATCGCGTAACCGGCCACCGAGGCCGCGATCACCCACGGGTAATCGCGGCGGTTGGCCTTGAACAGCATCGCGAAGGCGAACGCTGCGGTCAGCAGCGAGCCCCACTCCACCCACGGCCCCTGCGGCCGCGTGGCGCGGATCACCGGGTCAAGGCCGAGCACGTCGGCCAGGGTCACCGCGATCATCGCGCCAACGCTGAGCTTCATTATGGTGGTCAGCGCACCGGCGAAGCGCGCGGTACCCGATACCCAGTGCTGGCTGGCCAGTTCGTTGACCGCATTGGTCAGCGACATGCCGGGCAACAGCACCACCAGCGAGGCAATGATCACCGTGTTGAGGTTGAGCGCGCCGATGAAGGACGCGACCAGGGTGGCGACCAGGCCGGCCAGCAGTGCGGCCAGCGCCTCGGCCGCTTCGCGGGTGGCCGGGCGACGGTCGGTGACCATGCCGAGCAGGCCGATCATCAGGCCGATGACACCGGCGGTCGCGATGTCCAGCCACGGCAGCTTCCACATGCCGGCCACGCCGGCCGCACCGAGGGTGAACGAGAGGATGGTGCGCAGCTTGCCGCGCCGGCCCGGATCCTTGTCCAGCTGGCGCAGCGCGGTGTGGCCCTGGGCGATGCTCATCCGCCCGTTGGCCACTTCTTCGGCGATATGGTCGGCGACGCTGAGCTTGTGCAGGTCGTTCTCGCCGGGCGCCAGGCGGATCACGCGGGTGATGTCACTGGAGCCGATCGCCTGCGCCGGGTCGCTGAAGCTGAGGATGATACCGGTGGGATTCGACCACGGTTCACAATCCAGATCGAGCTGGCGGGCCAGTGCCACCACCGCTGTTTCCAGGCGCTGAGCCGTTGTGCCATAGCTGTGCAGGCGTCCGGCGATCTCGGAAACGAAGGCCACGCGCTGCGCGTAGGTGGCCTGGGGCGTGGGGATCGTGTGAGCGTCTGCGGACATGCGCCGTAGTATTACCTAGGCTGGGCCTTACCGGAGAAATTCATCCGAGTTCGACGCGATGCCCAATACAGAACGGTTATGCTGCGACCCGAATGGCCCAAGTGACCCCGAACCACGCCCCCCAGCTCGAACAGGATGCCCATGACCCGGGCGTGATCCACCTGTCCGGCACCTGGACCCTGAAGACCGCGCTGGCCGCGGCCGAAGTCCTGCGCGGCGTTCCCGATACGCTGACCGGCATCGATGCCACCGCCATCGAGAAGATGGATTCGGCCGGCGTGCTGCAGGTGCTGCGCGTGGCCCATCGCGCCGACCTCGGCGAGGACGCACTGAAGTTCCGCCCGGATCACCAGGCGCTGGTGTGCACCATCGAAGAAGTCGCCGACGACCGGCCCAAGCCCAAGCGCGACTTCGGCGTGCTGGCGGCGCTGGAACGACTGGGTGTCAGCGTCCATGCCACCGGTCACAACATCAAGGCGCTGTGCAGTTTCCTCGGCGAGAACCTGGTCAAGGCGGCGCGCCTGGTCAAGGAACCCCGCCGTTTCCGCCTGACCGCCACCGTGCACCAGATGGAGCAGGTCGGGCTGGACGCGGTACCGCTGGTGGCGCTGCTGTCTTACCTGGTCGGAGCGGTGATCGCCTTCCTCGGCTCGACCATCCTGCGCGACTTCGGCGCCGAGATCTATGTGGTCGAACTGGTCAACATCGCGTTCCTGCGCGAATTCGCGGTACTGCTGACCGCGATCGTGCTGGCCGGTCGCACTGCCAGTGCGTTCACCGCGCAGATCGGCGCGATGAAGGCACGCGAGGAAATCGATGCGATGCGCACCCTGGGCCTGGATCCGATCGACCTGCTGGTGCTGCCACGGCTGCTGGCGCTGCTGGTCACCCTGCCGCTGCTGACCTTCATTGCAATGGTTGCCGGCCTGGCCGGCGGCATCACCGTCGGTGCGTTCGACCTCGACATTCCGCCGCAGATGTACATCGCACGCATGCACGAGACGATGGAAGTGCGGCACATGCTGGTCGGCCTGTCGAAGGCGCCGGTGTTCGCGCTGGTGATCGGCCTGATCGGCTGCCTGGAAGGACTGAAGGTCGAAGGCACAGCGCAGTCGGTCGGCGAACGCACTACCTCCAGCGTGGTGCAGACGATCTCGCTGGTGATCATCATCGACGCCTTCGCGGCGTTGTGGTTCATGCACATGGACTGGTGACATGAGCACGCATCCGACACCCGAAGAAATTCCCATGCAGGACGACGACGGCCACGACCTGGCCATCCGCGTGCGCGGGCTGGTCAACCGCTTCGGCAGCCAGACCGTGCACGAAGACCTGGACCTGGACGTGCGTCGCGGCGAAATCCTCGGCGTGGTGGGTGGTTCGGGTACCGGCAAGTCGGTGCTGATGCGCTCGATCCTCGGCCTGCGCGTGCCCGATGCCGGGCAGATCGAAGTGCTCGGCCGCGACGCGCGTGCCGACGATGCCGAGAGCCGCCTGCACATCGAACGCAACACCGGCGTGCTGTTCCAGGACGGTGCCCTGTTCTCATCGCTGACCGTGGGCGAGAACGTGCAGGTGCCACTGAAGGAGCACCACCGCGAGCTGCCCGAGCGCTGGCATTACGAACTGGCGCTGCTGAAGGTGAAGCTGGCCGGCCTGCCCGCCGATGCGATCAACAAGCTGCCCTCGCAGCTGTCCGGTGGCATGCGCAAGCGCGCCGGCCTGGCCCGGGCGCTGGCACTGGATCCGCCGCTGCTGTTCCTGGACGAACCGACCGCCGGTCTCGACCCGATCGGTGCGGCGGCGTTCGACCGCCTGATCAAGACCCTGCAGGAAGCGCTGGGCCTGACCGTGTTCCTGATCACCCATGATCTGGACACGTTGTACGCCATCTGTGACCGGGTGGCAGTGATCGCCGACCGCAAGGTCGTGGCCAATGCGCCGCTGCCGGAGATCGAGAAACTGGATCATCCGTGGATCCAGGAATACTTCCACGGACCGCGCGCGCGCGCCGCGCGTGGCGAACAGATCGAGAGTGCCTGAGCCATGGAAACCAAAGCCAACTACGTGCTGATCGGCGCGTTCACCCTGATCACCGGCCTTGCCCTGCTGGCCTTCGGCCTGTGGGCCGCCAAGTACTCCTCCGACCGCACCTGGCAGGAATACCGCGTGGTGTTCCGCGAAGCGGTGACCGGCCTGTCGGTGGGCAGCCCGGTGCAGTACAACGGCATCGCCGTGGGCTCGATCACCGAACTGAACCTGGTACCGGACGATCCGCGCCAGGTCGTCGCGCGCATCCGCCTGAACTCCAACACGCCGGTCAAGACCGATACCCGTGCCAAGCTGGCGATCACCAGCCTGACCGGCCCGTCGATCATCCAGCTCAGCGGCGGCACGCCGCAGTCGCCGGCGCTGACCACGGTCAACAAGGACCCTGCGCCGATCATCCCGACCACGCCGTCGGCCCTGCAGAACATCACCGACGTCGCCAACCGCATTGTCGAGCGCATGGACCAGATCCTCAGCGACCGCAACGTGGCCTCGATCAACGCGACACTGGCCAACCTGGAAACGATCAGCGGCGGCCTGGCCGACCGCGACCAGGGTACCCAGGCGCTGCTGCTCAGCGCGCGCGATGCCGCCCGCAGCCTGGACACCACGCTGAAGACCACCAACGGCACCATCGAGCGCCTGGACAAGAACCTGGTGCAGCAGCTGCCCGGCATCATCGACAAGCTCGACGGCACCCTGGCCAAGCTCGATTCGGCCGCCGGCAACGCCGATTCGATCCTCGGCGAGAACCGCGCCGCGATCAACAGCTTCGCCAACGATGGCCTCGGCCAGCTGGGCCCGACGCTGACCGAACTGCGCGGGCTGATCCGCGACCTGCGCCGGGTCAGCGACCGCCTCGAGAACAACCCCGCGCGCTACCTGCTGGGCCGCGACGCACCGAAGGAGTTCGAACCCAAATGAGCCCGACCACCCTTCCGCGCCTGCTGCTGGCCGCTTCGATGGTCACCCTGCTGGGCGGCTGCTCCATCCTTGGCAGCAGCGAGAAAACCGCGGTGACGCTGTACTCGCCGTCCGTGCAGGTCAAGGCGGACCCGGCGTGGCCGCAGGCCAGCTGGCAGCTGGTGCTGGCCAAGCCCAGCGCCGCGCGCATGGTCGACAGCCCGCGCATCAACGTGCGGCCGACACCGTCGCAGATGGAGATCTACAAAGGCGCCAGCTGGGCACAGCCGGCCACCGACATGATCGAGGACACCCTGCTGCGCGGCTTCGAGGATTCCGGCCGCATTCGCGGCGTGGCCCGCAGCACTGCCGGCATCCGTGCCGACTACAAGCTGTCCACCGACGTGCGCCGCTTCGAGTCCGATTACCAGGGGCAGGCCACGCCGACGGTGGTGATCGAGGTCAACGCCAAGCTGATCCACGTGGCCGACCAGCGCGTGGTCGCCGACCGCACCTTCCGCCAGGCGCAGCCGGTCGGCAGCACCGACGTACCGGCGGTGACCGCCGCGTTCGAGCGTGGCCTGCAGCAGCTGGCGCAGGATGTGGTGGGCTGGACGCTGCTGAGCGGACAGGCCGACCAGCCGACCGTCGCGCGCTGACCGATCAGCGCGGCGTGATCCAGCGGAACGTCAGGTTGATCCGTTCTCCCTGCACCCGCGCCATCTTCGGCAACGCGTGCTGGTAGAACCGCTGCGTCTGCCCCGCCATCACCAGCAGATCGCCATGGCCGAGCAGATACTCGGCCTTCCGCGTCGGGTCGTCGCGCCGGCGCAGCAGGAAGCGGCGCGCCGCGCCCAGGCTCAGCGAGGCAATCACCGGAGCAGGCCCCAGCTCTGGCTCGTCATCGCTGTGCCAGCCCATGTAGTCGCCGCCGCCGCGATAGCGATTCAGCAGTACGCTGTTGAAGCGGCCCAAGCCTTCGGTTTCCAGACGATCGCGCACGCTCTGCAGGGAAGGCAGCCAGGGGTGCGGCACGAATTCAGCACCGGAATAGCGGTAGCGCGCCTGCGGGTCACCGATCCAGCAGCTCAACCGCGGCGAATCCACCCAGCTGCCGAACATGCGGATGCGATGGATCTCCCAGGCCACGTCGGTCTGCAGCGCGGGCATGAGCCCGTCGGCATCGGCGGCAGCCAACCAGCCCGGCAGGTGCTGGACATCGGCATCGGGCAGGTCGTGGGGGAACAGCATTGAGACCCCGCAGGATGAGGGCGGCACCGGGCCGCCCTCACGACATCAAGCGCGTTGAAACACCACGCCACTCTTTTCCTTCAATTCGTCATCGCTGACACCCGGTGCCGCTTCCACCAGCAGCAGGCCCTTGTCAGTCACGTCGAACACGGCCAGGTCGGTGATGATGCGGTCGACCACGCCCACGCCGGTCAGCGGCAGCGTGCATTCGGCCAGGATCTTGTGCTCGCCGTTCCTGGCGGTGTGCTCCATCAGCACCACCACGCGCTGCACGCCGGCCACCAGGTCCATCGCACCGCCCATGCCCTTGACCATCTTGCCGGGCACCATCCAGTTGGCCAGGTCACCCTTGTCGGTGACCTGCATGGCGCCGAGGATGGCCAGGTTGACGTGGCCACCGCGGATCATCGCGAAGCTGTCGTGGCTGCCGAAATAGCTGGCACCGGCACGCGCGGTGACGGTCTGCTTGCCGGCATTGATCAGGTCGGCGTCCACTTCGGCGTCGGTCGGGAACGGGCCGATGCCGAGCAGGCCGTTTTCCGACTGCAGCCACACGTCCACGCCATCGGGAATGTGGTTGGCGACCAGGGTCGGCAGGCCGATGCCCAGGTTCACGTATGCACCATCGGTCAGTTCGCGGGCGGCACGCGCCGCCATTTCATCGCGGGTCCACGCCATGTCAGTTGCCCTCCGCGCGGATGGTGCGCTGTTCGATACGCTTTTCAGGATGCGCGTTGTGCACGATGCGGTGCACGTAGATGCCCGGCAGGTGCACCTGGTCCGGGTCGATGGCACCGACTGGCACCACCTCTTCCACTTCCACGACGCAGACCTTGCCGGCCATCGCGCAGGCCGGGTTGAAGTTGCGCGCGGTCTTGCGGAACACCAGGTTGCCTGCCTCGTCGGCCTTCCACGCCTTGACCAGTGCCACATCGGCGCGCAGCGCGGTTTCCATCACGTAGTGCTTGCCGTCGAACTCGCGGGTTTCCTTGCCTTCGGCCACCACCGTGCCGTAGCCGGTGGCGGTGAAGAACGCCGGAATGCCTGCACCGCCGGCACGCAGGCGTTCGGCCAGGGTGCCCTGCGGATTGAATTCCAGCTCGAGCTCGCCGGCCAGGAACTGGCGCTCGAACTCCTTGTTCTCGCCCACGTAGGACGAAATCATCTTCTTGATCTGGCGGGTTTCCAGCAGCTGGCCCAGGCCGAAACCATCGACGCCGGCATTGTTGGAGATCACGGTCAGGCCCTTGGCGCCACTGTCGCGCAGCGCGGCGATCAGGGCCTCGGGAATGCCACACAGGCCGAAGCCGCCCACGGCCAGCGTCTGGCCATCGGCGACCACCCCTTGCAGGGCCTCCGCCGCACTGGCGAAGCGCTTGCCGCGCTTGCCGGTGGAAGTCGATTGCTGCATTGCTGTACTACCCTGCACGTTGAGGATGACCGCATTCTAGCTGGACGGCGACGAAGGGCCTGGATGCGCCGCAGCATTGCGCGGGCATCGCACTGGGTTCCGTAGAATGCTTGGTTCCCCTGCCAATGGCTGGCCCCATGCCCGGCCCACCCTCGTTGATGGCCCAGACCTACACCGAAGAAGACCTGCTCCGCCGGATGGACGCGTGGACACTGGAAAAGAGCGAACGTTGCCTGTCCGGTGTCCGCAACATGCATCTGACCAGTGGAATGCTCATTGCCGAAGTGAAAGGCTCGGCCAGATACCCCTACCGGGTGGAAATCGATCTGGAAGCCAGCCTGCGCCATCCTCGCAGCCGCCTGCAAAGTGAATGCTCGTGCCCTGTCGGCCATCACTGCAAGCACGTGGCGGCCGTGCTGGTCGCCCACATGCTGGACGCAGCAGACCTGGGCGATGACGATCAAGCGTCGGAGCACGAACCGGTACAGTCGCCACGCCGCGAACTGCTGGAACAGCTGTCACGCTGGCAGGCCGTCAGAGCCCAGCCTCCACGGTCACGTAGAAACGGCATCATCTTCGAGCTGTCCACGTTCAATCACCGGCCTTCCATCCTGCTCCGTCGCGTCAAGTACGCCCTCGACGGCACGATCGAGTTCGACAAGTGGCAGGAAATCACCCCTCAGCTGTTGCTGGAACCGCCCGCCTACCTGACGCAGGCCGACCTGGCCGCGGTGGCGCAGCTGTGGGCCCTGCATCAGTCCGTGAAACCGCCGGAGTGGTTCGACGTCGGCACGATCCTGCAGTCGATCGTGTCCAGCGGACATGGCTGGGTGTCATGTGGCATGCATGATCGCGTGCCGGCCAGGCCCGGCGCACCACGTCGCGGTACGTTGGAGTGGAGCGCGGAGACGACTCACGGCAGGTTGCTGCTGGCGCCGGCACTGAGCGTGGAAGGCGACGCGGAAGGCCTCGTACTGGGATCTAGTGCCGGTTACTTGGATCCGGTCTCCGGTGAAGTCGGCCTTCTCCTGCTGGACGTCAAGCCGGAGGACGCGGACGCGTTCCTCGCCCTTCCCCACCTGCTCCCCGATGAGGAACCGATCGTGGCGCAACTGCTGCAACAGATCGACCCTGCACTGCCGCGCCCCGGTGCAAGCGACACACTGCCCACCCTGCAGGTCAGCGCGATGATCCCCGTGCTGCGCCTGCATACGATTGAGTTCCGGCCGGCGTGGCTCGGCCGCCGCGACCCGTCGCAATGGGCCGATATCGCGACCGTGGCCTTCGAGTACGACGAGCACGTGCGGTTCCTGGATGATCCGAGCCTGTTCGCACACGATCCGGAGGGCCAGCTCGCCCTGCTGCCCCGCGACCTGGCTGAGGAATCACGGCGCGAGGCCGAGCTGCGCACGGTGGGATTGCATCGCGACACGGCCCCGCGGGCGCCATTGGAGGGCGCTGGACCTCAGTTCCAGCTGCGCACCCATGACTGGACACGGTTCCTGCTGGACGACGTGCCGCGCCTGGAAGCACTGGGCTGGAAGGTGGAGACGGACGACGATTTCCGCCATCGCATCACCCGGGTCGACGAGATCGATCTGGACATCCAGGCAGAGACCGGGGACACCGGCTGGTTCAATCTGGGCCTGGAGGTCGAGGTGAACGGCCACCGGGTCTCCATGGTTCCGCTGCTGCAGCAGGTGCTGCAGTCCGATCCCCGCTGGATGCGTGGCCAGCTGGACGCCATCGGCGACGACGAGAACATCCTGTTGATGGCAGGCGACAACACCCGCCTGGCACTGCGGGCCGCGCGACTGAAGCCGATCATGGCCCTGTTGGCGGACCTGTTCGCCCAGCGTGGCGCGCCGCTGCGCTTGTCAGCGCTTGATCGTGGCCGCCTTCAGGCACTGCAGGACACCGCGCGCCTGCAGTTCCGGGGCCGCAAGGATACCCAGGCGCTGGTGCAGCGGCTGATGCAGGCACCCGCACTGGGTGAAGTGCCACCGCCGGCGGGGCTGGTGGCGACGCTGCGTCCCTATCAGCTCGAGGGCCTGTCCTGGCTGCAGTACCTGCGCCAGCAGGGGCTGGGCGGGGTGCTGGCCGATGACATGGGTCTGGGCAAGACCCTGCAGACGCTGGCGCATCTGCTGGTCGAGAAGGAAAGTGGCCGCCTGGACCGGCCGGCGCTGCTGGTGGTGCCGACCTCGCTGCTGCACAACTGGCAGAGCGAAGCGGCACGCTTCACCCCGGGCCTGCGCGTACTGACCCTGCACGGACCGGCACGTGAAGCGCTGTTCGAGGCGATTCCCGAGAACGACCTTGTACTGACCACCTATCCTCTGCTGTGGCGAGACGAGCAGGCGCTGCAGGTTCATGCCTACCATCTGCTGATCCTCGACGAGGCCCAGCAAGTGAAGAATCCGAAGTCACGCGCTGCCGTCACCCTGCGCACGCTGCAGGCCCGCCATCGCCTGTGCCTGACCGGTACGCCGCTGGAAAACCATCTGGGCGAACTGTGGACGCAGTTCGACTTCCTGCTGCCCGGCCTGCTCGGCAGCGAAAAACAGTTCAACCAGCATTGGCGCCACCCGATCGAGCGCGGCAGCGACCACCGTCGTGCCCAACTGCTGGCGCAGCGGCTGCGCCCCTTCATCCTGCGCCGACGCAAGGACCAGGTCGCGTCAGAGCTTCCGCCCAAGACCCTCATTACCCGTGCAGTGGAAATGGAAGGCGCCCAGCGCGATCTCTATGAAACCGTGCGTGCGGCGATGGAAAAGCAGGTGCGCGAGGCCATCAGCGGCAGCGGGCTGGCGCGCAGCCATATCGTGGTGCTGGATGCGTTGCTGAAGCTGCGCCAGGTCTGCTGCGATCCGCGCCTGCTGCCGGGCGACGCCCCGGCCCGTAGTGCCGGTTCGGCCAAGCTGGAACTGCTGCGCGACATTCTGCCATCGATGGTCGAGGAAGGCCGGCGGATCCTGGTGTTCTCACAATTCACCGGCATGCTGGCGCTGATCGCGCAGGCGCTGGACGATCTGGGACTGGCCTATGTGACCCTCACCGGCGACACCCAGGACCGGGCCACGCCGGTGCAGCGTTTCATGCAGGGTGAAGTCCCGGTGTTCCTGATCAGCCTCAAGGCAGGTGGCGTGGGGTTGAACCTGACCGCAGCCGACACCGTCATCCACTTCGATCCCTGGTGGAACCCGGCCGCCGAAAACCAGGCCAGTGACCGCGCCCATCGCATCGGCCAGCAGCAGCCGGTGTTCGTCTACCGGTTGATCGCCGCAGGCAGCATCGAAGAGCGGATTGCCGAGCTGCAGGAGCGCAAGGCCCTGCTGGCCGAATCGATTCTCGAAGGCGGTGGCAGCGCCGGGCCGCGCTTCAGCGAAGAAGACGTGCAGGCGCTGCTGGCGCCGTTGCCGGGCCTGCCAGCCAGACGCACCCGCAGGCCGGGCCGGCCGTCCAACACCCGCAGAGGAACGTAGAATCAGACTTATTCAACTGGAGCAAAAAAACCGCAATCTGAATGGCTCCAACTGTTTTTGCTGGCTTGGCGAGCCAGCGTCCGATCGCCAGGGACAGCAGCCCTGACCTGTCCGGCCAAGGGCGACTTTTGCCTTCCATTATCGCCGAACCTGCATGGACAGTACGGGCTCAGCCGTTGGCCGGAATCAACTCCGACACTACCCTCTTCAACCCGTCCTGCCAGGATGGCAGCACGATGCCGAAATCCTGCTGCAACCGACGGTTGTCCAGCACCGACCAAGCCGGGCGCCTGGCCGGCGTCGGATATTCGGAGCTGGGAATCGCCTCGACGGCGGGCACCTTCGGCAACACGCCCGTCGCCAGCGCCTCGGCAAAAATCGCTTCGGCAAAGTCATGCCAGCTGGTCTGGCCACTGGCGGTCAGGTGCCAGGTGCCCGACAACTGCCCCGGGTGCTGCAGTGCCTGCGCGGTGACATCGGCGATCAGCGCCGCCGGCGTCGGCGTACCCACCTGGTCAGCTACCACGCGCAGCTGCTCTCGCTCGGCGCCGACACGCAACATGGTGCGCAGGAAATTCGCGCCATGCGAGGCATACACCCATGCCGTGCGGAAGATCAGGTGGCGTCCTGCCGCTGCCCGCACGGCGTCCTCACCATCACGCTTGCTGGTGCCGTAGACACCCAGCGGCGCGGTCGGTTCGTCCTCACGGTACGGGGCGGTGCCCTGTCCATCGAACACATAATCGGTGGAGTAATGCACGAACGGCACACCATGCGCCGCACACCAGCGTGCGATCACGCCCGGCGCCTGCGCGTTGGCGGCAAAGGCGGCGTCGACCTCCTGTTCGGCACGGTCGACGGCAGTGTAGGCGGCCGCATTGACCACGATCGACGGCTGCAGCCGGTCAAGCAGGGCTGGCAAGCTGTCCGGCTGGCTGAAATCGGCGGTTTCGCAGGCGCTGCCATCGGGCAGGACGCCGCTGCGGGTGGTCGCGACCACCTTGCCCAGCGGTGCCAGCGCGCGCAGCAACTCCTGGCCGACCTGGCCGTTGCCGCCGAATACCAGAATGGTCATGGCATGTAGACCGGTAGGCGGTCTTCAGCGATGTCCTTCAGGAAGGGGGCGTTCTCGTCCTTGGCCGACAGCATTGGAGAGCCCAGCGGCCAATTCACGGAAATCTCGCTGTCATTCCAGCGAATACCTGCATCTGCCTCGGGCACATACACATCAGTGCACAGGTAGTGGAAAAGCGCGCGCTCGGACAGCACCGCAAAACCGTGGGCAAAGCCCTCCGGAATCCAGAATTGACGCTTGTTGTGCGCACTCAGCACCGCCGCCTCCCATTGCCCGAAGGTCGGGGAGCCGTGGCGAATGTCGACGGCCACGTCGTAGACCTCACCTTCAAGAACGCTCACCAGCTTTCCCTGCGGGCGTGGCCATTGGTAATGCAGGCCGCGCAGGACCCCCTTGCTGGAAGAGGACACATTGCTCTGCACGAACCGCGTCGGCAAACCCAGATCACCGAACCGCGCGGCATTCCAGCCCTCAAAGAAGAAGCCGCGCTCGTCGCCGAACACTTTCGGTTCAATCACGACGCAACCCGACAATCGGGTTTCAATGACTTTCACGGAACCACCCCACGCAATGCCAGCTTCTGAAGATATTGGCCATAGGCATTCTTGATCAGTGGCGCGGCCAGTGCCTCCAACTGCTCGACGGTGATCCAGCCACGGCCGAATGCAATTTCCTCGGGGCAGCAGACCTGTAGGCCCTGCCGGGTCTGGATGGTCTCAATGAAGTTGGAGGCCTCCAGCAACGACTGATGCGTGCCGGTGTCGAGCCATGCATAGCCGCGCCCCAATGCTTCCAGATGAAGACTGCCTTCATCGAGATAACGCCGATTGAGATCTGTGATCTCCAGCTCGCCGCGCAGCGAAGGCTTCAGTTCGGCGGCGTGGTCGCTGGCATTGCCATCGTAGAAGTACAGCCCGGTCACCGCGTAATTCGAACGCGGCTTTTCCGGCTTCTCGACCAAACCGACGACTTTGCCAGCCGCATCGAACTCAGCCACACCGTAGCGTTCCGGATCATTGACCCAATAGCCGAATACAGTGGCACCCTGATCGCGCTCATCGGCTCGCCGCAGCATTGCGCTCAGGCCATGGCCATGGAAGATGTTGTCACCCAGCACCAGGCAGCTCGGCTTGCCGGCCACGAAGTCACGTCCAATCAGGTAGGCCTGGGCCAGGCCATCGGGACTTGGCTGCACGGCATACTGGATGTCCATGCCCCACTGCGAACCATCGCCCAGCAGCTGCTGGAACAGGGCCTGCTCGTGCGGCGTGTTGATGATCAGCACTTCACGGATGCCCGCCAGCATCAGCACGCTGAGCGGGTAATAGATCATCGGTTTGTCATACACCGGCAACAGCTGCTTGCTGACGCCCTTGGTGATCGGATACAGCCGGGTGCCGGAGCCGCCGGCGAGGATGATGCCCTTGCGCTGGGTCATGAGGTCTCCTGGGTTCAGGCCGCGGTGCCGATGCGCTGCAGACGGTAGCTGCCGTCGAGCACGCCGTTGACCCATTCCTGGTTGTCCAGATACCAGTCAATGGTGAAGGTGATGCCCTGCTCGAAGGTGTAGGCCGGTTCCCAGCCCAGGTCGTTCTTCAGCTTGGAGGCATCGATCGCGTAACGGCGGTCATGGCCGGGGCGGTCGGTGACGTAGGTGATCTGGTTGCTGCGCGGCTGGCCGTCCGCGCGCGGGCGGCGCTGGTCCAGCAGTGCGCAGATGGCCTGCACCACTTCGATGTTCTGCTTTTCCGAATTGCCGCCAACGTTATAGGTCTCGCCGACCTGGCCCTTGGCCAGCACGGTGCGGATCGCTTCGCAGTGGTCGGACACGAACAGCCAGTCGCGCACCTGCTTGCCATCGCCGTACACCGGCAGCGGCTCGCCGGCCAGCGCCTTGGCGATCACCAGCGGGATCAGCTTCTCGGGGAAGTGGTAGGGGCCATAGTTGTTGGAGCAGTTGGTGGTCAGCACCGGCAGCCCGTAGGTGTGGTGGAAGGCACGGACCAGGTGGTCCGAAGCAGCCTTCGACGCCGAGTACGGGGAATTCGGAGCATACGGTGTGGTTTCGCTGAACTTGCCGGTCTCGCCCAGGGTGCCGTACACCTCGTCAGTGGACACGTGCAGGAAGCGGAAGGCCGCGCCCTGCTCGGCCGGCAGCGCCTTCCAGTAGTCGCGCACCGCTTCCAGCAGGCCCAGGGTACCCACCACGTTGGTCTGGATGAAGGCGCCCGGCCCGTCGATGGAGCGATCCACGTGGCTCTCGGCAGCAAAGTTGAGCACAGCGTCCGGCTGATGCTCGGCCAGCAGGCGGGTGACCAGCGCCTGATCGCCGATGTCGCCCTGCACGAACACGTGATTCGGGTTGCCGTCCAGGCTGGACAGGGTCTTCAGGTTGCCGGCGTAGGTCAGCACATCGAGGTTGATGACCTTGACGCCGCGCGCGACGGCCTCGAGAACGAAGTTACCGCCAATGAATCCGGCGCCGCCGGTGACAAGCCATGTGGGCACTACCTGTTCTCCTGTTCGACCGATCGCACCGGGCGCCGACAGCACCGGATACAGCGCGACAGGATACATGGCGCCCCTTCACGGCTGACATCCGCACGTAAACGGGCCCCCTTGCCCTTCTTTTTTTCTGCGCCGCAGCAAAACCATACGCATTCGCATGGTGGCTTCCAGCCAGTTAGAATCGGGGTCCCACCCCCGAACCGGTTGCTGTGCGAGGACCGGACGTTCTCCCCGTTATTGAAGGACCCCGTACCAGATGAAAATCCTCGTCGCGTACAAGCGCGTGGTGGACTACAACGTCCGCATTCAGGTCAAGCCGGACGGTTCCGGCGTGGTCACCGACGGCGTCAAGCTGTCCCCCAATCCCTTCGATGAAATCGCCCTGGAAGAAGCCCTGCGCCTGCGCGACAAGGGCATCGCCAGCGAAGTCGTGGTTGCCACCATCGCCCCGGCCGATGCCCAGGCGCACCTGCGCAACGGTCTGGCCATGGGCGCCAACCGCGCCATCCACGTCGTCACCGACCAGGCCATCCAGCCGCTGACCGCGTCGCGCACCCTGCTCAAGCTGATCGAGAAGGAACAGCCGGACCTTGTGATCCTCGGCAAGCAGGCCATTGACGACGACGCCAACCAGACCGGCCAGATGCTGGCCACGCTGTGGGGCCGCCCGCAGGCCACCTTTGCCAGCAAGCTGGAGATTGCCGACGGCAAGGCCACGGTGACCCGCGAAGTCGACGCCGGCCTGGAAACGCTGGAAGTGGACCTGCCGGCGGTGGTCACCACCGACCTGCGCCTGAACGAGCCGCGCTTCATCAAGCTGCCAGACATCATGAAGGCCAAGGCCAAGCCGCTGGAAACCCTGCAGCTGGCCGATCTCGGTGTTGACGCCGCCGACACCTTCAAGACCACCCACTACGCCGCGCCGTCCAAGCGCAGCAAGGGCGTGATGGTCAAGGACGCGGCCGAACTGGTCGCCGCACTCAAGCAGAAGGGGCTGCTGTAATGAGCAAGATTCTCGTCATCGCCGAGCACCACGACGGCAAGCTCAACGCCGCCACCGCCAAGACCGTCAGTGCCGCCGCCGCCATCAGCGGTGCCAGCATCGATGTGGTGGTGCTGGCTGCCGATCCGGCCGCCGTCGCCGCTGAAGCCGCAAAGATCGCCGGCGTCGCCAAGATCCTGACCGTGGCCAATGCCGCCAACGCGCGGGCCATCGCCCAGGTACTGGCACCGCAGATCGCGCAGCTGGCCAAGGGCTATACCCACGTGTTCGGCCCGTCGACCACCTTCGGCAAGGACCTGATGCCGTGCGTGGCGGCCCTGCTCGGGGTCAACCAGGTCTCCGACCTGATGAGCGTCGAAGGCAGCCACACCTTCAAGCGCCCGATCTACGCCGGCAACGCGATCATCACCGTGGAAGCCCCGGCCGACCAGATCGTAGTCGCCACCGTGCGTGCCGCGTCGTGGCCGGAAGCCGCCCAGGGTGGCAGCGCCGCCGTGGAAGCCGCCAGCGTCGATGCTGCGCTGCCGACCCACACCCGCTTCATCGGCCTGGCTGCCGGTGCCAGCGACCGTCCGGACCTGCAGAGCGCCAAGCGTGTGGTCTCCGGTGGCCGTGGCGTAGGTTCGGAAGAGAACTTCAAGGTGATCTTCCAGCTGGCCGACAAGCTCGGCGCCGCCGTCGGTGCTTCGCGCGCTGCGGTCGATGCCGGCTACGTGCCCAGCGACCTGCAGGTTGGCCAGACCGGCAAGATCATCGCGCCGGAACTGTACGTGGCCGTCGGCATCAGCGGCGCGATCCAGCACCTGACCGGCATCAAGGATGCCGGCACGATTGTCGCAATCAACAAGGACGGTGATGCGCCGATCTTTGAAATTGCCGATATCGGCCTGGTGGGGGATCTGTTTGCGATCCTGCCGGAGCTGGAAACGGCGCTGGGCTGAGCTGAGCGCAGGGATGCCACGTAATCAACAGGTTACGTGGCATTCATGACCCTGTTCGGGTTTGGGGATCGATCACTCGTCCTTGCAGCTCCTGTCGCTATAATCCGGGGTCAACCTGTGTAAGGACTGCATTGATGACGCTCCCGTGTTTCAAGGCCTATGACATCCGTGGTCGCGTTCCGGATGAACTGGATGAACGCCTTGCCTGCCGTATCGGCGCTGGCACTGCCGCGTTGCTGGGCCCGGGACCGGTGGTGGTTGGACACGACATCCGCCTGAGCAGCCCTGCGCTGCTGCAGGCTGCCATCGAGGGCCTGACCGCCAGCGGCCGTGATGTCATCGACATCGGCATGTGCGGCACCGAAGAGGTCTATTTCCAGACGTTCCACCGCCATGCCGCCGGCGGCATCATGGTCACCGCCAGCCACAACCCGATGGACTACAACGGGATGAAGCTGGTGCGCGACGGTGCCAAGCCGATCAGCGGTGACTCCGGCCTGTTCGATATCCGCGATTTCGCCGCCTCCGATGCCGCGCTGGGCAACGGCACCGGAACCGTGACCCAGGATGCCGACAAGTCGGCCTACATCCAGCACCTGCTCGGCTATGTCGACCTCGCCAGCCTGAAGCCGCTGAAGATCGTCACCAACCCCGGCAACGGCGGCGCGGGACTGGTCATCGACCAGCTGGCTCCGCTTCTGCCGTTCGAGTTCATCCGCATACAGCATGAAGCCGACGGCAATTTCCCGAACGGCATCCCCAATCCGCTGCTGCCGGAAAACCGCGCGGCCACGCGCGATGCCGTGCGCGCCCATGGCGCCGACTTCGGCATCGCCTGGGATGGCGACTTCGACCGTTGCTTCTTCTTCGATGCCGAAGGCAGCTTCATCGAGGGCTACTACCTCGTCGGCCTGCTGGCCACCGCCCTGCTGGCCCGCCAGCCGGGTGGCAAGATCATCCACGACCCGCGCCTGACCTGGAACACCGTGGAAATGGTCGAGCAGGCCGGCGGCGTGCCGATCATGAGCAAGACCGGCCATGCGTTCATCAAGGAACGCATGCGCGCCGAAGACGCCATCTACGGTGGTGAAATGAGCGCGCACCACTACTTCCGCGAATTCGCCTACTGCGATTCGGGGATGATCCCCTGGCTGTTGATCGCACAGCTGGTATCCAGCACCGGCAAGTCGCTGGGCGAGCTGGTGGCCGACCGCATGAAGGCTTATCCGTGCAGCGGCGAGATCAACTTCCGCGTGGACGATGCCAAGGCCACGGTCGCGCGCGTGCTGGAACATTTCGAGGCACAGCAGCCGGTCCTGGATCGCACCGACGGCGTCAGCGCCGACTTTGCCGAATGGCGCTTCAACCTGCGCAGCTCCAATACCGAACCGCTGCTGCGACTGAACATCGAAACCCGTGGCGATGAAGCATTGCTGCAGGACCGAATTCGCGAGCTGACCGCCCTGATTGGCGGCACGCCAGCCAATCATTGAAAAGGACATACGTCGCATGACCCCAATTGTTCCCGTCATCCTTTCAGGTGGCTCCGGCACCCGGCTGTGGCCGCTGTCGCGCGAAGCCTATCCAAAGCAGTTCCTGCCGCTGGTCGGTGATGACACGATGCTGCAGGCCACCTGGAAGCGCGTCGCTTCCATCGCCGGTGCGGCACCGATCGTGGTCGCCAACCAAGAGCACCGCTTCATGGCGGCCGAGCAGCTGCGCGAGTGCAAGGTAATGCCGCAGGCGCTGATCCTGGAGCCGGTGGGCCGCAATACCGCTCCAGCCATCGCCATCGCCGCGCTGCAGGCGCTGGCCAACGGCGACGATGCTCTGCTGCTGGTGCTGCCGTCCGACCACGTGGTCCGCAACGAAGCGGCCTTCCACGCAGCGGTCAAGCAGGCCGCCATTGCTGCCGAGGCTGGCAAGCTGGTCACCTTCGGCATCGTGCCGACCGCACCGGAAACCGGCTACGGCTATATCAAGGCCGCTGCTGGCGAGGGCGTGCGCGCCGTCGACCGTTTCGTCGAGAAACCCGATCTGGCCACCGCCGAGCAGTACGTTGCCTCTGGCGAGTATTTCTGGAACAGCGGCATGTTCCTGTTCAAGGCCTCGCGCTACCTGAAGGAGCTGGAAGCCCTGCAGCCGGCGATCCTGGCTGCGTGCCGCCAAGCACTCGACAAGGCTGCCCGCGACAACGACTTCATCCGCCTGGATGCAGAGGCCTTCGCCGCCAGCCCGAACGACTCCATCGACTACGCCGTGATGGAAAAGACCGTCGACGCCGCCGTGGTACCGCTCGATGCCGAGTGGAACGACGTCGGTTCGTGGTCAGCCCTGTGGGAAGTGTCCGACAAGGACGCCGATGGCAATGCCTGCCATGGCGATGTGATCGCCCTGGACTGCAAGAACAGCTACGCCTATGGCAATCGCCTGATTGCAATGGTTGGTCTGCAGGACATCGTGGTCGTTGAAACCGATGACGCCGTATTCGTGGGCCACAAGGACCGCGTGCAGGACGTCAAGGAGATCGTCGGCCAGATCAAGCGCGATGGCCGCAGCGAAGCCGCCGCCCACCGCAAGGTCTACCGCCCCTGGGGCGCCTACGACTCGATCGACAACGGCGCGCGGTTCCAGGTCAAGCGCATCACCGTCAAGCCGGGCGCAACGCTGAGCCTGCAGATGCACCACCACCGTGCCGAGCACTGGATCGTGGTCAGTGGTACGGCCGAGGTGACGCGTGGCGATGAGGTGATCCTGCTGTCGGAGAACCAGAGCACGTATATTCCGTTGGGCGTGACCCATCGTCTGAAGAACCCGGGCAAGCTGCCGCTGGAACTGATTGAAGTGCAGTCCGGCAGCTATCTGGGCGAGGACGATATCGTGCGCTTCGAAGACCAGTATGGCCGCGCGGGAGCCTGATCGGTGACAGCATCCGGTGTCGGCCACTCACGGCCGCTGTGTGTTGATCTGGACGGCACTCTGCTGCGCAGCGATCTGCTCTATGAAACCTTCCTGCGGATGCTGGCACGCCAGCCCTGGATGCTGTTCGTGTTGCCGTTCTGGTTGCTGCGCGGCAAGGCCCATCTGAAGCGCCAGCTTGCCGTGCACGGTGCGGGCGATCCTGCATTGCTGCCCTACGACCGACGCGTAGTTGATCTTCTGCGCGCCAGCGGCGATCGTCGGCGCGTACTGTGCACCGCATCCGATGCAGAACTGGTAGAGCCGATCGCTCGCCACTTGGGCGTGTTCGACGATGTGTTTTGCAGTGATGGCGAGACAAACCTAGCGGGGCATCGCAAAGCCGAGCTGCTAGTCAAGCAGTTCGGCGAGCGCGGCTTTGACTACATGGGCAATGCACGGGTCGATCTTGCAATCTGGAAGCACGCCCATTCGTCATGGGTGGTCAATGCAAGCGCGGGCGTGGCGCGCGCTGCAGCAGGTTGCTCACAACTTGCTGCTCATTGGCCTCGCGAAAGTGGCGGCCTTCGTGCCTGGCTCAAGGCAATGCGCATCCACCAGTGGCTGAAGAACCTGCTGGTCTTCGTGCCATTGCTAGCCAGCCACCGCTTCCTTGAATTCGATGCGTTGCTTGAGGCAGCACTAGCCTTCCTCGCATTCGGTTTGTGCGCATCGGGCGTGTACCTCTTCAACGACTTGCTTGATCTCGATTCAGATCGCCAACATCCACGTAAGCGCACGCGCCCATTCGCCTGCGGCCGGCTGGATCTGCGCTCGGGGCTGCTGGCAACGCCGGTGCTTACCGTTGCCGGCTTCGCACTGGCCGCACTGGTGGCACCGTCGTTCCTGCTGGTGCTCTGCATCTATTTCTGCCTTACCCTTGCCTACTCGTTGCGACTCAAGCAGATCGTGATGATCGATGTGGTGATGCTTGCCGCCCTGTACACCATTCGTATTGTTGGTGGCGCGGCGGCGATCGATGTGACGCTGTCGTTCTGGTTGCTGACGTTCTCGATGTTCATCTTTCTCAGTCTGGCCATGCTGAAGCGGTACACGGAGCTGCGCCTGACACTGGCAAGTGGCAAACAGAAGCCCAGTGGACGTGGCTATCACGTCGAGGACCTTGGCCTGGTGCAGAACCTGGGTACCGCTTCGGGTCTGGCCTCGGTGCTGGTGCTGTGCCTGTACATCAACGCACCCGAAAGCCAGAGCCTTTATGGTCACCCGCTATTCCTTTGGCTGCTTTGCCCGATCCTGCTTTACTGGATCTGCCGCGCGTGGCTGCTGGCTCACCGCGGCCAGATGCACGATGACCCTGTTGTGTTCGCGGTGAAGGATCCTGGCAGCCTGGTCACAGTGCTCGTTGGAGGCTTGTCGGTTCTCGCTGCGATCTGAACTCTGGTTCAGGCAATCTCGCGCCGCTCAAGCACCAGAATGACCGATTCGCCGCTGCCTGCGGGCAGCAGTGGGCGGGCCAGCAAGAATTGCGCCAGGGTTGGCCAGCCGAGCAGAAAGACTTCGGCCTTGCCCATCCATGGAAGGATGTAGGGAAAGTCCCAAAGGCCATCGGCAAAACGGTGCTGGACAATGAATCCGGCCGCACTGAACGAGGCCTCCCATTCCACATGGGACTTCAGGTTGATGTGGGTTGGATCAGTGAACGCGATCCATTTGCTGCCCTTGCGACGATGCGCGAATCCCTTTGCATCGGGCGTGATCACCAAGGCGCGACCACCCGGGCGCAGAACCCGATGCCATTGGCCAAGTATCGGCTCAAGCGCTGGATCCTCGATGTGCTCGATTACATGAACTGACACCAACGCGTCGATGCTGGCATCGGCCACCTCGTCAAGCGAAGCATGCACGGCGACTCCGGTGCGGCGCCTCGCCTCGGCACTGGCCCATGGGCTCTGTTCGATGCCCATTGCTTCGAAATGATGCCGTAGATGATCCAGAAAAAAGCCTGGACCGCAGCCGAAATCCAGAATACGCCCAGCGGGTAGATAACGCCTGGCCAAACGCGTGAATAACTTGAGGGCAGGACGATCACCATCCTGACCGTTGCCACTATAGTATTCTTGGCCGTACTGCTCCGACATCTCCGGCATCCTACCCTCCAGCCGTTGCGCAAATGCAATCGACGGCAGCACATCGGCTGCCGCAAGGAAGGGCGGTGAAGATGACACGACGGGGGCACCGACCCTTAGTCAGAGTGCCCTGAACAAGTTATAACCGCAAGTAGATGTGATCAGACCTTAGCGCACGACCATGGACTCAGTCCGACGTAGCCTGCACCGGGTAGCCCAGCAACATAGCTTCCTGCAGGTCGAAGAAGCGCCGCAGCGGGTAGGCCTGTAATGCTCGTTCCCGGACCCAGACCCGGGTCACGCCTTCCCGAGTAGCAAGCAATCGCTCCATTGCCTGCGCCAAGGCAGTAGCATCGCCAATAGCCACCACTTCACCATTGCCGCTGTTCTGCACAATTGTCCGTACACCAGGCAGGTTGGAAGCAATTACCCGTGCACCGCTGAGCATCGCCTCCAGTTGCACCATGCCAAAGGCCTCATAACGATTGACACTGGGCAGGACGAGAACATCCAGGTCCGCGTAGAAGGCCTGAAGCTCCTGCTCGCTGACTCGTCCTCGCACTTCCACCGCATCTCCGAGCGCCGCAATGTTCTCATGGATGGCATCCATGATTCCGCCACCGGCGATGTTGTGGGTATCGCCCACCAGCACCAGACGCACACGCTCGCCATGTCGCGCATGGACTTCGGCAAATGCCTCAAGCAGCACAGGCAGGCCCTTCTCGGCGACAAAACGTCCAACGAAGCCGAACCGGAATACACCATCAGTATTCGTCTGGCTATCGCGCCAGGGCATCGCCTTCATTGGGGCCAGTACCTCGTGCTGCTTGCTGCGGGTACCGGACAACCAAGTCGATGAACTGGCGTAATCATGGGTGAGGACACCAATGTCCCGGGCGCGCCGCGTGGCAAACCAGCAGGATATACGGGTGAGATTGACCGCGATCCGGTCTAGCAATCCTCCCACCACAGCCATGTCACACTGGTAGTTCACCACCAGCTTGCGGCGCTCCACCAGCATCGATAGCAGACCAGATTCGAGCATCGGCATATGCAGGTTGACCACATCGTGCTGCCGGGCAAGGCGGCGGAACGAGGTGATGAACTTCCAGCTCAGTACGCCCTTGTGCATGCGAGCGAAGACCGGGGCACGCACCACGCGTACGCCGCTCACTATTTCATCCTCCGGCAGCCCCGGATCGTGCTGGGTGGTCAGTACCGTGACGTGATGTCGCTGTGCAAGGTCCTCCGCCAGCATCCGAGCGAATTCGGTTACCCCACTCATGTAGGGGGAATAGTAGGTCAGAACGATCAAGATCTTCATGCTCAGCTCGCGCTCACCAAGATTACGCCAAGGACAATCAGGCCGATACCAGCCATACGCAACGGCCCGATATGTTCTCCCAGGAACAACACCGCCAACACCGGTGTCACCACATAGGTCAGGGCGATCATCGGCTGCAGCTTGGTCAGCGGCATGAACTTGAGCAGCACCACCCAAGACACCAGCGGTATCATCTGCAAAATAAAACCGCACACCAGAGGCGCATTCCTGACGGCGGTGAGCAGCATCGGCAGCAGACCATCGGCATAGCTCACACGCTCGGCCCCGATTTTGAGCAGAACCGTGCCACAAGCGCCTAGAAGGACCAGTCCGAAGACAAGCAGAAGTTGCATGGAAAACTGCCTCTTTAATAGCGTCAAGCGAATTGAAACTGAGTAGGACTAGGGTCCTGCATCTTCTGTATGACAGGTACTGGAAATCTTGTGCACCATCCATAGAGCACCAGGTGTACCCTGCGGATCATCCAGCCGGATCCGCTGCCAGCCTGCAACGAGTGGAATTTTCATCCCGTTAGGCAAGAGGCTACCCACTTTCAATAGCGTATCGCCACTGTGGATGGACGTTTCCACAGAGGGGTACTCAGGTGCATGGTCGGCATACACCGTCAGATGGCAGCGTTCGGTCGGAGGCGCCGAGACGATCGCCTCGATTTCAAACCCCGATGTCACTGGACACCCTTCAACCCTGCAAGGCAACCATCCTGCCCCGGATACGGCCACAACAGAGCCGGACTTGGCAAGATCGATCACATTGTATTCGGTGGACTCCTTCATTGAGCCTTTCGGATACTCGAAAGGCGACTTAACCCCGGTGAATGATTTCAGCTGAACAACCCAGCGAGGGAATTTTGCATTCTTCAAAGTGTCGCCGAGGGGAATTCTCGCATAACCTCCACGCATGCCTTCTGCGTCGAGGTTCGGCAGGTAAGCGTGCGACTTCCGTTCATGCGCGAGATAAGAAACGTAGTGCGACTTCTGGAATCGCTCAACACCTTCAGTGCCCGCGTCATCCAACACCCACTCCTGCGCAGCTTCCTTTGGAAGATCACGCTCAAAGTCGAGCGAAAGGCCGTGCATGCCCTTCCATCCTTCCACGACATGCATTGATGGCCGAACGTGATTGACGATGGCCAAGAGCAACAGCAGGAAGACAACGCCCGCATAAACAAGGGCACCTCCGCGTACTCTCGTGTTCCGATCGGCTTCTCCAAAAATACGCAGGCAGTTGAGAATCAGCACCGCCGCGAGCACACATGCAGCAGGGCCTATCATCTGCACAACCTTGTGCTCACCATATGCGTAATCCCGGATTTCGACGAATCCGATCAGGAGCGATGACACCAACAGGAATGAAATCATTGCCACGCGGGTCGAGAGGATCCTCGCACATCCCAGCCCGACAAGCAGGGTCAGGAGCCAGCCAATGTTGAGCATGCGATGGCTGACGTAAGGATTACCATTGACTACCATCCCGGCAAACGGGGATGCCAACCAGGTCAGCGGATTGGCATGCAGGTAGCGCCCCTCCCATGTGCCGCCGCTTGCAATTCCTTCGACGTCACTGGCAGATTGCAGGAGCTCCAGGACCAGGACGTTGGATGCGAGGAAGAACGCTGCGGCACAAAGCAGCCCCCCCTTGATGAACTCTCCCCAAGAGCGGTTGTACACAGCGCCGGAAGCAACGCCAAATGCAGCAAAAATTACCGCTGCTGCGGCGGCTTCGCCATAGCAATGCGCCGCCAGGGAAGCACCCAGGCCCAGCACCAATGCTCTACGCCACCAGCATCGATCGGCGGATGCCGCGATGGCCAGCAGCATTGCAGCAGCAGATGCGCCGATGGTAGTCGCCACGTTGCTATTGATCGCCGCAGCCAGCATGCTGGGAGAGAAATAGATCACTACAATCAGTGCAGCTAGCACCGGCAGCCACAGGAATCGCGCGACGCTGGAACCGGATCGACTTAGCGCGGCAACCGGGAGCAGCCCCAGACCGATGAAAAGGGCGCCCAAAGCTGAGGCGATGATCATCTCGTTCGCTGTACCGCCTCCACCATACGCCAGCGCCATCCCAAGCACCGAGTAGCTTCCGCCCCGATAGACGGGACAATCATTACCGATGTAGACCGCGCCCGATCGGCATCCACCGAGGTTAAGCGTGTCAGCAACTAGATCTGGGGAGACGTATATCGGGTGCTGCGGAGCCCAGCGAGAACCTTCGAAGTAAAAGAGTGTGTCGTGGTTTGAGGTTTCAACAAGCCAGTAGTTCGCGGCGTCCAGCCGGATGCCAACGCCCAACGCAATGACAGCAACTGCTGCGGCCAGTACCAGCGTCCATAGAAGTAGATCAGTACCACCAGTCCGTCGCAGCCTGACCAGCCTGAGCAGACCATAGGCACCAACGGGCACCAGCCCGTAGTAGATCCAGTTCCCCGGAAACCAAAGGTTAAAGTTGATCACCAGCAGCATCATGGCGACTACGCCAAGAACGAGACTGGCGGTGGCTACGACTGCTCCCTGTCGACCGGCAGCCACCAGCACTCCATCGTTCATACGAACGAATAGCGATCCACTGACAAGCAGGAGGAAGGAGCACGCTGCTACGCTGAGCACCGTCATGAGATACGGGTACATTCTTCTAAACCACCTGTGTTTGAAACCGCCCGCGAAGACAGACAGGGCGGTTCAGTGGGCAATTGCCCTGAAACAGATCCCTGCCACAGTCCGAAACGACAGCCGGCCAGGGAAATGACCGTTGGTTTCCACGGACAACCGCAGGCATCGCATTACTTCGCGTTCAACATCCACTCGAGCGTCTGATTGATCTCCGGGCAACTCCAATCGCCAATCAACTGCTTCAACCTGTCATTGCTGCCTCGAAGCACCCGAACTTCATTTGCCCTAACAAAAGCCGGATTGACCCGTATGTCGATGTCGTGACCAGTGATCTGACGGCAGAACTCAACGATTTCACGCAACGAATGAGCGCTACCGGAACAAACGTTGACCGTCGCCGATGCTGACTCCGGCGTGATCATCAGACGCGAATAGGCATCGACCACTGCCCGAACATCACCGAAGTCCCGCCAAACATCGATGTTTCCCAATTCCATGGTCCTTTCTCGGCGCATGAAATGCGAAACGATCTTCGGAATCAGGTACTTTTCATCCTGACCGATGCCGGTGTAGTTGAACGGGCGGGCAATGACGATCGGATACTTGTCGCTCCACAGCCGCGACACATATTCCATGGCCAGCTTACTAACAGCGTAATCGTTTGCAGGATTGGGGGACTCGTCCTCACGGATCACTCCCTCCGTCGCATTGCCGTACACGTTGGCACTGCTGGCGACAAGTACGCCCAGAGGGCGGTGACCTACATCCTGCATCGCCTGGAAGAGGTTTCGAGTCCCCATCAGATTGATCTGATAGAAATCTTCAACCTGGCCGTGGGCGACAAAAGCCAGCGCGGCAAGGTGCACGACGTAGTCTGGGCGTACCTCGTCCATGACCCGCGTCAGCGCGCGTAAATCCCTCAGATCAGCGCGCCCCGCGTGGCCAGCCAGAGCATTGGAATGATCCACTGAGAAGGAGGGGTGCGCTCCTCCCAGTGAGATGACTGAGTATCCCTGATCCTGAAGGGCCCGCACCATGTAGCGTCCGGTGAAGCCGGAAGCACCTGTTACAAGTACGGTCCTATTGTTTACCTCAGAACGAGAAACCACGCTCGTTCCTCTTGAGATCAGCTTCCACCATCATCTGGCACAGCTGTTCCAATGTGGTCTGCGGCTTCCAGCCCAGGATGCGCTCTGCCTTTTCCGGGTTGCCGATCAGCAGATCGACTTCCGCCGGGCGGTGGAACTTCGAGTTGATGCGCATCACGGTCTTGCCGCTCGCGGTATCGATGGCAACTTCATCGATATCCTTGCCCTTGAACTCGACGTCGATGCCGGCACCCTTGAACGCCATGCTGACGAAATCGCGCACGGTTTCGGTACGGTTGGTGGCCAGCACGAAGGTATCCGGCTGGTCGGCCTGCAGCATGCGCCACATGCCTTCCACATATTCCTTGGCAAAGCCCCAGTCGCGCTTGGCATCCAGGTTACCCAGCTCCAGGCAGTCCAGCTGGCCCAGCTTGATCTTGGCCACCGAGTCGGTGATCTTGCGGGTCACGAACTCGCGGCCGCGCAGCGGGCTCTCATGGTTGAACAGGATGCCGCTGGAACCAAAGATGTCGTAACTCTCGCGGTAGTTCACCGTGATCCAGTGCGCGTAGAGCTTGGCCACGCCATACGGGCTGCGTGGGTAGAACGGGGTGTCCTCCACCTGCGGCACGGCCTGCACCTTGCCGAACATTTCCGAAGTCGACGCCTGGTAGAAACGGATCTTCGGGTTGACCAGACGGATCGCCTCCAGCAGGTTCAACGCGCCCACACCGGTGATCTGCGCGGTGGTGGTCGGCTGTTCGAAGCTCACGCCGACGAAGCTCTGCGCGGCAAGGTTGTAGATCTCATCCGGCTGGATTTTCTGCACCATGGCCAGCGAGGTGCCCAGATCGGTCAGGTCATACTCGACCAGGTGCAGGTTCGGGTGATTGGTGACACCCAGTTCGTCCAGGCGCCAGAAATTGACGGAGCTGGTGCGGCGATAGGTGCCATACACCTCGTACCCCTTCTCAAGCAGCAGCTCGGTCAGATAAGCACCGTCCTGGCCGGTAATACCGGTGATAATCGCCTTCTTATTGCTCATTCCGATCTCTCTTCAAAAGTCTGGTTTGGCGGGGTCCGCCAGATCGCGGGGGCAACTGTCTCCTGAGTGCCCGCTCGCCCATGCAACGGTGGATCATAGCTCAGGAACAATGAGGGGATCGTTCAGAGAGAGAGCCGCCTGACAGCAACACCCGCTGCAGCTGCTCAGCGCTCTGCGTCCAGGTCAGCCAGGGCATGCGGTCTGAACGGGTCTCTGCGCCCTGGGCGTGGAGGGGCAACCATTCTCGGATCGCCTGCGCGATGGGGGCGTCGCCGTGCCCCGAGAAGAAGTGTGCATGCCCACCCGCCACTTCCCTGAATACGGGAATATCGCGGGCGATGATCGACAGGCCACGCTGCGCTGCCTCGATCAGCGGCAACCCGAACCCCTCACCTTCCGAGGCAGCCATCAGGCAGCTGGAATTGGCGTAGATCGCATCCAGGTACTCGTCACTGGCACTCTCGAACCAGAACAGCTGGCGACCGAGCCGCGCATGGCCCGCCAACCGGCTGCACAACGCGTCAACCAACCACCCCTTGCGACCGACGATGACCAGATTCACGTCATGCCCTTCCGCCCAGAGCGTCTCGAAGGCCGACAGCACCATCTCATGACCTTTTCGGGGTTCAATCGTCCCAACCATCAGGAAGCTGGGAACGGCAGCGATCCGCTCAATCACCTGCTCCGCATCATCCGGAAGCCCCTTCGACGGCACGCTGCCATCCAGATCGGCACCAAGGTGGAACCAGTCAATGGAGGCTGGGCTTTGCACCTGCTCCTCTTCCATCCAGGCACGGACATCATCGGCCACGGCCCTGGAAATGCAGATGAGCTGGTCGGCGCAGCCAAGGATTTCACGCAGCCACGCTTCATGGTGCTGACCACCGCCGCCCGGCCACCATTCCGGATGCCTGACCGGCAGGATGTCGTAGACCACGAAGCTGATCTTCACGCCACTGCGGCGCAGGTAGCGGAACCACTCGCTTCCCAGCCTCACCGCAGACCCCGTCAAGTCCAGCCCAAGGAACACGTCACCCGCGTGGCAGACCACCGGCACATCGGCCTGCTGTTGCACACCCAACAGCGTTGCCGCATACATGTTGGCGCAGACGTACTGCCCGGAACTGCGATCCAGGCGCACCAACTGCAGCCGATAGCCCGTCGGCGCAAGCTTCGCCCACTCAGCCACCACCGCACGCGTGACGCGCTGGATGCCCGTGCGCAGATCCTTGTCCGCCAGCTCGGTCACATCAACCAGCAGCTGCGGCTCAGCCGTGCAGCTGCGATCAAGCGCATCCGCAGCGCTCAGCAGATCGGTGTTCTGGACATCGGGGAGCGCGCCCAGGCGGGTCGTCGCGATGTTGATCGCTGCCTCGGGCGAGGAGCGCTCCAGTCCCAGTCCAACCACGTGTTCGCATGCATCGACGAAGACCGAGGCCACCCTGTCCCACGAGAACGCCTGCGCCCTCTCCAGTGAATAGTCACGCAGGCGCTGGTTCTCTTCCGGATTGGAGAGAAAATGAGCCATGCGCGCACGGAGCGAATCGACATCCATGGGATCAAACAACGCGGTGGGCTCCGTTGCGATCTCACGGATGCTCGAAGCGTCCGACGCGATGACTGCGGCACCGCAGGCCATCGCCTCCAGCACGGGCAGGCCGAAGCCCTCGTGCCACGAAGGAAACGCAAAGAGACTGCATTCGTTGTAGAGCGCGACCAGTTGCTCATCGGAAACATACCCGGTGAAGACCAGGTCCCTCTCCGCCAAGCCCAGCGACGTCGCCAGCCGCTGCAGTTCATCCACGTGCGGTCCGGGCATATGTCCGGCGAACACAAGCTGCATCCCGGCGCGCAGCTGCGCGTCCAGTCCGGCGTAGGCTTCCACCAGACGCGGCAGATTCTTGCGGCGGTCCGCGCCACCGGTATACAGCACGAAGCCGGCGGTCACCCCAAACGCAACTCGGATCAGGATGCGCCGGGAGTCCAGGGTATCCATCGGACGGAACACCGGATCGCAGGCTGCAGACATGTTGAAGATGCGTTCTGCCGGGAATCCGGCAACGTCGTGCGCTTCCTGCGCCGAGCTTTCCGAGATGGCCACCAGTGCGTCGGCACGCGCCAGCTGTTCCAGCTTGCCGTGATAGAACTCGCGATAGCGCGGATCGGGGTCCAGGTACAGCTTCGGATTCATCAACGGAATCATGTCGTACAGCGTGACGATCGTCGGCACGCGGCAGTGCTGGCTGATGGTTCCCACCGCATTGTCGGCAAAGCCCTCAAACAGGCTGGAGACATGCACGATATCCGGCTGCAGCGTCGCAATTGCAGCCTCACGGACGATTTCGGCCTGAGCCCGACGCAGCGCATTCTCGCCCTCACGCTGGGCAACGGGCAGCGGAACGTGCAGCACGTGGATGCTGGCCCTCGGCAGTAGGCCGGCGAAGGCCTCGCGGATGTGATCGATGCCTTCGGGGAAGGCGCCATTGACCAGAATGTGGACGTCATGGCCACGCGCATTGCGTGCTACCGACAGGGCCAATGACAACGAGTAACGGCCGATGCCTCGCAGGCGGCTTTCACCTTGGGCACCCTGCAGGTCCAGAAGAATCCGCATCATCTACTCTCCCTGCGATTGCCAGCTGCGATATCCGTGTAGAACGCCTGTCCGCGCATGGACAGCTGCTCCAGAGCCTGCACTTCGGTGAGACCCTCGAACGAACCAACCCCGCCGACCAGGCCTGCATGCTGCATGGCTCCCGGCACCTGGGCGATGATCCGGTTGTTGACCGCCACCGAAATCAGCTTGGCGTGCAGCCGCGGCAGCCGCTTCAACAGCGCGTTCAGCGGGCGCGCGACTGCGGGGCGCCGGGCAACACGACGCATGGCCGCGAGCACCACGCGACGCGCAAACATCGTCGGCTGCGTGACCAGATACTTCAGCCCGCGCAACGGTCGGGTGATCCGCCACGAGGTGCTGGTCAAAAGCGCGTGCACGATCTCATTCAGGCGCACGACTTCAGCATCGCGACGTCCGATCTCAACGGCGAACACCTGATTCTGTGCCACTGCCCGCTGGAACTCTTCGCGATACTCTCCGGCCGCTTCCACGATCAGGTTCTTCTCGCGCTGGAAGGCGGCTTCTGAAGCACGCTTTGCCTGCAGCTCTCCCTCCAGCAGTTCGATCTTCCGGGACGCTTCGGCCAACTGCGCACGCTGCTGCCCCTCGACTTCGGCAGCGGCGGACCGCTGTTGCGCTGCTGCTTCAGCAGCAGATGCTCTCAGCTGCGCCATGGCTTCGGCAGCAACTGCATTGGCGGCCGCACAGAACGCCGATTGTGGCGCCAGGACGAAATCATCGAACACATTCGGCCCGCACGTCAGCACGGCGGCCAGCTCAGGATGCGCGTCGCTTACATAGAAGCGATTCAGCCCGTCGAAGTACGCATAGGAGTACCCCTTGGCCAGGACCATCGGATCCCACTGATGGTGGTTCAGTTCCGGACTCTGCGGCCGTGTACCCTCGATTACCAGTACCCAGGGCCGACGCGACCCATTCCAACCTGCGATGACCTCCCGCTCGGCGCCCTCGACATCAATCTTGAGCCAGTGGATCTCACCAGGGCCCGCCATTTCGAACACACTGTCCAAGGTTACTGCCGGGACACGCACTTCACTGACGTTGAAGCCAGCATCGCGATGCTCTTGAGCGATCTGCTCATCCAGCGTGCTCAGACCGGTGTCGGCGACGTCGAAGAAACGGAGCTCACCGGGAACATCGGTGACGGCCACCTGCAACACCTGCTCGTCCGGACGCCGCGCTCGCAGCAGATCCGAGTAGCGCTGGGTGGGCTCAACATGGATGCCGCGCCAGCCACGCTCGTAGAAAGCGAGACTGACAGAGTCGATATCCGGACTCTGCGCGCCGACATCAATGTAGCGGCCACCTTCAATGTGACCCAGTACACGCCACAGGATGATGTCTTCAAAATTCTGGGCGTAGGAAATGAGCTTGGACATGGGTACCCGGAAAATTCAGATGACGGTGCTACGTTCGACAGCAAACTCAGCATCCAGCCAGTTGCTGCCGATAAACATGGGGTGATCCGCGTTCATGACTTCGAAGACCAGCAGATTGTCGACCCATTCGAAGTTGTCGATCATGTGCGTATCGCTGCTGACCAATGCCGGTGAAACCGAGTACGAACCCGGCCCCATGCGGCAGGTGAAATCCAGCGTATAGCGCAGCCGCTCGCCTGCCGACACGTGGCTCTGGACCTGCTCGGTGTGCCAGGTATTGCTGCCCCAGACCACATGCCCTTGCTTGTCGCGGATCATGAAACCCAGCACCAGGCTGGGCAGCGGCGCCCGTACTTCTGCTTCGAGCACCAGCCTGAGCTGCTGCCCCACCATCGCCAGGGCAACCTCGCTGCCCGTGGCTGCATCGACCAGCTTGAGGCTGCTGACCACGGCCTGACCGCTACCACTGCGCGTGGTGATCCAACCCGATTCGTCACGTCGTTGCTCAACGCTGAGCTTCTCGTTCTCCTTGCGGGCGATCAGCGCGTTGTAGAAATCGATCACCTCGTCCGGCGCACCGTCCTTCAGCACCTGTCCCTTGTCGAGCAGGATCACCCGGTCACACAGGGCCTTGACGTCGCCGGGGCTGTGGGAAACCAGCATGATGGAGGTGCCTTCCTCGCGGAAGCGCCGCATGCGGTCGAAGCTCTTGTGCTGGAAGTAGCTGTCACCCACGGAAAGGGCTTCGTCGACGATCAGCAGGTCTGGCGTGAACGCCGTCGCGACCGCGAATGCGACGCGCACCTGCATGCCACTCGAGTACGTCCGCACCGGCTCGTCGAAGTACTCACCGATCTCCGCGAACGCCTCGATCCCCGGCATGGCTTCGGCGATCTGCTCCTGGCTGTACCCCATCAGACCTGCGGAATGGAAGGCATTCTGCCGGCCCGTCAGGTCCTGGTTGAAGCCCATTCCCAGCTCAAGGATGGCCGCGACCCGGCCGGTACGCGTGACTCTCCCCTCGGTCGGCTGTGCGGTACCGGTGATCAGCTTGAGCAACGTGCTCTTGCCGGCGCCATTCTGCCCGATCACACCCACCGCTTCGCCGGGCGCGATCGAGAACGACACGTCCCGGAGGACCCAGTGCTCTTCACGCGGGCGGGTTGGTAGGCCAAACCAGCTCGCTGCGCGCAGCCATTCGCTGCCCCACACCCGGTAGGCCTTGCCCACGCCTTCAACACGCAACTCACCACTCATAGTGCATCCACCATCTCGGGACTGGCACGACGGAAAACGATCAACGATGCCAGCGCCAGCACGCATGCGGCGCCAATCAGCCAGGCCAGGTCAGCCCACACAGGCGGTTGGTCGTAGAGCAGGACGTTCTGGTAGCTGCTCACCAGCGGATACAACGGATTCAACTTGAACAGGCCCTGCACGTGCTCAGGCAGGATGCGGATGTTGTAGACGATCGGCGTCAGCCAGAACAGCGCCTGCAGCACGACGGGCACCACCTGCCCGATGTCACGCATGAACACGTTCAGCACACCCAGCAGCAGTCCGATCGACATCGCAAAGAAGAGCGTGACCAGGATCAGGACCGGCAGCCAAAGCGCCTGCGCTCCCGGGTAGTGGCCGAGCACGGCGAACACCACGAAGATCGCAACGAGCAGCAGAAGGTTGTTGACCAGCATCGTGCCGCCGGCGATGAAGGGCAGGCAGATGCGCGGGAACGCCATCTTCTTCATCAGGTTGCCGCTGTCCACGAACAGCGACACGCATTTGCCGACCGTCTCGGAGAACATGCTCCAGCACAGCGTCCCCGCCATCAGGTACAACGCATAGGCGTACTTGTTGTCGATGCCGGGCAGCTTCGCCGAGAGTACCTCCGACAGGATGGTGGCAAAGATGACGACCTGCATCAGCGGGTGGATGATCATCCACAATGCGCCGAGCTTGCTGCGGATGAAGCGGACCCGCAGTTCATTCTTGATCGACGAAAGGATGAAATACCGGTAGGCCCAGATGGACCGGATCATGTCACTCATTGCCTGCCTCGTACTTCATTGTCTGCATTGATGTCCTGCGTTGTGCGGGCGCCTGCCTGGATCTGGCGAAGGCGTTCAACGACGCCGCGGGCGGCGGCGCGGGAGGATAGAACTGCCTCAACACGCCCGCGTCCTGCCAGCCCCAGCTTCGTGGCAAAGGCCGGCTCGTCGGCCAATCGGCGCATCCACGCCGCGGCCGCCGCAACATGCGCGTCCGCCCAGCGCTGGCCCTTACCTGCGGGGTACTCGCCGTCGCGCACCGGAACAAGTGTGAAATCGACCAACGCGGCCGAATCTGCATCCATGAACTCCATATTGCCCGACCACGCGGTGGCGATGACCGGCTTGCCCATGGCCATGCACTCGGCCAATCCCAGGCCGAAGCCTTCGGCGCGATGAAGCGACACATAGGCGTCACAGCATCGCTGCAGCGCATTGAGGTGCTCGCGTGCAATGACTTCGTCACGGATGATGATGCGCTCGTCATTCTCGGCCAGAACCAGGAGGTGCTTGAGCAAATGCGGGAAGCGATGACCGTTGCTGCTCTTGACCAGCAATCGCACATCACGGCGCTCTGGCGGAAATGCCTCCCGAAATGCGCGGATCACGGCCTCCGGATTCTTGCGCTCCATCCGCGAGCTGAAATCGAAGGACGTGAGGAAGATGAATGCATCCTCCGACAAGCCGAAGTCCGCACGCTGCAGCCCGCTGTCGTGCAGGACACCAAGCGGCATCGGGATACGCGTCACCGGCTTGCGGGTCGCTTCCGCCACTGCATCCTGGATGAAGCGGGTTGCCACCAGTACCTCGTCCACCAGCTCCAGCGCCGGCAACCAGCTGTCAGGGAGGCGTTCGAGCTCCCAGAACCAACAGGCAATCAGGTAACGCCCCTGCCCCCTGGCCAGCGAAATACTGGCCAAGGCCTGCTCAAGATAATCCGGATTGATGAAGATGATGCTGACCGCATGCGGCATCCGATCATCGATATAGGCATCCAGTACATGCTCGTCGCGAGCGTTCGGCAAGCCAAGATCGATATCGCGAAGCGCAACCGGCACACCCTGTTCAATCAGCGCGCGCGCATAGCTGCGGGCAGCTTCGGCCAACCCGAACTGGCCGTGGATGTAGCCCAGGATGTTGACCCCGGGCTGTTCTGCCGCACTGCTTGCAACACGAACGACTACCTCATCGGCAGAGCGCAGCTGCCTCTGCCAGGCTGCGGTGCGCACAAATCGTGTCTGTGCCTGCAACCGGCGCGAGAACAGCCGCAATGCGCGCTCGCGCAGCCCGATGGGCAGCAGATGAAAGGCAACACGCAGCCACGGCTGGCTGCGCAGCCACGTCAACGCGCGCACCGAAGCAGCAGCCGAAATGGAATCCGGACGAGTCATGGGAAGAGGGTTGGGCAGTCAGCCGCCCAGCGCCCTTTCCAGATCCACCTGCAGATCCCCCAACTCCTCAACGCCCACGCTCAGCCTTACCAGCGCATCGCTGATCCCCAGCTGTTCCCGCCGCGCGACCGGAATCGAGGCGTGCGTCATCACCGCCGGGTGGTTGACCAGGCTTTCCACGCCGCCCAGCGACTCGGCCAGGGTGAACAGCTCGGTCTTCTCGCAGAAACGCTTGGCCGCCTCGAACCCGCCCTTGAGCACGATCGAGACGATGCCGCCGTAACCGGACATCTGCTTGCCGGCCAGCTCATGCTGCGGGTGCGAGGCCAGGCCCGGGTAGATCACCTTCTCCACCGCCGGGTGCTTTTCCAGCCACTGGGCCAGCGCCAGCGCGTTGGCGCAGTGCGCCTTCATGCGCAGCGGCAGGGTCTTCAGGCCACGCAGGGCCAGGAAGCTGTCGAACGGGCCCTGCACGCCACCCACCGAGTTCTGCAGGAAGGCCATCTGCTCGGCCAGCTCGGCGTTGTCGCCGACCACGACCATGCCACCGACCATGTCCGAATGGCCGTTGAGGTACTTGGTGGCCGAATGCAGGACCAGGTCCGCGCCCAGCTCCAACGGACGCTGCAGCATCGGCGAGGCGAAGGTGTTGTCGACCACCACGATCAGGCCATGGCGTTTGGCGATGGCGGTGACCGCGGCGATGTCGACGATCTTCAGCATCGGGTTGGTCGGGGTCTCGATCCAGACCATCTTCGTCTTCGACGTGATGGCGGCCTCGAACGCGGCCAGATCGGTCAGGTCGACGAAGCTGAAGTCCAGCGCAGCGGTACGGCGACGCACACGCTCGAACAGGCGGAAGCTGCCACCGTAGATGTCATCCATCGCCACCACGTGGCTGCCGGCGTCCAGCAGCTCGATCACGGTCGAGCTCGCCGCCATGCCCGAGGCGAAAGCGAAGCCGCGGGTACCGCCTTCCAGCGACGCCACGCAACGCTCATAGGCGAAGCGGGTCGGATTGTGGGTACGCGAGTACTCGAAGCCTTGATGCTCGCCCGGGCTGGACTGCGCATAGGTCGAGGTGGCGTAGATCGGCGGCATCACCGCGCCGGTGCTGGGGTCGGGCGACTGGCCACCGTGGATGGCCAGGGTAGCCAGGGCCAGGGCGCGATCCTGGGAAGTAGCGTTGGACATGTTGTTTCCTGAGGGGCGCCGACGCACGGCGCCATCGAAGGTGCGGAAGTCTACCAGCGCGGCCTTAACGACCTTTGACGCGGATAAACCGGAATTCAGCAGCGAACGTCTTCGATCAGCGGCTTACTGCACGCGACGGCGCAGGTAGTTCAGCAGGTCGATGCGGGTGATCAGGCCCAGGAAGGCGTCGCCGTCCATCACGATGGCCACCTGGCCGCGGTCGAACACCGGCAGCAGCGCCTCGATCGGCGATTTCACGTCCAGCCGGTCCAGCTTGCTGACCATCGCGGTGGCGACGCTGTCGCGGAAGCGGGCCTCATCGCCATACACGTGCAGCAGCACGTCGCTTTCGTCGACGATGCCGACCAGCTGGTCACCATCCATCACCGGCAGCTGCGACACGTCGTACAGCTTCATGCGCTGGTAGGCCGTGGTCAGCAGGTCGTTCGGACCGATCACGACTGTGTCGCGCTGGCCGTACGGGCGCAGGATCAGGTCGCGCAGGTCGCCGTGCTGCGGGCGCTGCAGGAAGCCGTTGTCCAGCATCCAGTAGTCGTTGTACATCTTCGACAGGTACTTGTTGCCGGTATCCGGTACCAGCACCAGCACCTTCTTCGGCATGGTCTGCTCCTTGCAGTACTTCAGGCCGGCGGCCAGCAGGGTGCCGGTGGACGAACCACCCAGGATGCCTTCCTTGCCCAGCAGTTCGCGTGCGGTGTGGAAGCTCTCGGCGTCGCTGATGGCATAAGCCTTCCTGACCCGGCTGAAATCGGAGATCGACGGCAGGAAGTCCTCGCCAATGCCTTCCACCAGCCAGCTGCCCGACTTGTCGTTCAGATTGCCGTCGTTGATGTACTCGGCCAGGATCGAGCCGACCGGGTCGGCCAGCACCAGCTCGGTCTTCGGCGACAGCTTGGCGAAGGCGCGCGACAGGCCGGTCATGGTGCCGGAGCTGCCACAGCCGAACACGATGGCGTCGAGGTCGCCGCCCATCTGCTCGAGGATCTCCGGGCCGGTACCGAATTCATGCGCCGCCGGGTTGTCCGGGTTGCCGAACTGGTTGATGAAGTAGGCGCCCGGGGTCTGCTCGGCGATGGTCTTGGCCAGGTCCTGGTAGTACTCGGGGTGCCCCTTGGCCACGTCCGAGCGGGTCAGACGCACTTCAGCGCCCATCGCCTTCAGGTTGAAGATCTTTTCGCGGCTCATCTTGTCGGGAACGACCAGGATCAGCTTGTAGCCCTTCTGCTGGGCCACCAGGGCCAGACCGAGGCCGGTGTTGCCTGCCGTGCCCTCGACCAGGGTCGCGCCCGGCTTCAGGTCGCCGCGCCGCTCCGCCGCCTCGATCATCGACAGGCCGATGCGATCCTTGATCGATCCGCCCGGGTTGGCGCTCTCCAGCTTCAGGTAGAGCTCGCAGACGCCGGTGTCCAGGCGCTGGGCCTTGACGATCGGGGTCTGGCCGATGAGTTCGAGGACGGAAGAATGGATGGGCATTCGGAGGACTTTCGGTTCGCGCCACACAGGGCCGGACCGATGATTATCCGACGGATGGCGATGAAAGTCAGGTCGCCGCGGCAGTGACCTGCCCGCCGTAAAAAAGAGATGCGGACGGCCCCGGATCGACGAGGAGACCGGTACCGCCCGCATCGGTGAGTTGTGCCTGCAGGCCAAGGCACCACCGCTTGTGGTGCCTTGGCGCGGCCGCCTCATCGGCGGTACCGCGATGCCGGGGCAGGAGCGCCCGGCGGGGCCATCGATGGCCGGGTCACGCCGTTCCGGGCGTGACGGAGTGCGTCAAAGCGTGGGGGACGTCGTTGGGAGCGGTGTTTCGTACATTCGCAGAAGTCGTTGCTTGGCCAGCAGCTTCTCGCGCTTCATGCGACCCAGGGTGACATCATCGATCGGGAGTACACCCAACTCCGCGTCCATGCACTTCTTGTTCAACTTGCGGTGCTGGTCATGGAGTGCCCTGAACTCCGGATCACGCGCGCGACGGGCGTCGATCTCGCTCTGGGGCTGATCTTCAAACATGATGGACCTCCTTCGACAGATACACGAACGCCCCGGCCGCAAGGCACGGGGCGTTGTTCATGGAGGAGCGCCGGTCGATGGCCACCTGGACGCCTGCAACGACCTGCGGCACTGGCCTGCGCACGTCGATTTGCTGCGGTTCGCGCCCTGTTTGCATCGGCCCGGCCCTCCCATCGTCCGGTCCGCGGCATTGCGTCCCGGACGATTGACCCTACGCCTGCTCAAGGCGGGGTACAAGACCCCTGCGGCAAAAAGACCGAACCCCGCCGGGGCGGGGTTCAGGCTGAATGCTCATCGCAACGAAAAACAAACAATATCAAGCAATTACGGGGCGATGATGACCTCGGCCGAACGCGCCCGGGTGGACGCCGCCTTCTTGCCGCTGAGCTGGATCCGGTTGCTGGCGACACCCGCCGCGACCAGGGCATCACGCAGGGCCTCGGCACGCTTCTGACCGACCCCGTTGGCGCTGTCATAGGCCTCGATCCTCAGGCGGCCCTTCTTGCCGATGTTCAGGTACTCGGCCAGCGCCTTGGCCTGGTTGCGGGCGCCACCGGACAGGCTGGAGGCGCCAGTGGCGAATGCGTCACCACTGAAGGTGAAGACTTCGCCACGGCCATCGAACTTCGAGCCAGGCAGCTTCTGCCCCGACACCAGTTCGGCTTCCTCGCGGGCCAGCTTGGCGGCATTCTGCTGGGCGGCGCTGAGGCGCTGCTGCTGCTTGCCGGCCACGCTGGTCAGGGCGTTCTCGGCGTCCTGACGGGCCAGGGTCTCGGCCTCGGCGGCCTGGCGCAGACGCTCAGCCTCCTCGGCCTGCATCTGCGCCTGCATGCGCAGCTGCTCGGCTTCCTGGCGGGCACGGGCGGCGTCGCGGCGGCTGGCCTCGATCAGCAGGTCACTGCGGGTACGTTCCAGGCGGTCGACCTCGCGCGCGGCCATCGCGGTGCGCACGGCAGTCTCGGCGATCTCCACCCGGCGCTCGGCCAGATAGGTGGCCAGCTCCTGGTCGCGGCGCTTGGCCTTGTCCAGGGTGGCGATCGCCTGCTGGGCCTGCATGCGCTCGAAGGCGCCCAGCTCAGCGGTGTCGGGATTGGCCTGGATGGCCATCAGGCGCTGGCTCAGCTGCGCCACCATCGGGTTGTCGGCGGCCACGGCCAAGGTCGGCAGCGCCAGCAGCGCGGCCAGGGTTGCGGCGGTCATCGGCTTCACCGGCGGTCCTCCCCGGTCGACAGCTGGCGTTGCAGCTGGTTGACCTCATTGCGGCGCAGCTGCAGCTGCGCGGATACGGTGGCTTCCTCGCTGCGGACGCGGGCCAGGTCGGCATCGGCGGCGGCGCGCAGGGCCATCGCCGAGGCATTCTTGCGCTCGCGGCGGTCGCCGGCAGCACGCTGGGCCTGCTCCAACCCCTGCCGGGCCAGCCCGATCAGGTCGGGGGCGTACTGGTCGGCGTCGGCCTGGGTGGCCTTGTCGACCGCCTGCCGGGCCTGGGCCAGTTCCAGTGCGCCGTCCTGCGCCCAGGCGGGGGCAGACAGTGCGAATGCAAACGCCATCACATACAGGCCATGGCGCATTCGTGCGAAGCTAAGTCGTTTCATTGGGGAGGCCGTACCGGTTGTCGGTTCACGGCCATTGTCGTCAAGCCGACACCGTGCTGGCAACGGGCGTCGGCCGTTTCGTTGGGGAAAATTCGCAATGGATATCGGCTACTTCCTGAAGCTGATGACCGAAAAGAACGCTTCGGACATGTTCCTGACCACCGGAGCACCGGTCTACATCAAGATCGAGGGGAAGCTTTATCCGCTGGGCAACACCGGCCTGCCGCCGGGCATGGTCAAGAAGATCGCCTACTCGCTGATGGACGAAGGCCAGGTGCCGCAATTCGAGCGCGAGCTGGAGCTCAACATGGCCATCGCCCTGCCTGATGCGGGGCGCTTCCGCGTCAACGTGTTCAAGCAGCGGGGCGAAGTCGGCATGGTCATCCGCGCCATCCGCAGCCGCATCCCGAGCATCGAGGAGCTGAACCTGCCGCAGGTGCTGAAGGACGTCATCATGACCCCGCGCGGGCTGGTGCTGGTGGTGGGGTCCACCGGTTCCGGCAAGTCCACCTCGCTGGCGTCGATGATCGACCACCGCAACAGCACCACCACCGGTCACATCCTCACCATCGAGGACCCGATCGAGTACCTGCACAAGCACAAGATGTCGATCGTCAACCAGCGCGAAGTCGGGCTGGACACCCATGCCTTCCACAACGCGCTGAAGAACGCGATGCGTGAAGCACCGGACGTGATCCTGATCGGCGAGATCCTGGATGCGGAAACGATGGAGGCGGCGATCGCCTTCGCCGAAACCGGCCACCTGTGCCTGGCCACCCTGCACTCCAACAACGCCGACCAGACCATCGAGCGCATCCTCAACTTCTTCCCGGAAAGCGCGCACAAGAACGTGCTGATGAACCTGGCGCTGAACCTGCGGGCAGTGATCAGCCAGCGCCTGGTGAAGAACAAGGAGGGCCGTCGCCTGCCGGCCACCGAGGTGCTGATCAACACGCCGATGATCCGTGACCTGCTGCGTCGCGGCCAGGTGCACGAGATCAAGGCAGCGATGGAAGGCTCGCTGGAAGAAGGCATGGAGAGCTTCGACCAGTGCCTGTTCCGGCTGGCCAAGGCGGGCATCATCGAGCAGGAGGAAGCGCTGCGCGCGGCCGACTCGCGCGATGGCCTGGCCCTGAAGTTCCGATTGTCCGAAGGCAGCAGTGGCGAGCACGACCCGTACGCGGATTTCTCGGCGGGCGCGCCGAGCATCACCCACGGGTTCTGATCCCCGCACTGCTCTTTCGATACCGGTAGCGCCGGGCCATGCCCGGCGGAAGCCTGAAGGATTCAGGGGCGGTCTCATCCAATGAGACCCCTCATCCGTAGGTTTCCGCAATGGAAACCATCCGCAAGCTTGCCATCCTGGCTGACGCCGCCAAGTACGACGCCTCCTGCGCCTCCAGTGGCTCGGGCAAGCGCGATTCGCGCGCCAGCCGCGGCATCGGCAGCACCGAAGGCATGGGCATCTGCCACAGCTATACACCGGACGGCCGCTGCGTTTCGTTGCTGAAGATCCTGCTGACCAACTTCTGCATCTACGACTGCGCCTACTGCGTGAACCGGGTCTCCAGCAACGTAGCCCGTGCGCGCTTCAGCGTGGACGAGGTGGTCGCGCTCACCCTCGACTTCTACAAGCGCAACTACATCGAGGGGCTGTTCCTGTCCAGCGGCATCATCCGCAATGCCGACTACACCATGGAGCAGATGGTGGAGGTGGCGCGGCAGCTGCGCGAAGAACACCGCTACGCCGGTTACATCCACCTCAAGACCATTCCCGAGGCTTCGCCCGAGCTGCTGGCCAGCGCCGGTCGCTACGCCGACCGCCTGTCAATCAACGTGGAACTGCCCACCGAGGCCGGGCTGAGCGCGCTGGCGCCGGAAAAAACCGTGCACTCGATCCGTGGCGCGATGGGCGAGCTGCGCTGGCGCATCGAGGAAGCGAAGGAGGCGCGCAAGGCGCCGGCCGTGGTCGCGCCAACGACCACCCGCAGCGCGCGCCCTCGCCCGCCGCGCTTCGCCCCGGCCGGGCAGAGCACGCAGATGATCGTCGGCGCGGACGGGGCCAACGACCAACAGATCCTGGCCAGCGCCGATGCGCTGTACGGCAACTACCGCATGCGCCGGGTGTACTACTCCGCGTTCAGCCCCATTCCGGACGCCAGCCGGCAGCTGCCACTGCAACCGCCCCCGCTGCAGCGCGAACATCGCCTCTACCAGGCCGACTGGTTGCTGCGCTTCTACGGGTACGGCGTGGATGAAATCACCGATACCACCCAGAACGGCATGCTGGACCTGGATATCGATCCGAAGATGGCCTGGGCGATCCGCCACCCCGAACGCTTTCCCGTGGACCTCAACCGCGCACCGAAAGAGCTGCTGCTGCGTGTGCCCGGGCTGGGCGTGCGCAACGTGAAACGGGTGCTGATGGCGCGCCGGCACGGCCGCCTGCGCGTGGCTGACATCGCGCGCCTGAAGGCCCCGATGAGCAAACTGCTGCCGTTCGTGCTGCTGGCTGACCATCATCCGCGCAAAGCGCTGGACGACCCGGCGGCGCTGCGCGCGCAGCTGGCCCCGCCCCCGCGGCAGGGTTCGTTGTTCGATGCCCCGCCCGCCGCCTGACGCGCAGCGCTGGTCGCTGCGTGTGGACCCGCCGTGGTCGCTGGAGCCTTGGCGCGAGGCCGCGCGCGAGGCACTGCTGCGCGACGTGGCACCGCCGCAGCTGGACTGGATCGAAGGCAGTGAGGTTTCGCTGCTGGATGCGCCGGCCGTACAGCTGGCACCGATGCCTGCCGATGCCGCTGCGCCCAGCGTTCCGCGCGACTTCCTCGACCTGGCGGCGACCTGCCTGTGTCATCGCGACCCCCAGCGTCTGGCCCTGCTGTATCGCCTGCTGTGGCGCATTACTCATGGCGAGCGTTCGGTGCTGACCAACCCCGCCGATGCCGATGTCCTGCGCGCGAACGGACTCGCCCAGGCCGTTCGCCGAGATACGCACAAGATGAAAGCGTTCGTGCGATTCCGCGAGGTGCCTGGCCAGCCCGATGCCTTCATCGCGTGGTTCGAGCCAGAGCACCACATCGTTGATCGGGTAGCCCCCTTCTTCGCACGCCGCTTCACCGGGATGCGCTGGGCGATACTGACCCCTTCGCGCAGCGTCGCCTGGGATGGGCAGGCGCTTGCCTTCGGCCCCGGCGCGCGGCGCGAGGATGCCCCAGCCGAGGATGCACTCGAGTCGCTGTGGCAGACCTACTACGCCAACATCTTCAATCCGGCGCGGCTCAACACACGGATGATGATGCAGGAGATGCCGGCCAAGTACTGGCGCCACCTGCCCGAGGCGCAGTTGCTGCCGCGGCTGGTGCGCGATGCGGGCGATCGCGTGCAGGAAATGCATGACCGGCCCGCGCAGGCACCGCAGCGCAGGATTCCCATGCGTAGGGACGCTGCGTCGGCGCCCCCCGATACCGGCAGCCTGCAGACGCTGCGACAGCAGGCCAGCGCCTGCCGCCAGTGCCCGCTGTGGGAGACCGCCACGCAGGCGGTGTTCGGCCAGGGGCCGGCCGATGCGCGGGTGATGGTAATCGGCGAGCAGCCTGGTGATACCGAGGATCTGCGCGGCCAGCCATTCGCCGGCCCGGCAGGCCAGCTGCTGGACCGTGCCCTGGCCGAGCTGGGAATCGATCGCGCCACGCTGTACCTGACCAATGCGGTGAAGCACTTCCACCATGAGCGCCGCGGCAAGATCCGGCTGCACAAGCGTCCGGAAAGCCGCCACATCCAGGTCTGCCGGCCATGGCTGATGGGCGAGATCGCGCGGGTGCGGCCGCAGGTCATCGTCTGCCTGGGCGCTACCGCGGCAGCCTCGGTATTTGGCCGTGATTTCAATCTGACGCACGACCGTGGACGCTGGCACACGCTGGAGGATGGCACCCGCGGCTACGCCACCGTGCATCCGGCGTGGGTACTGCGGCAGGGCGATGATGCACGCCGCGAGGATGCCTACCGGTTGTTCCGCGATGACCTCGCGCGATTGCTGCAAAAAGGGGACGGAGGGGATTAAGTCGTATGTGCACTTACGACGTAATCCCCTCCGTCCCCTTTTTTGGGATCAGGCGGCGTCGGGCTGGTTTTCCGGACGCGCGCTGTCGAAGGCGTCCAGCGCTTGGCAGGCCGCCTCGATACGGCGCAGGGTCGGGTACGGCGTCAGGTCCAGGCCGAAGCGGTGTGCGTTGTACAGCTGCGGCAGCAGGCAGATGTCGGCCAGTCCGGGGCGGTCGCCGTGGCAGAAGGTGCCGGTGTCGCGGCTGTTGGCCAGCATCGCTTCCATCGCAGCAAAGCCTTCGGCCATCCAGTGCAGGGTCCACTGCATGCGGGCATCGGCCGGCAGCTGCAGGTTGCGCTCCAGATACTGCATCACCCGCAGGTTGTTGATCGGATGGATGTCGCAGGCCACCAGCTGGGCCAGGGCCCGCACCCGCGCGCGGCCGGCGGCGTCGGCCGGCAGCAGCGGCACCTGTGGGAAGCGCTCATCCAGGTATTCGAGGATCGCCAGCGACTGGGTGAGCGTATGCCCGTCATGCAGCAGGGTGGGCACCAGCTGCTGCGGATTGAGGGCGCGATAGGCGTCCAGGTGCTGCTCTCCGCCTTCGCGCACCAGGTGCACCGGCCGCGCCTCCCAGGCCAGGCCCTTCAGCTCCAGGCCGATGCGCACGCGGTAGGCGGCGCTGGATCGCCAGTAGGTGTACAGCACGATGCCGTCGTCAACCAGGATGTCCATCGCCGCCTCCATGCTCAGGGCTTGGCCGCCTGTTCGATGCGCTGCTCGATCGCACCGAAGATGCTGTTGCCCGCGGCATCGAGCATCTCGATGCGGACTACGTCGCCGAAGGACATGAACGGCGTGCTCGGCTTGCCGTCACGCAGGGTTTCGACCACGCGCTGCTCGGCGAAGCACGATGCGCCCTTGCTGGTGTCTTGGTTGGCGATGGTGCCCGAGCCGACGATGGTACCGGCGCCCAGCGGACGGGTCTTGGCCGCATGCGCGACCAGCTGGGCGAAGTTGAACTGCATGTCCACGCCCGCTTCCGGCGCACCGAACCATTTCCCGTTGATGTGGGTCAGCAGCGGCAGGTGCACCTTGCTGTCCTGCCAGGCCGCACCCAGCTCATCGGGGGTGACGAACACCGGCGACAGCGCCGAACGCGGCTTGGACTGCAGGAAGCCGAAGCCCTTGGCCAGCTCGCCCGGGATCAGGTTGCGCAACGAAACATCGTTGACCAGGCCGACCAGCTGGATATGGCCCGCAGCCTGTTCCGGGGTGGCGGCCATCGGTACGTCGTCGGTGATCACCACGATTTCCGCTTCCAGGTCGATGCCGTAGTCCTCGCTGACCACCTTGACCGCATCGCGCGGGCCGTAGAAGCCGGCGCTGGTGGCCTGGTACATCAGCGGATCGGTGTAGAAGCTTTCCGGCACCTCGGCGCCACGGGCGCGGCGCACACGCTCGACATGCGGCAGGTAGGCGCTGCCATCAACGAATTCGTAGGCGCGCGGCATCGGCGCGGCCAGCGCCTGCGGGTCGAGGTCGAACACGCCATCGGCGTCGCCGGCGTTGAGCGATTCGTACAGCGCGTTCAGGCGCGGCGCGATGTGGCTCCAGTCCTCCAGGGCCTGCTGCAGGGTGGCGGCAATGCCGGTGGCGCGCACGCCGTGGCGCAGGTCACGCGAGACGACGATCAGGGTGCCGTCGCGGCCGCCTTCCTTCAAAGAACCAAGCTTCATGGGTGGGTGTCCGGAGTCGTGGGCAAACAAGTTTCAAGTGTAATCAAATATGCGACGGCGCCAAGCTGCAGCGCGGCATCGTGCCACCCTACCGTAGTGGGGTTCGGCAGGGCTTGCAGCCCTGCACCTGCTTTGCAAGCCAAAGCAACGTCAAATGCCAGAGCGGCTCTGGTTTGCTGTGAGTTGGGCGGGGGGGGGGGGGGGGGGGGGGGGGGGCGC
>NZ_JBJNRH010000012.1:129079-151754 GCF_045809185.1 Nocardiopsis yanglingensis | reverse complement strand
GGTGGGTTCGCGGGGGTGTCCGCGGCATGGATGCCGCGGCCAAGCCTCCAGGGATGGATTCACGGCGTCCCCCGCGAACCCACCCCGCCCCGCCAAGCGCGGCTTTTGCTCCAAGCGCCCAACCACGAGGGGCTCAGCCGTTCGCCGCCGCAAACTCCGGCCGCGTCAGGTTGTCCGCTTCGCCATCAGTGCACAGCACTTCGTCTTCGATGCGGATGCCGCCATACGGACGGAAGAAGTCCACGCGGTCCCAGTTGATCGCATCGCCATGGCCGGCGTCCTTCACTTCGTTCAACAGCATGTCGATGAAGTACAGGCCCGGTTCGATGGTCACCACCATGCTCGGTTCCAGCACGCGGGTCAGGCGCAGGTACGGGTGGCCCGCCGGGCGCTCGATGCGGCCGCCTTCGTCGCTGGCCGCGAACCCCGCCACGTCGTGTACCTGCAGGCCGATCAGGTGGCCGATGCCGTGCGGGAAGAACGCGGCGCTGACGCCGGTTTCCACTGCAGTCTGTGGGGAGACCTTGATCACGCCGAAGTCCTTCAGCACGCCCATCAGCGAAAGATGCGCGTCCACATGCAGCTGCTTGTAGTCGAAGCCCGGACGCACCGCCGCGCACATCTGCTGCTGGGCAGCGTCGACGGCGGCAATCATCGCCGCGAATTCGTCGTGGCCCTGCGCGGCGTAGGTGCGGGTGATGTCGCTGGCGTAGCCGTGTGCGCTGGCACCGGCATCGATCAGGAAGCTGCGCAGCGGCTGCGGTGCCTTGCGGCCCAGCTCGGTGTAATGCAGCACGGCGGCATGTTCATTCAGCGCCACGATGTTGCCGTACGGCAGCTCGTTGGCATCCTGGCCGACGGCCTGGCAGTAGGCCATGTGGATGCTGAACTCGTCGGCGCCGTTGCGGAACGCGGCTTCGGCGGCGCGGTGGCCGCGCACGCCCAGCACCTGCGCCTGGCGCATCAGCGCGATTTCATACGGCGTCTTGCTGCCGCGGTGCCACTCCAGGTAGTTCACCACCGGTGCCGGGTTGTTCGGCACGTAGTTGCCCAGCGCGCTCTGCGGCTCGCCGAGGATCGCACAGCGCGACGGGTCGGCTGGCAGCAGCGCCAGCGCCTCTTCGGGCTTGCGGATGATGTGGATGTCGAAGTGCTCCACCCACCAGCCGCTCGGCGCATCGGGTACCACGTGCCAGTAATCGAAGGGCTGGTGGAAGATCACCGCCGGGCGCTTGCCGGGGGTGAACACGATCCAGCTGTTGGGCACGCGGGTCAGCGGCAGCCAGGCCTTGAACTGCGGGTTCACCGCATACGGGTAGTCGCGGTCGTCGAACACCTGATAGTGCAGGGTGCCGCTGGGCACCACCAGGTGATCGAAGCCGCCGCGGGCCAGCGCCTGTTCGGCGCGTCGGCACAGCACGGCCAGGTGGTCGGAATACAGGGCGCCGGGGTCTTGCTGGATCATTGCGGTGGCTCGACACGGAAAACGGCCCTAGATTCTGCCGCATACCGCGAAAAACCGCTGTGCCGGAACCGGCACTCAGGCCGTCGAAACCGGTCCCTCGTCGCTGTCTTCGCCCACCCACTGGCGCAGCAGCTGCCGATGTTCGCGTGACAGGGTAAAGAAGCGGAAGCCGGTCCAGCTCTGGCCGGGTGCATGTGCGGGCTCGCTCCACAGCAGGTGCACGCCCACATCGATGTCCTGCTGGCGGCCGTCACCCAGTGGCAGCGGGAAGCGCAGCTGGTACAGCGCGTCCTCACGCAGCGGCGCGCTGGCCAGCATCAGCATGCCGGTTTCGGAAACATTGCCGAGACGGCCGACCACGCATTCGCGCATCTGGTCGGTGACCGGGACCAGCTCCGAGACCTGGCGGCGCGGTGCGCGACGGGTGTCCTGCGGCGGCTGGGTATTCATGCGGAGGTCTCCTGCGTGTGGCCGGCCGCCAGTGCGCGCAATGCGCCAAGGCTGGCTTCCCAGGCGCGGTCGACCAGCCGGGCCTTGTCTTCGGTGACCAGCTGCGCACGGCCGGCGTTGATCTGCCGGGCCAGCGTATCCAGGTCGGTATCGGCAATCTTCTGCCCGCGCGGATTGACGAACAGGGCGTGGCCGGTCAGCAGGCTGTACCAGGACAGGCGCTGACGGCGCAGCGTGCCGTCACCGGTATCGATGTCGAACCAGCTGCCGAATGGCAGCGTGGACAGCTGCTGGTATGCCGCTTCTTCGGCACTGCTGCGGGGCGTTGCAGGCGCGGTGCCGGTGGGCGTACCGGCGTGCTCGCCCAGACGCGCACGTGCCTTCAGGCGGGCACTGAGTTCGGTACGCGAGGTGCTCTCGTCCTCGCCGCCGGGCGTAGCCAGCCTGCGCGCGACGGCGGCGGCTTCTTCGGCGTGGTAGCCGACCTGCAGCAGGGCGGCCTCCACGTCCGCTGCCAACGCGGTATCGGTGCCGACAGGGGCATCGACGGCCTGCGCGGTGATGGCGGCGATGCGCTGGGTCTGCTGCAGGCGTTCCTGCCACTGCGGTGAGTCGTCGCCGTGGCGCAGGCGGGTGAGGGTGAGGGCGTCGGCCCAGGCCTGGCGCAGCAGGGTCTGCACGAAGCGCGGTGGCGACTGCGTGTCACAGCACTGGTCGATCTGTGCGGTGGCCTGGCGACGCGCCAGTTCCAATCGTTCCTTGCCGCGCGCGGCTTCCACATGGCGGCGCTCGGCCAGCTCGGCGCGATGCGCCGCAGCACGCTGGTGCTGCTGTACGTCTTCATTGGCGGTGGCGAAAGCATCCGGCGCCCGTGCGTCCTGGCCGAGCAGGCCCTGCACGCTCTGCGCCATGCGCTGCAGCAGCTGCGGGTCGACATCATCGTCGCCCAGCCAGTTGGCGCCAACTTCGGCAATCTGGTTGAGCAGCTCGCGCGCCGGGTGTTCGTCGCGCACGAAGAAGCCCGGATCGGCCATCGCCGCGCGTGCCAGCGGTACCTGCAGGCGCGCCAGCAGGGCGGCCGGCACCGGGTCGGGGCGCTGTTGCTGCTGTACCTGCTGCATCAGCATGCGCAGCAGGTCGAGGTTGTCGCGGTCGTGGCTGCCCAGCTGGGCCTGCGCGCCGTGCTCGCTGCGCAGCTGCGCTACTACGGCGGCCTGCAGGTCGGCGACGCCGGTGGCCGAGCTGGACTGGGCCTGCAGGCGCGCGAGCACTGCATCAACTGCCGCGCTCGGCACCGCATCGCGGTCCGCGGGTGCTGCGCTGGCATGGCGTGCCTGCTGCAGCAACTCATGCAGCGCGCTGCCGGTGGAGGTGGTCAGGCCGGGCAGGGCCGTGCCGGCTGCGCCGCCATCCTGGAAAGCGTCCTGCACCAGACTCGACCAGGAACCGGCGGGTGCCGATCCGTTCCAGCCGGTCAGTGGCGCCGCGGCGCGCTTGGCTGGCTGGGTCGCGCGCCCACCGCCCACCGACTGGGTGATGATCCGCCGCGTGCTCGACGAGCGCGCCAGGTAGGGGGTGTAGACCAGGCCGGGCAGCACGCCATTCTGTGCCAGCAGCGCATTGGCGCGGTCGAGGATGTCGCCCAGGCGTTCCAGCACCTGGCGCTCGAAGCTGCGATACAGCGCCAACTGGACTTCGACGCTGAGCGCATCCTGTTCGGCGATCCGGCGCAGCATCGCGCACAGTGCCTGCGGTGCCAGCGGCAGGGTATCGGCTTCGAAGGCCGGTGCCGCGGCCAGCACGCCCAGGCGTTGGCCCAGCAGGTTCAGTGTGTTGGTCGAACGCAGCGTCTCCCGTCGCACCATCTCGGTCAGCAGCAGGTCGCGGTCCACCTCATGTTCATCGACCAGCGACAGCCCGAGCATGCCGGGCAACGGCGGGGGCGTGGCACCAACGCTGGCGCCGGTGGCGGGTTCGCGCAGCCGTATCAGTGCATCGGCCACGGCATCGAGCATGCGGTCGGCGAAATGGCCGGAGAACGCGTGCAGCTGGCCGCGCTGGGCCATCAGTTCAGCCTGCAGCTGTGGATTGCGCGCGCGATCGGCGTCGTGCAGCAGCGTCTGTTCCAGCGCTTCGACAGTGAGGATCAGAGGGGCGGCCAGCGTCTGCCGGCACAGGCCGATCAAGCCGCCCAGCAGCTCACGCACCCGCGGTGGCAGGTTACTGGCAGCCAGACGGGCGTTGTCGGCAGAGGTTATGGAGAAGACAGCTGACATCGGCAGGCGGTACCCGGATTCCCGCGGATCGATCTTGTGAATCTACCGTGTCGGCCGCCGTCGGCGCTACTTTAGGGTGAATGTGCACCTTGTTCGCCGGGCATGGCCCGGCGGATGCGAGGCAGGAGGATCAATCCTCCAGGAACAGGCTCACCACATCGTTGGTGAAGCGGCGGCCCAGTTCGGTCGGCTGCACATGGCCATCCGTCACGTCCAGCCAGCCGCGCTGTACGGCCTCGGCCAGCGGTGCGTCCAGCACGCTGCGCGGCAGCCCGGTGCGCGACTCGAAATCGCGCAGGCCGAAGCCTTCGTGCAGGCGCAGCAGGTTCAGCATGTACTCGAAGGGCAGGCGCTCAGGCGCGATCACGTCGTCGCCACCGAATGAGGCCGGGGTGCCCGCGCTGTCCAGGTAGGCCTGCGGATGCTTCAGCTTCCAGCGGCGCAGCACGTGTTCCTCAGCGCCCGAGCTGATCTTGCCGTGCGCACCGGCGCCGATGCCCAGGTAGTCGCCGAAACGCCAGTAGTTCAGGTTGTGTGCGCTCTGCCGGCCAGGGCGTGCGTAGGCGCTCACCTCGTACTGCCCGAAGCCGGCCTGTGCCAGCAGCGCCTGGCAGTGTTCCTGCATGTCCCAGGCGTTGTCTTCATCGGGAATGCCCTGCGGCGGCCGCGCGAAGAACACCGTGTTCGGTTCCAGGGTCAGCTGGTAGTGCGAGATGTGCGCCGGCTGCAGCGCGAACGCGCGTTCCAGATCGGCCTCGGCGCCGGCCAGGGTCTGTTCCGGCAGCGCGTACATCAGGTCGATGTTGAAGTTGTCGTAGCCCGCGTCCTGCGCCATCTTCACCGCGCGCTCGGCTTCGCCACTGTCGTGGATGCGGCCCAGGCGCTTGAGCATCGCATCGTCGAAACTCTGGATGCCGAAGCTGAGGCGGTTGACGCCGGCCGCGCGATAGCGGTCGAAGCGGCCGTGTTCGGCCGTGCCTGGGTTGGTTTCCAGGGTGATCTCGGCATTGGGCGCGAAACGCAGGCGTGCGCTGGCCTGCTGCAGGAAACGGTCGATTGCTTCCGGCGGGAACAGGCTGGGCGTGCCGCCACCGAAGAACACGCTGTGCACCACCCGGCCCCAGACCAGCGGCAGGTCCTGGTCGAGATCGCGCAGCAGTGCGTCGATGTAGGCGTCGAACGGCAGTTCGCCCTTGGCCTGGTGCGAATTGAAATCGCAGTACGGGCATTTGCGCACGCACCACGGCAGGTGCACGTACAGCGACAGCGGCGGCGGCACCAGCCGTACCGAAGTGTCGTGGGCATGGTCGCCCGAACAGGTTTCGCCGGGCAGGTGGTTGCAGTGGTCGTGAGCGTGCGGCATGGGCTTCATCGGTAGTGCCGGCCGCGGGCCGGCTTCCCTGGTTCGATCGGGTGGCGTCAGTACAGCGTCGCCAGCTGCTGCTTGAGCTGCTGCAGGGCAATGGCGCGGTGGCTGATGGCGTTCTTCAGGGCCGGCTCCATTTCCGCGGCGGTCAGGCCGTGGGTGGTATCCAGGAACACCGGGTTGTAGCCGAATCCATTGGTGCCACGCAGTTCGCGGATGATCTGGCCTTCCCAACGGCCTTCACAGATCAGCGGCTGCGGGTCGGTGGCGTGGCGCAGCAGCACGATCACCGCATAGAAGCGGGCGCTGCGCTGGCCTTCGGGGATGTCGGCCATTGCGTCCAGCAGCTTGGCGTTGTTGGCCGCGGCGTTGGTCGGGTGACCGGCATAGCGCGCGCTGTACAGGCCCGGTGCACCGCCGAGGGCATCGACGATCAGGCCCGAATCATCGGCCAGCGCCGGCAGGCCGGTCGCTTCGCAGGCCGCGCGCGCCTTCAGCAGCGCGTTCTCGACGAAGGTCAGGCCGGTCTCTTCCACGTCACCCAAGCCCAGCTCAGCGGCCGAGGTGATCTGCAGCGGCAGGTCGGCGAGGATCTCCTGCATCTCCACCAGTTTGCCGGCGTTGTGGCTGGCCAGTACCAGTTTCTTCATTGACGGGGCTCCAGCAGGTCCCAGGTGTTGCCATACAGATCGCGGAACACCGCGACCGTTGCATAGGGTTCTTCGCGCGGTGCTTCCAGGAATTCGACGCCGGCGGCCAGCATCGCCGCGTGGTCGCGGTGGAAGTCATCGGTGTTGAGGAAGAAGCCAACGCGGCCACCGGTCTGGTTGCCGATGCGGCTGCGCTGTTCCTCGTTGCTGGCGCGGGCCAGCAGCAGGGCGGCGGCGCTGCCGTCGGTCGGGCCGACCACCACCCAGCGCTTGCTGCCCTGGTCGATGTCTTCCAGCAGCGAGAAGCCGAGCTTGCCGGTGTACCAGGCAATGGCTTCGTCATAGTCGGCCACCACCAGGGTGGTCAGGGCGATGCGCCGGTTCATGCCGACAGTGCTGCCTGCTGTGCGTCCAGCAACTCGCGCACGCCCTTCTCGGCCAGGCCCAGCAGTGCGTCCAGTTCATCGCGGCGGAAGGCGTGGCCTTCGGCGGTACCCTGCAGCTCGATGAAGCCACCGCCGTCGTTCATCACCACGTTCATGTCGGTGTCGCAGTCGCTGTCTTCGGCGTAGTCCAGGTCCAGCACCGGGGTGCCGCGGTAGACGCCCACCGACACCGCAGCCACGGCGCCCAGGATCGGGTTGCGCTTGATGTCGCCGCGCTTCATCAGCACGTTCACCGCATCGACCAGGGCCACGTAGGCACCGGTGATGGCGGCGGTGCGGGTGCCACCGTCGGCCTGCAGCACGTCGCAGTCCAGGGTGATGGTGCGTTCGCCCAGCGCGTTGCGGTCCACGCACGCGCGCAGGCTGCGGCCGATCAGGCGCTGGATCTCCAGGGTGCGGCCGCCCTGCTTGCCACGGGTGGCTTCACGGTCGCTGCGGGTGTGGGTGGCGCGCGGCAGCATGCCGTACTCGGCGGTCACCCAGCCTTCGCCCTTGCCGCGCAGGAAGCCCGGCACGCGGTTCTCGACGCTGGCGGTGCACAGCACACGGGTTTCACCGAAGCACACCAGCACCGAACCTTCGGCGTGGCGGGTGAAGCCGCGTTGGATGACGACCGGGCGGAGCTGGTCGGGCTGGCGGCCGCTGGGGCGGGAATCGGACATGGTGCGGGTTCCGTAATGGCGAGGGAGTACGCCGCCACGCCCGCGGCCTTCACGGGGCGGGCAAGGGGGCTCTGGTGAGGGCGCTAGGGTACCATTCCCCCTTTGCACGCACCGGACACAATCCATGATTCGAAGCATGACCGCCTACGCCGGCGGCGAGCGGGTCACCCCGTGGGGCACGCTGGGCTGCGAGCTGCGCTCGGTCAACCACCGCTTCCTGGAGGTCGGCACCCGCCTGCCCGAGGAACTGCGGGCGCTCGAGCCACAGCTGCGCGAGCGCATCGCCGCGCGCCTGAGCCGCGGCAAGCTGGATCTGGTGATGCGCCTGCGCGCGCCGGAAGCGGCCGCCAACCTGCAGGTGGACGAGGCCCTGCTGGGCCAGCTGGGGCGCCTGGCCCACCGCCTGACCTCCGATTTCCCCAACCTGCAGGTCAGCTTCACCGACCTGCTGCAGCTGCCGGGCGTGACCCGCGGCGAGGCCACCGATGCCGCCGCCCTGCAGGTCGAGGCACTGGCCCTGCTGGACCAGGTGCTGGACGGCTTCATCGAGGCCCGTGAGCGCGAAGGCGGCAAGTTGTCCGCGGCCATCAGCGAGCGCGTGGACGGCATCGAACGCATCGCCACCGAAGTGCGCACGCTGATTCCGGCCATTCGCGACGGCCAGCGCGCCAAGCTGGCCGCACGCCTGGCTGACCTGCCGCACCCGGTCGATCCCGGCCGCGCCGAGCAGGAGCTGGTGCTGTGGCTGCAGAAGCTGGACGTGGATGAAGAACTGGACCGGCTGAGCAGCCACATCGTTGAGATCCGCCGCGTGCTCAAGCAGCGTGAGCCGGTCGGCCGCCGCCTGGACTTCCTGCTGCAGGAGTTCAACCGCGAAGCCAATACGCTGGGCTCGAAGTCGGTGGACAGCCGCACGTCCAATGCGGCGGTGGAGCTGAAGGTACTGATCGACCAGATCCGCGAACAGGTGCAGAACATCGAGTGATGTTGCATCCAGCGCTACAGCAGGGGCGCCTTCGGGCGCCCTTGTCGTTTCAGCGCATCAGCGCACGCTGACGCCCGGCGTTCCTTCGCTCAAGCGCCCCACCACGGCCGCCTGGCCGAATCCCGCGTCGTGGAAGCTGGCCAGCACCGCATCCACTGCCTCCGGCGCACAGGACACCAGCAGGCCGCCGCTGGTCTGCGGGTCGGTCAGCAGTGGCTGCCAGTGTGCCGGCAACCCATCGGCGAAGCGCACCTCGGCGCCATAGGAAGCCCAGTTGCGGTTGGAGGCGCCGGTCACGCAGCCGCGTTGCAGCAGGTCCAGGGTCTGCGGCAGCAGCGGCACCTGTGCACTGTCCACTTCGGCGGCGACGCCGCTGGCGCGGCACACTTCCAGCAGGTGGCCGAGCAGGCCGAAGCCGGTGACGTCGGTCATCGCGTGCACGCCGTCCAGCGCGGCCAGCGGCACGCCCACGCTGTTCAGGCGGGTGGTCGACTCGACCATCTGCCGGTAGCCCTCGGCATCCAGCACTTCTTTCTTCAGCGCCGACGAATACACGCCCACGCCCAATGGCTTGCCCAGCACCAGCACATCGCCGGCGCGGGCATCGGCATTGCGCTTGAGCCGCTGCGGGTCGAGCACGCCGATCGCGGCCAGGCCATAGATGGGTTCCACCGAATCGATGCTGTGGCCGCCGGCCACCACGATGCCGGCATCGGCGCAGGCGCGTTCACCGCCCTGCAGGATGCCGCGGATGGTGTCCTGCGGCAGCGTATTGATCGGCATGCCGACGATGGCCAGTGCGAACAGCGGGCGCGCGCCCATCGCGTACAGATCCGACAAGGCATTGGTGGCGGCGATGCGGCCGAAGTCGAAGGGGTCGTCGACGATCGGCATGAAGAAATCGGTGGTGGCGACGATCGCCTGTCGGTCATCGAGGCGGTACACCGCCGCGTCGTCGCTGGTCTCACGGCCGACCAGCAGCTCAGCCGGTGCCGGAAGCGCCGGAACGCCGCGCAGCAGTTCGCTCAGCACGCCCGGCGCGATCTTGCAGCCGCAGCCACCACCGTGTGCCAGCGAGGTCAGTCGTTGCGGGGCATCGGCCGTTGAAGGAGCGGGGGACTGCGCGTGCGTGGCCATGCCGACATCTCCTGCGGAAACACGAATGGCGGAAGGCAGCAGGAGTCGAACCTACCAGGGAACGATCGACGCCCCCTACTGGGTTTGAAGCCCAGCCGCATGCCCGGATGCGCATGCCTTCCGAAAGTACGGCGGTACCGGTGGGCTCAGTCGCGGACTGCGTTCCACTGCAGGTCGCCGCGCGGCCGATGCTGGTCACCGACGCGTCGAGTGTAGCCAACGCGATTGAAGAACTCCAAGATCTGGATGCTGCGTTTGCGGCCCAGGCCGATGGCATCGCGGAAGGCCGCCGCATCCACCGTGCCGGTGGCCTGTGACAGCTGCGCGACGATCGCGGCCAGCTCGGCGATGCGGGCCGGTGCATAGAACAGATCCGGTACCACCTGGAACAGATCGCCACGCGCGGCGGCCCGGCGCAGGACCGCGCGGACATCCTCCTCGGCCAGACCGATATCGGCGGCCAGGGTGCGCACCCACGGCGGATCGAAGCCACCGGCATGCAGTTGCGGCAGCACGCGTTCCAGCAGAAGTCGTTCGCGTTCTGGTGATGCGTGGTCATGGCCGGGCAGGCGCCACCAGGCACCCACGCGTTGCAGCGTGCCATCGGTCAGCAGGTCCTGCAGCAGCGCATTCCAGAGGCTCGCTGCAAGCGAGGGCAGGGTGCTGCGCTGCAGGCGCCCGCTGTCGACACCGGGTTCGTCCGGGCGTCGCTCGTGCCAGCCGCGAAGTGAGGTGATCACCTGCTCGCGCAATGCCAGCCAGTGCGAGGCGAGGATGATCACCGTGTCTTCGCGGGTGATGATGCGCTGTGCGTCTGCAGGAAGATCGATCCGGTCGGCCGCACGCCGGCAGTAGCGCTGCAGCGCGGCCATGGCAATGCCGAAGGGCGCCTGCTGCAACAGTGGGCCGATTCCCGCACCCGCGGCCAGTTGCTCCAGTGCTCCCAGCCACGCGAGTCGTGCAGGACTGCGCCGGCGCCGCTGTGGCGGGTCCGGATCGAGCACGATGCCACCGCCCAGCGTGTGGGTGGCCGCTGAATCGCGTGCGATGAAACGATCGCCACACATCGCGCAGACCGGTGCATCGAACACCAGCTGCACCAACTGCCCATCGCCGAGGTCGTGGTCCTCCAGCAGCACCACATGGGCCTGCCGGTGCATCGTGCCCCAGTGAATATGCAGCGGCGCCCAGTCGCGCAACGGTGCGGCCAACGCGGACAGCCGCAGGCGCACGTCGACGCGGGTAGTGGCCAACAGCGCGCGCGGGTCGGCAATCCAGTCGCCACGATGAATCTCGTCACGGGCGATGGCGGCCAGGTTCAACGCGCAGCGTTGTCCGGCCATCGCGTGGTCGCTGGCCTGGTTCTGTGCGTGGATGCTGCGCACGCGCACCTCAGTGGCGGCCGGCATCAGCTGCAGATGCTCACCCACCGCGGCGATGCCGCCATGTACCGCGCCGGTCACCAGTGTGCCGTGGCCGGCCAGCGAGAACACGCGGTCCACCGGCATGCGGAACAGTTCGTTGCGCAGTTCGGCCTGGCGCGTGCTGGCGTCGTCCGCCGCCCAAGCGTGCAGCTGGGTACGCAGTGCGCGGATGCCGGCATCGTCGGGTGCGGTGCTGTTGCAGGCGAACAGAGGGGAATCCTGCAGTGGTGTCGCGGCCAGCAGCGCAGCGATCTCGATCTCGACCCGGGCGATGCGCGCCGCATCCACACGGTCGATCTTGGTCAGGGCCACCGCGCCGCGGTTCACGCCCAGCAGTTGCAGGATCGCCAGATGCTCGCGGGTCTGCGGCATCACGCCGTCGTCGGCGGCGACGACCAGCAGGGAGACATCGATGCCGGTGGCGCCGGCCACCATTGTGTGTACGAAGCGCTCATGGCCGGGCACGTCGACGAAGCCCAGCGTTGTCGCCGGACCGTAGTCCTCCGTGCTTTCCACCGGAACATAGGCGTAACCCAGTTCGATGGAGATGCCACGCGTGCGTTCTTCCTGCAGGCGATCGGTTTCGATGCCGGTCAGTGCACGCACCAGGCTTGTTTTGCCATGGTCGATATGCCCGGCGGTGCCGACGATCATGCCTGCAGCATGTCCCATTGGGCCAGGAAAACCGCTTCGTCGGCCGGTTCCAGGCAGCGCAGGTCCAGCCACAACGCGTCATCGGCGATGCGGCCCAGCACCGGCCGCGGCAGCTGACGCAAGCGCTTGGCCAGGCGATCCAGTCCGCCACGGCGTGCGCTGGCAATGCGCAGCCCGGCGCTGGCCAGCTGCGCCCGTGGCTGCGCGCCGCTGCCGATCTGGCTGCACACCGGCGCAGGCTCGAGGGTGTAGTCTGCCGCCAGCGAAGCACGCATCGGTTGCAGCAGGCGCTGGGCCTGCACATCGATGTCATCCTGTGTGCGCGACAGCGTGCGCAGGGTCGGCAGCCGCTGTGCCAGCAGCTCCGGTTCGCGGTACAGGGCCAGCACCGCTTCCAGCGCGGCCAGGCCCATCTTGTCCATGCGCAGTGCGCGCTTGAGCGGGTTGCGGTTGATCCGTGCGATCAGATCGGCGCGACCGGCGATGATGCCGGCCTGTGGCCCGCCCAGCAGCTTGTCGCCGCTGAACGACACCAGATCGGCGCCGGCCGCCAGCGTTTCCTGCACGGTGGGTTCGTGCGGCAGGCCGAATGCCGCCAGGTCGCACAGGCTGCCACTGCCCAGGTCCACCACCAGCGGCAGGTCATGCTCGTGCGCGATCGCTGCCATCGCCGAGGTGTCGACCTTGGCGGTGAAGCCGGTGATCGCGTAGTTGCTGGCGTGCACCTCCATCAGCAGCGCGGTGCGGGTGCCGATGGCGTGGACGAAGTCGGCCGGGTGGGTGCGGTTGGTGGTGCCCACTTCCAGCAGCCGCGCGCCGGCACTGCGCATCACATCGGGAATACGGAAGGCACCGCCGATCTCCACCAGCTCGCCGCGTGACACCACCACGTCGCGGCGGTTGGCCAGGCTGTTGAGCAGCAGCAGGACCGCCGCAGCATTGTTGTTGACCACGGTGGCGGCTTCAGCGCCGGTCAGTTCGCAGATCAATGCCTGCACCCGTGCATCGCGGTCGCCGCGACGGCCGCGGCTGATGTCGAACTCCAGATCCACCGGCGCGGTCATCGCGCGGGTGACCGCGCGCACGGCGGCGTCGGGCAGCAGTGCGCGGCCAAGGTTGGTGTGCAGCACGGTGCCAGTCAGGTTGAACATCGGCTGCAGATCCAACCGTGCATCAGCGGCCAGTGCGGCCTCGACCGCCGCAACCAGCGCCGGACCGTCAACCGCTTCCTGCAGCTGCGCGGTCGACAGCTGGCCGGCGCTGATACGGTCGCGCAGCGCCTGCAGGTGCGAACGCAGCAGTTGGGTGATACGGCTGCGGCCGTGGCCGTTGATCAATGCTGCCAAGGCAGGCAGACGCAGCAACCGGTCCAGCGAGGGCAGGGCGGAAACCGATGCCGGGGTGGGGGGCATGGCTGTCATCGCCTCACTCGCCGTCGGATTGCCACAGCAGCGGATTCTGGCTGGCGCGCGCATAACCTTCCTCGCCCAGCAGCAGGTCCAGTGCCAGCGTGCCGAGGTCATCGGCGACCGGTTCCAGTGAGGGATCCTTTTCCAGATACAGGATCTTGCGGTAGCTGTGGCAGTGGTCGCAGGTCTCGGCACGGACCGCGCTCTCGCGCACGGCCTCGCCGCTGTCGCCATCCACATCGGCCAGGGCGCGGTAGGCGATGTCCTTGCCGGCGGCACCACACTGGCTGCACTGCACGCGTACGTAGTGCCACTGGCAGGCGCACAGCGAGCACGACAGGTAGCGGTAGGACGCATAGGGCGGCCGTGCCTGCACCACACTGACCACCGGCAGGGTGCCGCACAGCGGGCACAGCCCCGGTGCATCGGCCAGCGGCTTCAGGTCGGCGGGGCGGAAGCTGTCCGCCAGTACCGCCCAGTACACCTGCAGCGCGTTCATCACCAGCAGCGCAGCCACCGCATCCACCGACGGCGCGTCATCACGCTCCAGCACCGCATGCGCCTGCGCATCCAGCCAGGCGTCGTCGGCCGCGGCGACGCGTTGCAGCTCCTGACGGGTTTCCACCGGCAGCCCGGCCTCGTCGGCACAGTGCTGGCACAGCGTGCGCAACCAATCGCGCCAGCGTCCATCCAGTTGAAGCGTGTTGGCCGGCCGCAACGGCATGCCGGCACCGGCCGCCGCACTCGACTGCTGCGCGCGCGCCTGCGCCTGAAGTTCCTCGCGCTGCTGCGGTGTCAACGCTTCCAGCAGCGCCTGCTGCGCATCGGCCAGTGCCGCCAGCAGCTGCAGGTAACCGCCGATGGCACTGTGTCCTGCCAGACTGCGCAGACGCGCCGCGCGCTCGGCGAACAGCGACGCGGTATCGGGCAGGATGATGCGCGGAACATCGCGCGAGGCCAGCGTCTCGATCTCACCGGGTTCAAGGATGCGTTGCGCCATGCAGGGCCAGCCAGAAGAACCAGCCTCCATCCTCGCCGTTGTAGGCGCTGGCGTCCAGCGCATTGCAGGCCATTTGAAATGGTTGGGGTCAGATCCGTTTTCCATAGGAAAACGGATCTGACCCCATCGGTTGTTGCCGTGTTCATTGTGTCGACCAAGGTCGACACCCACCAACAGCAACGCAGAACGCCGTCCCGACAGATCGCAGGAACCTGTCGAAGGCGGGGTGGGTCCGGTTGCGGGGGCGTGAGCCGCATGGATGCGGCGACCGAGCTTACATGGACGTACTTGCAGCGTCCCCCGCAACCGGACCCACCCCGCCATCCCCCAGGAAACCCGCTCTTGACGTTGACGTTGCCTCTGCGGGTGCAGGGCCGCAGGCCCTGCCGCTAACCCTGTTCCCGCCGTCCGCGCAGGATGTCCCGGAACCACTGCCGGTGATGCTTGTACGCCCACCCATACGTCACCTTGCCCTGGGTCATCGCCCGCACCGAACCCTTGATCCAGATCGCCGCGTAGATGTGCACCACGATCGCGCAGATCAGCACCCAGCCGAACAGCGCATGGGCAAGTACCGAGAAGCGGATCACCCCGATCGGGAAGAAGTGGCTGAAGTACTGCCGCCAGATCACGAAGCCGGTCAGCAGCAGCGCCGACAGGCAACCGATGATGGCCCAGAACAGCAGCTTCTGGCCGGCATTGAAGCGGCCCACCGGCGGCAGCTTCTCGTCCTCGTTGCGCAGCACATCGCGCATGCCGCGCATCCACGCGCGATCATCCGCGCTGAGGAAGTTGTCACGCCACATCCGCAGCGCCAGCAGTGCAAAGCCGATCACCATGGCCAGGCCGATGAACGGGTGCAGGATGCGCGTCCACGGTCCACCGCCAAACAACTGGGTCAGCGGGAACAGGGCCGGGTGGAACAGCGCCAACCCGGACAGCGCGGTCAGCACGAAGCAGATCGCCACGATCCAGTGGTTGATGCGGGTCGGTGCACGGTAGCGGATGATCTCGCGGGGGCGTGGGGCGCGGCTCATGACCGGTCCTCCTCGATCTTCTCGGCTTCACGCTCGGCGTGTTCTTCCTCTTCCTCGTTCACCGTGTTGCGGCCGATGCCGATGTAGTGCAGGAAGCCGGCGAAGGCGGTGGCGGCGATCGCCAGCACGCCCAGCGGCTTGGCCACGCCCTTCCACACCTCCACCATCGGGCTGATGCGCGGGTCCTTGGGCAGGTCGGCGTACAGTTCCGGCTTGTCCACATGCTGCAGCACGTACATCACATGGGTGCCGCCCACGCCCTGCGGGTCGTACAGGCCGGCGTTCTCGTAGCCGCGCGATTTCAGGTCCTCCACGCGGCCGGCGGCATGCTCGGTCATCGCCTGCTTGCTGCCGAAGGTGATCGCACCGGTCGGGCAGGTCTTCACGCAGGCCGGCTCCTGGCCCACCGCCACCCGGTCCGAACACAGCGTGCACTTGTAGGCTTTGTGGTCCTTCTTGGAAATGCGCGGTACGTCGAACGGGCAGCCGGTCACGCAGTAGCCGCAGCCGATGCAGTTCTCTTCCTGGAAGTCGACGATGCCATTGGCGTACTGGATGATCGCGCCCGGCGACGGGCAGGCCTTCAGGCAGCCCGGATCGCTGCAGTGCATGCAGCCTTCCTTGCGGATAAGCCACTCCAGCTTGCCCTTCTCGTCCTCGTACTCGCGGAACTTCATCACCGTCCACGACTGTTCGCTCAGGTCGGGCGGGTTGTCATAGCTGCCGACGCAGCTGCCGACCTCGTCGCGCAGGTCGTTCCACTCCATGCAGGCGACCTGGCAGGCCTTGCAGCCGATGCACTTGCTTACATCGATCAGCTTGGCGACCTGGCCGGTGTGCGCACCGCGCGCCTCCGGCGAGGGCGTGGTGGTGGCCGAGCGGCGGATGATGTCCAGGGATTGCAGTGACATGGCGTGTCTCCTACACCTTCTCGACCTTGACCAGGATGCACTTCGATTCGGGCGTCTGCGAGTTGCCGTCACCGATGGCGTTGGTCAGCGTATTGGCGATGTATCCGGGCTTGGCCGCACCGAGGAAACCCCAGTGGATCGGCACGCCCACCTGGTGCACGGTTTTGCCATCGATCTGCAGGGCCTTGATGCGCTTGGTCACCATCGCCACCGCTTCGATGTGGCCGCGTTTGGAGCTGACGCGCACGCGGCTGCCGTTGTTGATGCCCAGCTCGTCGGCCAACGCCGCGCCGATCTCGACGAACTGCTCGGGTTGGATGATGGCGTTCAACTTGCCGTGCTTGGTCCAGAAGTGGAAATGCTCGGTCAGGCGGTAGGTGGTGGCCACATGCGGGAACTCGTCCGGCGAACCGATCTGTGCGCGATCGCTGGCGAACACGCGTGCCGCCGGGTTGTTCAGCGTCAGTGCCTGCCCCGGGCTGAGCGGGTTGCTGCGCAGCGGGGTATCGAACGGTTCGTAGTGCTCCGGGAACGGTCCCTCGGCCATGCCGGCCTTGGCGAAGAAGCGGGCGATGCCTTCCGGGTTCATGATGAACGGACCCATGCCGCCGGCAGGATCTTCGTCGGCCTTGAAGTCCGGCACGTCCACGCTGCCCCAGTTTTTCCCGTTCCAGGCCAGCAGCGTGCGGCGCGGGTCGAACGGTTGGCCGGCCACGTCGCACGAGGCGCGGTTGTACATCACGCGGCGGTTGGCCGGCCACGCCCAGGCCCAGCCAAGGGTATTGCCGATGCCGGTCGGGTCGCTGTTGTCACGCCGCGCCATCATGTTGCCGGTCGGGCCCCAGGCGCCGATGTAGATCCAGCAGCCGGATGACGTGCTGCCGTCGTCGCGCAGGTCGCCGAATGCGGCCAGCTGCTCGCCGGCCTTGCGCACCAGCTTGGTCGGGTCCTTCGGATCGAATACGTCGGCCAGTGCCTTGCCGTTGTATTCCATCGCCAGTTCTTCCGGCGTCGGCAGTTCCGGGTTGGAGTACTTCCAGGCCAGGTCGCGCACCGGCTCCCACCACGCACCGCCGTCCTTCTCGTACATCGCTTTGATGCGATGGAACAGCTCGGACATGATCTCGATGTCGCTGCGCGCTTCGCCCGGCGGATTGGCACCCTTCCAGTGCCACTGCAGCCAGCGTGAGGAATTGACTACCGCGCCGTTCTCCTCGGCGAAGGAGGTGGTCGGCAGGCGGAATACTTCGGTCTGGATCGTGCTCGGGTCGACGTCGTTCAACGCACCGTGGTTCTGCCAGAAGGCGATGGTCTCGGTTTCCAGTGGGTCCATGCTGACCATGAACTTCAGCTTGGAGAACGCGCTGATCAGCTTGCCCTTGTTCGGCGCCGAAGCCAGCGGATTGAAGCCCTGGCAGATGTAGCCGTGGATCTTGCCCTCGTTCATCAGCTCGTACGCCTGCAGCATGTCGTACGGCTTGTCGAGCTTGGGCAGGTGGTCGAAGCACCAGTTGTTGTCCGCGGTAGCGGCATCGCCCCACCACGACTTCATCAGGCTGACGTGGAACTTCGGGTAGTTCTGCCAGAACGACATCTGGTTGGCGCGCAGGGGCTTCTGCGTGCGCTTGGCGATGTAGGCGTCGTAGTCCTGTTCGTCCTGTTTCGGCAGCGTCAGGTAGCCGGGCAGCAGGTCGGACATCAGGCCGATGTCGGTCAGGCCCTGGATGTTGGAATGCCCGCGCAGCGCGTTCATGCCACCACCGGCCACGCCGATGTTGCCCAGCAGCAGCTGCACCATGGTGCCGGCACGAACGTTCTGCGCACCGATCGAGTGCTGCGTCCAGCCCAGCGCGTACAGGATGGTCATCGCCTTGTCCTTGCCGGCGGTGGACGCGATCATGTCCCAGACTTGGCGGATGCTGTCGGCGGGCGTGCCGCAGATGCGTTCGACCATCTCCACGGTGTAGCGCGCGTAGTGCTGCTTGAGCAGGTTATAGACGCAGCGCGGGTCCTTCAGCGTCGGGTCGCTGCGCACGAAGCCATCGTCACCGTACGCGTAGTCCCAGCTGGAACGGTCGTAGCTGCGCTTCTCCTCGTTGTAGCCCGAATACAGGCCGTCCTTGAAGGCGAACTCGTCCTTCACCAGGAACGACATGTCGGTGTAGTTCAGCACGTACTCGTGCTGGATGCGGTCCTCGGTCAACAGGTAGTTGATCAGGCCGCCCAGGAACACGATGTCGGTGCCGGTACGGATCGGCGCGTACACGTCGGCCACCGCGGCCGAGCGGTTGAAGCGCGGGTCGACCACGATCAGCCGGGCCTTGTTGTGTGCCTTGGCCTCGGTCACCCATTTGAACCCGCACGGATGCGCCTCGGCGGCATTGCCACCCATGATCAGGATCAGGTCGGCATTCTTGATGTCGACCCAGTGATTCGTCATCGCACCACGGCCTAGCGTCGGGGCAAGACCTGCCACCGTCGGGCCGTGTCAGACACGTGCCTGGTTGTCGAATGCCAACATGCCAAGGGAGCGCACGACCTTGTGGGTCAGCACCGCGGTTTCATTGCTGGTGGCCGAGGCGGCCAGCATGCCGGTGGTCAGCCAGCGGTTGACCGTCTGCCCGGCCTCGTTCTTCTGCACGAAGTTGGCATCGCGGTCTTCCTTCATCAGCCGTGCGATGCGGTCCAGCGCATCGTCCCAGCTCAGCCGCTTCCACTCGTTCGAGCCCGGCGCGCGGTACTCGGGGTAGAGCAGGCGCGACTTGCTGTGGATGATGTCGGCCAGGCCGGCACCCTTCGGGCACAGCGTGCCGCGGTTGACCGGATGGTCCGGGTCGCCCTCGATATGGAAGATGCTCGGCTCGGCGTTCTTGGCGCCATCGCCGAGACTGTACATCAGGATGCCGCAGGCCACCGAACAGTATGTACAGGTGTTGCGGGTCTCGGTCGCGCGGGTCAGCTTGTACTGCCTGACCTCCGCGAGCGCGATACCGGGCGCGAAGCCCATCAATGCCAGGCTGGAGCCGACCAGGGTTGTCCCGGTCACTTTCAGGAACTGGCGGCGGCTCATCGATGGCATGCCGTTCTCCTGGGATGGCGGGGAGGCGCAGGCCTCCGGGCTGTCGTTGGGTACGGCCCGGTTATAGCACAGGCGCCCGGATGCCCATGTGGCACAAGGCCCGGCGCCTGCCGGGCGGGCGCGCAAAGGGGCGGCTCTGGTAAAGTTGCGTGCCCGCACCCCGGGGAAGCGTCTGCCGGGCCTGGTTCCAGGATGTTCCGCGCAGCCCCCGCCGTCCTGGCGCGATCCTCCGCGCCGGATCTGGAACACCGAGGAAAAATTTTGCGAAATCAACCCGTTGGATCCCCCGCATGAGCGCCCCGCCGAAGCCGTCGGACGCCGTTGCGCGCGGCACGCTGTACATCGTTGCCGCCCCGTCCGGCGCCGGCAAGAGCAGCATCGTCAATGCCACCCTGGCGCGTGACCCGCAGATCGCCCTGTCGATCTCCTTCACCTCCCGCGCGATGCGCCCCGGTGAAGTGAACGGCCAGCACTACCACTTCGTCTCTGCGGAGAAGTTCGAGGAAATGATCGCCGCCGGCGACTTCTTCGAGCATGCCTGGGTGCACGGCGACTGGAAGGGCACCGCCCGCCAGTCGGTGGAACCTCAGCTGGCCGCCGGCCAGGACGTGCTGCTGGAAATCGACTGGCAGGGCGCGCAGCAGGTGCGCCAGCTGGTGCCGGGCACGGTCACCGTGTTCATCCTGCCGCCGTCCAAGCAGGCCCTGCAGGACCGCATGCGCAAGCGCGGGCAGGACAGCGAGGCGGTCATCGCCCAGCGCCTGGGCGCGGCCCGTGACGAGATGCTGCACTTCAACGAGTTCGATTACGTCATCGTCAACGAGGTGTTCGACACCGCGGTGGACGAACTGTGCGCCATCTTCACCGCCAGCCGCCTGCGCCGGGAGGCCCAGAAGGTCCGCCACGCCGGCCTGATCCAGGCCCTGTTGACCCCCGATCCGGGCGCAACTGACTGATTCCAAAAGAATCGGGTAGGGGTTGGCTTGATTTTGTCCAGCCCCTGCCAGTACACTCCGTCCCCTTTCCCTCATTCGACTGAGCGGCCGACCGGTCGCCGGGAGCCCGTATGGCCCGCATCACCGTAGAAGATTGCCTGGAAGTCGTTAACAACCGTTTCGAACTGGTCATGATGGCTTCCAAGCGTGCCCGCCAGCTCGCCAACGGCGTGCAGGCCACGCTGGACAACAGCGAGACCGAGGACAAGCCGACCGTGCTGGCGCTGCGCGAAATCGCCGCCCGCAAGATCGACAACGCGCTGATCGACGAAGTCGAGAAGGCCGAGCGTGAGCGCGCCGAGCGCGAAGCGCTGGAGTGGGCCGCCGCCGAAGTGGTCGCCGACGAAGACATGTCCAAGAACGACGATTGATCGCATCGATCAACGTAATCGTTGGATGTGCCGAACAGCCCGCCCCGTGCGGGCTGTTTCGCATTCAGGATTTGCCGTAAACGTCGCGCTGGAATAGGCTTCGGGCATGAACCCAGGCCCCACTGCCAAGGTCGCCGCAGCCCCCGCTGCCGCCGTACCCGACTACGTCCTCCAGCTTGAACGCGCCGCCCATTACCTGCCGCCGGAACAGCTGCCGCTGTTGCGCCGCGCCTGGGAAGTCGGAGCCGCCGCGCACGCTGGGCAGACGCGCAAGTCGGGCGAGCCCTATATCACCCATCCGGTGGCCGTGGCCCAGGTGCTGGCCGAGCTCGGCCTGGACGTGGAAGCGCTGATCGCCGCGATCCTGCACGACACCATCGAAGACACGCCGCTGACCCGTGAGGCATTGGCCGCCGAGTTCGGCGAAGCCGTGGCTGAGCTGGTCGACGGCGTGACCAAGCTGGACAAGCTGAAGTTCCGCGACCGCCAGGAAGCGGCCGCCGAGAGCTTCCGCAAGATGCTGCTGGCGATGTCGCGCGACCTGCGCGTGATCATGATCAAGCTGGCCGACCGCCTGCACAACATGCGCACGCTGGGCGCGCAGAGCCGTGAAGCGCGCGGCCGCATCGCCCGCGAGACGCTGGAGATCTACGCGCCCATCGCCCAGCGCCTGGGCATGAGCCTGGTCAAGAGCGAGCTGCAGAACCTCGGCTTCAAGGCGCTGTATCCGTGGCGTCACGCGATCCTGGAAAAACACATCCGCAGCCAGCCGGTGGTACGCCGTGAAGCGCTGGCGCAGGTGGAAGTACAGCTGTCGCAGCGGCTGGCGAAGGAAGGCATCGAGCACCGCCTGGTCAGCCGCATCAAGACCCCGTGGAGCATCTACAACAAGATGCGCGACGAGAACAAATCCTTCGACCAGGTGATGGACGTGTTCGGCTTCCGCCTGGTCGTGCGCAGCGTGCCCAGCTGCTACCACGCGCTCGGTTCGGTGCATGCCGCCTTCAAGCCGCTGGATGGCCGCTTCCGCGACTTCATCGCCATTCCCAAGGCCAACGGTTACCAGTCGCTGCACACGGTGCTGTTCGGGCCGTATGGTTCGCCGATTGAAGTGCAGATCCGTACCGAGGAAATGGACCTGATCGCCGAACGTGGCGTGGCCGCGCACTGGACCTACAAGTTCGGTGGCGATTCACCGAACAGCGCGCAGAGCCGCGCGCATGCCTGGATCGTCGAACTGATCGACTCGCAGCGCGCCGCCGGTTCGTCGCTGGAGTTCCTCGACAACGTCAAGGTCGACCTGTTCCCGGACGAGGTCTACCTGTTCACCCCGAAGGGCAAGATCCTCGCCCTGCCGCGCAATTCCACCGCGCTGGACTTCGCCTACGCCGTGCATACCGATGTCGGCAACATGGCCGTGGCTTCGCGCGTGGACAAGAAACTGGTGCCGCTGCGTACCAAACTGGTCTCGGGCCAGTCGGTGGAGATCATCACCGCGCGCTCGGCCACGCCGAAACCGCAGTGGCTGGAATTCGTGGTCACCAGCAAGGCGCGCACCGCCATCCGCCACCAGCTCAAGCAGCTGGAGCACGAAGATGCCGTGCAGCTGGGCCACCGCATGCTCGACCGTGCGCTGGAAGCGATGGATTCGTCGCTGGAGCGGCTGCCGAAGGGGCGCCTGGATGCGTTCCTGGCCGAGCATCGTTTCCCGCGCCTGGAGGCGCTGCTGGCCGAGGTCGCGCTGGGCAACTGGATGCCGACCCAGGCCGCGCAGGCACTGATGGCCTACGCCGAACTGCGTGGTGGCCCGCATTCGCGCCACCACTCGCAGGAAAAGATCCTGATCAACGGCAGCGAGCGCGGCGTGGTCACCTTTGCCGGTTGCTGCCAGCCGATTCCCGGCGACGAGATCATGGGCTACCACACCGCCGGCAAGGGCATCGTGGTGCACCGCATGGACTGCCCGAACCTGGCCGAACTGCGCAAGTCGCCCGAGCGCTGGGTGCCGATCGGTTGGGACACCACCGTTTCCGGCGACTACGACACCTCGCTGGTGGTGGAAGTGGAGAACGGCACCGGCGTGTTGGCGCAGCTGGCCGCGGCCATCGCGCAGAGCCATTCCAACATCGAGCGCGTGGACTACCTGGACCGCGACTTCAACGCCGCGGTGCTGGCGTTCAACATCCAGGTACGCGATCGCAACCACCTGGCCGAAGTGATGCGCCGCCTGCGCCGGCTGTCGGTCGTGCAGTCGGTACGCCGCCAGTAACGCGAACCCGGTAGTGGGGGGGGGGGGGGGGGCCCCCCCCCCCGGGGGGCGCCCACATAAGGGTTGGGGGGCCCCGCGCCGCCCCCCCA
>NZ_JBJNRH010000012.1:65734-129069 GCF_045809185.1 Nocardiopsis yanglingensis | reverse complement strand
GGGGTGCCGTGGGTACGCCGCATGTACCGCTACCCGGTTTGTGCCGGCCGCTGGCCGGCAACTTCGCGATGCTTCCGACGTTCATGGGTTTGCCGGCCAGCGGCCGGCACTACCAAAGCGGCGCGGTAGATCCACGCCATGCTTGGATGCGCCCCCACCCGGTACAATCAGCGCTCTGTTTTCCCCCAAGCACCGGAGCGACCCATGTCCCGCCAGATCATCAACACCGAAAAGGCCCCCGCCGCCATCGGCCCGTACTCGCAGGCCGTGCGCGCCGGCAACACCGTGTACTTCTCCGGCCAGATCCCGCTCGACCCGGCCACCGGCGACATCGTCGGCGCCGGTGACGTCGAAGCGCAGGCCCGCCGCGCCTTCGACAACCTCAAGGCCGTGGCCGAAGCCGCTGGCGGCTCGCTGGACAAGGTCGTGCGTCTGGGCCTGTACCTGACCGATCTGGGCGAGTTCGCCAAGGTCAACGCGGTCATGCAGGACTACTTCCAGGCCCCGTACCCGGCCCGTTCCACCATCGAAGTCTCCGGCCTGCCGAAGGGCGCCAACTTCGAGGTCGACGCGGTGATGGTCATCGACTGACCGCCACGTGGCACGCAAGGCGGCGGTCACCCCGGTCCTGTCACCGTCCGGCGAAGCATCCCTGGCGATGCTCGCCGGCGTGGGTCCGGCCGTGGCCGCCAAACTGCAGGCGCGCGGCCTGGCCACCCTGCAGGACCTCTGGCTTCATCTGCCGCTGCGCTATGAAGACCGGACCCGGCTGACCCGCATCGAAGACCTGCGCAACGGCGTACCGGCGCAGGTGGAAGGGCGGGTGGTCGCGGTCGAGCGCGGCATGCGCTACCGGCCGATGCTGAAAGTGGCGGTGGAAGACGAAGGGCAGGGCACCCTGGTGCTGCGCTTCTTCCACTTCCGCCAGCAGCAGGTCGGCCAGTTCGCAGTCGGCAACCGGCTGCGCTGCTTCGGCACGCCCAAACCCGGCCACCTCGGCCTGGAAATCGTCCACCCCAGCTACCAGGTGCTGGGCCGCAATGACGATCCCGAACTCGGCGACCGCCTCGACCCGGTGTATCCCACCGTGGAAGGCGTTGGCCCGATGACCATGCGTAAGCTGATCGGCCAGGCGCTGGACCGCCTGCCCGAGGAAAGCACGCTGGAACTGCTGCCCAGCGGCTGGCTGGATGGCCTGGGCCTGCCGTCACTGCGTAGCGCGCTGCTGACCGTGCATCGGCCGCCGCCGGATGCCGACCTGGCTGCGCTGGCCGCCGGCACCCACCCGGCGCAGCGTCGCTTGGCAATGGAAGAGCTGCTGGCCCACCACCTCAGCCTGCGTCGCCAGCGCATCGCCTTGCAAGCACACCATGCGCCGCCGTTGGCCGGTCCCGGCAAGCTGGCCAAGGCGCTGCTGAAACAGCTGCCGTTCGCGCTGACGGGTGCACAGGCGCGCGTGTTCAAGCAGATCCGCGAAGACCTGGCGCGACCCAGCCCGATGCTGCGGCTGGTGCAGGGCGACGTTGGTTCCGGCAAGACCGTGGTTGCCGCACTGGCCGCGATGCTGGCGGTGGAGCAGGGCAAGCAGGTGGCACTGGCGGCCCCCACCGAACTGCTGGCCGAACAGCATCTCAACAACCTGCGCGGTTGGCTGGAGCCGCTGGGCGTGCGTATCGCCTGGCTGGCCGGCAAGGTCACCGGCAAGGCGCGCGCCAAGGTGATGGAGCAGGTCGCCAACGGCGAAGCGCAGGTGGTGGTCGGCACCCACGCGCTGATGCAGGAAGCGGTGGTGTTCCAGGATCTGGCCCTGGCCATCGTCGATGAGCAGCACCGCTTCGGCGTGCACCAGCGGCTGGCCCTGCGCGACAAGGGCGCGGGCGGCAACAGCGTGCCGCACCAGCTGGTGATGACTGCCACGCCGATTCCGCGCACGCTGGCGATGTCCGAATACGCGGACCTGGATGTGTCGGCCATTGACGAACTGCCGCCGGGCCGCACGCCGGTGCAGACCGTCGCACTCAACAACGATCGTCGTCCCGAGCTGATCGAACGCATCGCGCTGGCCTGTCAGGAAGGGCGGCAGGTCTACTGGGTGTGCACGCTCATCGAGGAAAGCGAAGAGCTGGATGCAACGCCGGCGCAGGCCACCTACGAGTCGCTGCAGGCGCTGCTGCCGGGCGTGCGCGTCGGGCTGGTGCATGGCCGCCTGAAGGCCGCCGAGAAGCTGGCGACGATGGTGGCGTTCAAGGCCGGCGACATCGATCTGTTGGTGGCGACCACGGTGATTGAAGTGGGCGTGGATGTACCGAATGCCTCGCTGATGGTGATCGAGAACGCCGAGCGCCTCGGCCTGGCGCAGCTGCACCAGCTGCGCGGCCGCGTGGGTCGTGGTTCGGCGGTATCGCGCTGCGTGCTGCTGTACCAGGCACCGCTCTCGCAGATGGCGCGCGAGCGCCTGCAGACCATGCGCGAAACCAACGATGGTTTCGTCATCGCCGAAAAGGATCTGGAACTGCGCGGTCCCGGCGAACTGCTGGGTACCCGCCAGACTGGCCTGGCCGGCTTCCGCATTGCCGACCTGGCCCGCGATGCCGGCCTGCTGCCCGGCGTGCATGACCTGGCCGAGCGCCTGCTGGACCAGCAACCCGCGCTGGCCGATCGCGTGGTGCAACGCTGGATCGGCACCGCCGTGCGTTACGCCTCGGCGTAAGTGGTGGGGTCAGAGCCCTTTGCATGGCAAAGGGCTCTGACCCCATGCCCTGGCGTTCATCCACGGCGCATTGGTGGGTGTGGACCTTGGTTCACACATCCACGCATGGCGTGGATCTACAGCGCCAAACGTTCCGACAGGCCGGGAAGCACGAGATACTCGGAGGCCTTCCCGACGCGCTCTTTGCTGACAAGCCCGGAAGCCACCAAGCCGTTCAGATCCTTCAACGCGGTCGGATAGGTAATGGTGTGTGCCGCCTGGTGGCTGGCGACGGTGTAGGTCCGGTCAGGATCCTTCAGCGCGTTGGCCAGCAACGCGCGTTGACGATGATTGAGAGGCACACCGCCAAGCCGGGCGGTTCGCAGCACGCGTCGCGCTGCCTGATCCTCTGCATGCTTCCTGGCGATGTAGGCATGCAAACCCTGGATCGATTGCTCAATGGCCTCCAGTTGTTGCGCCACGAAGTAGCCAAGATCGCAGTTGTCGCTTTCGGTGTAGAGGTAGGCCCGCATGTACTTGCCTGGGGATTTCTTCAGCACGCTGGAAATGGAGAAATACTCGGTCATCCAGTACCCAGCATTCATCATCGCCCAGTAAAACAGTGCGCGGGCCGTACGGCCATTGCCATCCACGAAAGGATGGTCATAGCCAATCTGGAAATGCAGTGCGATGGCTTTGGCGACAGGATGGATGAATGGTGTGCTTTCTTCATTGATGAACGTGCACAGCCGCTCGATCCGTGCAGGCACTTCCTCGGCCGGAGGAGGGATGTGCAGCAGCGTAGGTGGTGAGCCGCGATCGAAGATCGCAACGTTGTCTTCGGCGGTTCTGAAACGCCCGCTGTCGGTTGGCAACTCCAGTGTGCCGTCGGTGAGGATGCTGTGCAGCTCCAGAATCTCGCCGGGAGTGATCGGGCGTATGCCGCGCTCGCGGATCACGTTCATTGCCGCATAGTTGTTGTAGATCATGCGCTCGGACTGGTCGCGCGGCGCACGGCCCGTGCTCAGCATTTCCTTCGCCACGGCCCGCGTGGTCGAGGCGCCCTCCAACTGCGATGAGGTCATGGCTTCCTCAATCAGCGAGCGGATGAGGAACCGTCCTTGCCCGCTGGCGGCATCCACCCCCTTCACCGAGCCTGCGGCCTCCCGGTCGATGTAATGCAGGTGCCGCTGCATCGAATCGGTGAGTGCGAGCTTGAAGGGTTGCTGGGTCTTGTCCAGCAACAGCGGTAGCGGCTTCAGCAACGCCGCGCGCGTCCACGTGATACCCAACCACCATTGTTCTGCGTTCAGGCCTGCCGGTGGCATTCTATGGCGCACCTTGTCCCAGTGCTCATAGGCGCCGTTCACCTCGGGCCCGATCCGGGCGTCCAGGATGGTACCGAGGGTCTCGATGTACTTCCGGGTAAGGGTTGCCAGATCGGGAGCTGGTGTGGGCAGCTTCATGGTCGTTTTCTATAAAAAATGCATAACTTTTTATAGCAAATGATGTTGAGCGCTCCAAGCGTGCCCAATCAAAATCTGTTCATGTTCGTGAGTGAGTTGGGCGGGCCGATAACGGCGAGCAACGGATCCGACCCTCTCCCCGACACCATTTGCCGTTGGGACAGGGCGCTCTTGCAACGGTCATCATCCCGGTCCACACTTCGTTGCCGATCTGAAGACGGCAACGATGACCCACAAGATCCCCCTGTTGATCGACACCGACCCCGGTGTGGACGACGCCCTGGCCCTGCTGATGGCCTTTGCCGATGAACGGCATGACGTGGTCGCCCTGACCATCGCCGCCGGCAATGTCGGCCTGCAGTACACCGTCCGCAACGCCCTCAAGCTCTGCGACATCGTCGGCCGCGCCGACGTGCCGGTGTTTGCCGGTAGCCCGGATCCCCTGCTGCACCCCTCCGTCGACGCCGCCCACGTGCATGGCCGTGACGGCTACGGCGACGTCGATCTGCCGCCGCCGAGCCGCCAGGCTGAAGCCGAGCACGCCGCACTGGCCATCCTGCGCCTGTCGCACGAGCACGCCGGCGAACTGATGCTGGTGATGCTTGGCCCGCTGACCAACCTGGCACTGGCACTGAAGCTGGACCCGACCCTGCCCGAGCGCATCAAGCGCATCGTGGTGATGGGCGGCGCGGTCACCTGCCACGGCAACATCACCCCGGCCGCCGAATTCAACATCGCCTTCGATCCGGAAGCGGCGCACGTGGTGTTCACCTCGTTCAAGCACCTGCTGGTGTCGGACTGGGAGGCTACCGTCGCCCATGGCCTGCCGCTGCAGGACGCCGAGAAGTGGCTGCAGGCCGATTCCGATCGCGCCCGCTTCTACGAGCTGATCTCGCGCAAGACCCGTGGCCTGTCAGAAGACAGCAAGGGCGGGCGCTGGTACACCGCCGATGCGGTGGCCATGGCCTGGGCGCTGAACCCGGAAGGGCAGCTGCAGGTCGAATCGCGTCCGCTGAACGTGGAGCTGAACGGTACGTTCAGCCGCGGCGCCACCATCGTCGACTGGAACCGCCAGACCGGCCAGCCGGACAACTGCGATCTACTGATGGCCTACGACCAGCAGCGTTTCGAGGCCTTGGTGCGCCAGGCCCTGGGCGCCGACTGAAGTTGATTGACCGGCACCGGTTGCCCCGAGCGGCAACCGGTGCTTATAATGCCGCTCTTGACCACCAGCCCATTTACGGTGTGAGCCCATGAAGGCCGATATCCATCCGAACTACCGCGACGTCGTCTTCCATGACGTCACCTCCGATTTCAAGATCCTGACCCGCTCGACCATGGCGACGAAGGAAACCATCAAGTGGGAAGACGGCAACGACTACCCGCTGGTGAAGGTTGAAATTTCCTCGGCTTCGCACCCGTTCTACACGGGCAAGCACAAGGTCATCGACACCTCGGGCCGTATCGACAAGTTCCAGAAGCGCTACGCGCGCTGATCTGTCGATCCAGCTTCGAACCGACGGCCGCGCTCTGCGCGGCCGTTTGTTTTTCCCCAACGCCTACCCAACGGGCGTTTGGATGGACGGAACACTGCGTTCGTGTGACAACGCTTTTGCCGATCCGGGCCGCTCAACGGCCGGCGTCTGGCCGCCTGTCGTATACGACTTCTGTCTAGCGCCGGGCAAATGCTGCTGTGCGATAATGACCTGATCCCCGGCACAGGCCGAGGACGTCATTCACGTGCCTGACCAATGCGCTTGGGCAGGCGCCTTCCCATGAAGGAGCGCACACAGTGTCCGATCTTGATCAGGTCACGCTCAACGCCGGCGATAAGTCGGTCGTTCTGCCCGTCATCAAACCCACCCTTGGCAACGACTGCGTCGACATCGCGAAGCTGACCAAGGAAACGGGGTATTTCACCTACGATTCCGGTTTCACCGCGACGGCCAGCTGCAAGTCCGCCATCACCTACATCGACGGCGACAAGGGCGTGCTGCTGTACCGCGGCTACCCGATCGAACAGTTGTCGGAAAAGTCGAGCTACGTCGAAGTGGCCTACCTGCTGATCAACGGCGAGCGCCCGAGCGCCGAGCAGCTGAAGGCCTTCACCGACGAGCTGGCGGCTGAAGCCAACGTCGATGCGTCGATCAACACCCTGATCGGCAGCTTCGCCAAGGACGCCCATCCGATGGCCATCCTGACCGCCGCCATCGCGCAGCTGTCGGGCATCTACCACGCCTCGCTGGACCTGTCCGACGCCGAACAGCGCCGCCAGGCAGCCGTGCGCCTGATCGCCAAGGTGCCGACCCTGTCGGCACTGATCTACCGCCACGGCAAGGGCCTGCCGGCCAACAAGCCGGACACCTCGCTGGACTACGTCAGCCGCTTCCTGAAGCAGACCTTCGAGTCGGCTGATGGCCAGTACGATCTGAACCCGGACGTGGTCAAGGCGCTGGACCTGCTGTTCATCCTGCACGCCGACCACGAGCAGAACGCCTCGACCTCGACCGTGCGCCTGGTCGGTTCGACCGGTGCCAACCCGTACGCGTCGGTCGCCGCTGGCGTCACCGCGCTGTGGGGTCCGGCCCACGGCGGTGCCAACGAAGCCGTGCTGAAGATGCTGGAAGAGATCGGCAGCGCCGACAACGTCGAGTCCGCCGTGGTCAAGGCCAAGGACAAGACCTCCGGCTTCCGCCTGATGGGCTTCGGCCACCGCGTGTACAAGAACTTCGATCCGCGCGCCAAGGTCATCGGCGAGATGACCAGCAAGGTGCTCAAGCAGCTGGGCGTGCAGGATCCGCTGCTGGACGTGGCCGTGAAGCTGGAACAGGCTGCGCTGCAGGACGAGTACTTCGTCGCCCGCAAGCTGTACCCGAACGTCGATTTCTACAGCGGCATCATCTACAAGGCGCTGCAGATCCCGACCGAAATGTTCACCGTCATGTTCGCCCTGGGCCGTACCTCCGGCTGGGTCTCGCATTGGCTGGAACAGCAGGTTGATCCGGAAATGAAGATCGGCCGTCCGCGCCAGGTCTACACCGGCAGCGACGTGCGCGACTACCAGGGCTGATTGCCCGCGTAGGTTGTGCCGAGAACGCCCCGCATCCGCGGGGCGTTTTTTTTGGAGCGGACCTGGTAGGTGCGGACCGTTGGTCCGCACGATTTCGGCGCCCGCGAAAAATCATCCACGCATGGCGTGGATCTACCACCGCATCCGCCTTCGGTAGCTGCCAACCTTGGTTGGCACGCTCTTCACCGCGCCAAGACCGCGTGATTCAAGGGTCTCGCCAGCTTCACAAGCGCTCGCGCAGCCTCAGGACGCCAGCTGCATCCGCAGCATCTGATCCGGAGCGTCCGTCCCATGAGTACCCGATTCGACCCGCCCGAGCGCGGCCCGCTCGGCCCTGACGTCGCCACTGTCGTCACCGCCCCCATCGTCGCCGCCCCTCCAGGCGAAAGCGCCGTGTCCTGGGGCGCGATCTTCGCCGGCGCCGCCGCTGCCGCTGCACTCTCCCTCATCCTGCTGATTCTCGGCGTGGGCCTGGGGCTGTCCTCGGTGTCGCCGTGGTTGTTCGAAGGCGTCAGCAAGGAAACTTTCGGTTGGTCCAGCATCATCTGGCTCACCTTCACCGCGCTGGCGGCTTCGGGTCTGGGTGGCTATCTGGCAGGACGCCTGCGTACCAAGTGGACGCAGATCCACGGCGACGAAACCTACTTCCGCGATACCGCACATGGCTTCGTGTCGTGGGCGGTGGCCACGCTGCTCACCGCCGGTCTGCTCACCTCGGCCATCGGCGGCGTGCTCGGCACGGGCGCGAAAGTGGCCGGCGCCACTGCAGGCGCCGCTGCCTCCACGGCAGGCGTTGCCGCCGCGGGTGCCGGTAGCGCCGCCGCGGCTGCGCCGGAAGGCGACCTCAACTACTGGGTGGACTCGCTGTTCCGCAGCGCCACCAGCGCAGGGCCGTCTGATCCTGCAGCGCCGCCTCCGCCGGGTGCGCCGATGGATCCGAATGCGGCACCGCCGCCGCCGGCCGCAAGCGTCGGCCCGCGCGACGCGCGCATGGCCCCTCCGCCGCGCCCGATGCCCGGCAATGGCCCGATGGGTGATCGTCGCGAAGTGCGTGCCGAGGTGAACCGCATCATCGTCAACAGTCTGCAGGGAGATGGCCTGGATCCGGCCGACACCCAGTACCTGTCCCAGCTGATCGCGCGCGAGACCGGCATGAGTCAGGCCGAAGCGCAGGCGCGCGTGACCGATGTGCAGACGCGCATGCGTGCTGCGCTGGAGAAGGCCAAGAACGCCGCCAAGCAGGCCGCCGACGACGCCCGCAAGGCAGCAGCGTATGCCGCGCTGTGGCTGTTCATCACGCTGCTGATCGGCGCGTTCTTCGCCAGCCTCAGCGCCACCTGGGGCGGCCGCCGTCGCGACCTGTAACCCCCGTTCCATGCAAGGAGACCTGCCATGAAAATGATTCTGCTCTGGTTGTTGGGCGTACCGATTCCGCTGCTGATCCTGTACGCGATCTTCTTCTGATCGCGCGCCAATGCGAGGTCCACGCATGCGTGGATGGGTATTTGTAGAGTCGAGCCGTGCTCGACTCTACAAAACCTTGCTTCAGGATCTGAACGAATTCTGACACTGAGTGTCGCTTTCACATCTTTTCGGATCTATTGCATAGGCATTACATCCGGGGCGATAGAACCTGAGGACACTTACTCAGCCATGGAGACCACCATGAACCGACTGCTTGCCATTGCCCTCATCGCCACGCCGCTCACCCTGTTGAGCCCGCAGGGGTTCGCGCAGTACACCGGCCCAGGCGCAGGAACCGCTGCCAGCACCGTGGCCGATGCGCGCGCCCAGCGCGATGACCACCCGGTGGTGCTGCGTGGCACCCTGGTCGCCAAGCTTGGCCACGAGCGTTACCAGTTCCGCGACGCCAGTGGCCAGATCGAAGTGGAGATCGATGACGACGACCTGCCGCCGCAGGCCATTGGTGCGGACACCGTGGTGGAACTGCATGGCAAGGTCGATACGCATCGGTTCAAGCCGACCGACATCGATGTTGATCGCGTCACCGTGGTGCCTGCAGGCTGAGGCGCGCGCGCATTGCGACAAATGCAAAATGCGGCAACCAGACATCCATCCGGCACTACACCTCGGAGTACTGGCTCGGCGAACACCCCAGTTCGCGCCGGAACGCGGCAGAAAACGCGCTGGGGCTCGCATACCCCAGGTCCAGGGCCACGCGTGTCACCGCCTGCCCCTGGCCCAGCCGTTCGATGGCTGCCAGCAGGCACACCTGCTGCCGCCACTCGGCGAAACTCACTCCGGTATCCGCGCGGAACGTCCGCGTGAACGTGCGCCGGCTCATGCCTGCATCCGCAGCCACCTCATCAAGCCCGATGGCGAGCGAGGGCGCATCGAACAGCGCCCGGCAGACGCGCGCCAGGCGTGCATCGGCAGGCAACGGCGCATGCAGGGAAAGCATCGGCATCGACGCGATCTCCGCGACCAGCAACTGCATCAGCTTGCCCGCACGCCCGTCCTCGTCGTACAGCGCGGGCAGGTCCACTGCGCCTTCCAGCAGCTGCCGCAGCAACGGCGAAACGGCATACACGTGGCACTGCGCCGGCATCGTCACCGCAGCAGCGGCCTCGATGGAAAGGAAGGCGTTGAGCATCGTCACCGGCCCGCGCATCGTCATCTCGTGGGCCAGCCCGGCGGGAACCCAGCAGGCGCGCTGTGGCGGCACCAGCCAGCGCCCCTGCGGTGTCGTCACGCTGATGGTGCCGCGCGCGGCGAACGCGAACTGCCCACGTCGATGGGCATGGCGGGGAAAGGTGGACGATGCTGCGTAATCGTTCGAGGTGACCACGACATCGCGCGGCAGGTCTTCATAGGGATCGAGCAGTGAATTGCGCATGGCCCGGATTCTATAGTGGTTGCCCCGTCATCGACGGTGGGCCGGGCCTGCATTGCCTAGCATCAATACTCTTTCTGACTGCGGCAATTCTTCATGGCCAACACTTTTCATCGCGTGGGGCAGGGGCCTCACTCCGTCCTGGTTCTGCACGGTTGGTTCGGCGATGCACGCGCGTTCGAACCGATCGAGCCGTGGCTGTCACGCGACCACTTCAGCTACATCTTCATGGACTGCCGTGGCTACGGCGGCATGCGCGATGTGGCGGGGCAGTACAGCATCGACGAAATCGCCCGTGACGCACTCTCGCTCGCCGATGCACTTCAACTGGCGACATTCAGTGTAGCGGGGCATTCCATGGGAGGCATGGCGATCGAGCGCATTGCCGTGCTCGCGCCCCGGCGGGTGCGGTCCATGCTGGCCATCGCGCCCGTTCCCTGTGGCGGCATCGCCTATGACGCATCCACGCGAGGACTTCTGGAGAGCGCTGCCGGCAGCGTGGCCAGCCGAAGGACCATCATCGACCGCAGTACTGGCGGCAGGCTGCCTGCAGCCTGGCTGGATTGGAAGGCCCGCTATTCAATGGAGCACTCCGCGCCCGACGCGTTTGCTGCCTATCTAGCCGCGTGGGCAGATACGGATTTCAGCGACGAGATCGTCGGCGAGCACCGGTTGAAGGTGGTGGTGGGTGGGAATGATCCCACTTTCAACCGATCACTGATGGAGCGCACCTATCTGCGCCGCTACCGGCAGGCCACGCTGCAGGTTCTGGACAATGCAGGGCACTACCCGATGAATGAGACACCCTTGGCACTGGTTGCAGCCATGGAGTCCTTTTTGTTGTCATTGCCCAAGAGGTAGCGTCGACTTTCAGGCGACTCGCGCGCGCCACGCGAACAGCAGTCGAGCATGACTCGACTCTACAAAGGTGAAGCAATGAGATTCTTTGCATTTACCGAATGAGGGAAATTGCATAACCCTCAAACATTGAGCGCCTTCAAGAATCCTTCTTAACGTTCAACGTTTTAGGAATGCTTGCATGGCCTGCAGGACAATGGGTTCCTAACATTCTCTCCGTCGCCCGCAACCACCTCTGCGGGCGGCGCCTCCCTCCCTTTCTCCTTTGGGGAGGGGGGCTTTCTCATTCCCCCTTGTCCGAGAGAGACAACCCATGCACGCCATTCTCAAGAAGGCCGCGCTCGCTGCAGCGCTGGTCACGGCTTCGCTGTCCGCGCACGCCGTGGAAACCAAGATCACCGTCTATGCCGACGTCGACCCGACCCTGGCCCTGCTGCGTGATGACGGCAGCGCATTGCCGGACGCCGTCACCCTGACCCACGATCCGCTGCGTGGCCTGATTCCGGACACCCAGCACGTGCGCATCCACTCCAACGATGACACCGCCGATATCGAAGCCAAGATTGGTGGTGCATTCGTGCTGGCCAACGGTGACGGAACGGTCACCGTGCCGATGAAGGTCAGCCTCAACGGCCGCGATCTGGGCCTGACCCCGATTGAGTACGCTGCGGCCGATCTGTTCACCGGTGCCGGCTCGACCCCGGGCGCTTCGATCTCGATGCCACTGGTCATCGCGCAGACCGCTCCGGCACCGCTGACCACCCAGGGTCGCTACGCAGGCGTCGTCAACATCGTGCTGAACCAGAAGCCCTGATTCAACGCGGTTCCTGCGCCGGCCCCTGACTCGGGCCGGCCGCTTCTCCAGCGGTACCCCCGATGACCCCACACGCCCCCGCCATCACCCGGCTGGCGGTCGCGCTCGCCCTGGCGCTGGCAACGCCGCTGGCGGCGGCGCGCGGCGTCCCGCCCGGCTTCGAAGATCTGGTCGAAGGCCAGACCGAACAACTCGACATCCAGCTGTTCGGCCGCTCGGCCGGGCTGTCGCCGGTGCGCGTGACCTTGGAACACGTACAGCTGGAAGATCCAGCAAGCGTGCTGCAGGCGCTCGACCTCCCGGCCGAGGCGCAGGCCGCGCTGCTGCCCGCGTTGTCGCAGCCCATGCTGCGCAACAGCCATCTGGCCTGCCGTTTCGGCGGCGCCACTGCCGGCTGCGGCTATCTCGATCCACCGGAGGACCCCGCCGCCGTGCGCGCGCTGTACGACGAGGGCGAGGGCGCGGTGCGCCTGTTCGTTGCCCGCCAGTGGATTCCGGGCAAGCCGGCTGCCGAGCGCTTCCACACCGTCAGTGCCAACGCCGAGAACGCCTTCCTGCACCAGCAGGTGATCAATGTGAGTGGCAGCCGCGACTACCAGACGCTGTCCGCGCGTGGCACCGGTGTGCTGGGCCTGTTCGATCGCGGGCATGTCTCCGCCGAATGGAACTTCAACCAGCAGCGCTACCGCAGCCGCGGCAGTGACAGTGAATTCCAGTTCGACAACGTCTACTACCGCCACGACCTGGGGCAGGCGCACTACCTGCAGGCCGGGCGCATGGACCGCCGCAACCTGTCCAGCCCGCAGGGCGGCACTTTCAGCTTCAGCATGCTGCCGCTGGACCGCCTGCAGGGCCTGCGCGTGGGCACCACCCAGGCCTACGTGGATGCCGATGCCGCCGTGCAGGCCACGCCGCTGACCGTGCTGCTGGCACGCGACGCACGCGTGGATGCCTACGACGGCACGCGGCTGCTGCAGACCTCCTACCTGCAGGCCGGCATCAACCAGATCGACACCCGCAACTTCCCGTTCGGCAACTACACCATCACCCTGCGCATCTACGAAGACGGCGTGCTGGTGCGCAGCGAAGACGCGCCGTTCGACAAGGGCGGCGACTGGACCAACAGCCAGTGGCAGTGGTTCGTGCAGGGCGGCAGGCGCAACGAGCGCCGCAGTGACCGCTTCGATGGCGAACGCGTGGCGGTGGCCGGCATGCGCGTGCCGCTGGGCCGCGACGTGGCGATGGTGGCCGGCGCCGCCGACCTCGGCGGCTTCCGCTATGGCGAGCTGCGCGTGGACCTGCGCCGCCTGTACGCCACCCAGGAACTGCGCGCCAGCTTCGGCGGCATGCGCGGCAATGATGGCAGCACCGGCCAGCAGCACCAGCTCTCGTACCGCCGCACTGCGTCCTGGAACATCTACCAGCAGCGCATGCGCGGCAAGGCCTGCCAGTTCGAGGCCGACGCCCGCGACCAGCTGGGCTGCACCAACTCGCTCAGCGCTTCGATGGCGCTGCCGCTGGCTGGTGGCAGTGCCTATGTGGGCTACACGCGGCGGCAGACCTGGCGCGCCGGGCGCGAGCTCCCCGGTGCAGAGGGCGATCCGCTGGCCGGGCTGGACCCGCTGCTGCCACCGCCACCGCCGTGGCAACCGCGACGCGAGCCGCAGCTCAGCCGCACCTGGCAGGCCAGCTTCAGCCGCAGCCATCGCTGGCAGGATTTCAGCGTCTCCACCCGCGTGGGTGTGTGGCAGCAGCGCGCCAGCGACAGCCTGCGCGGCAGTGACCAACGCGACCGCGGCATCTACTTCAACCTGAGCCTGACCCGCCTGCTGCGCGGCACCGCCGGCAGCGGCCAGCGCCGCTACAGCGTGGACGTGCGCCAGCCGCAGCACCAGCGCCCGGACATCAACTACAGCATCGGCCACAGCCTGCGCCAGGAAGTCGATGCACAGTACCGCGAGCTGTCGGCCGAACTGCGCGCCAACAACAGCGACCGCTACAGCGCCACGCTCAGTGGCCAGCTGCAGAACAGCCTCGGCCAGAGTGGCGCCACGCTGGCGCACTACCAGCAGCGCGGTCGCAGCGAGACCGCCTACAGCGGCATGCACAGCTCCGGCTTCGCACTGGGCAAGCGCGGCTTCTACTGGAGCGGCAGCAACGGTGCAGACGCCGGCTTGGCCGTACAGGTGGCCGACACCGACGACGTTGACCTGCGTGGCGTGGCGGCCGAACTGCAGGTGGGCGGCCTGCGCCGTCAACGCCTGCAGATTGGCGAGCGCCGCTTGCTGCCGTTGTCGTCGTACCAGTCGCACCGCGCCGAAGTACAGGATGCCAGCACGCTGGACAGCATCGCCGCCATCCGCGTGACCGGCGTGGGCGGTGCACGGCCGATGTTCCTCAGCCCCGGGCGGCTGATGCGCATGCCAGTGCCGATCGAGGTGACCTACACCTTCATCGGCAACGCCAAGGATCTTGCCGGAGCGCCGCTGGGTGGCGCCCGCATCCTCAACGCGCCGGTGCCCGGCACCAGCGCCAACGGCGGCTTCGTCGCCGATTTCCCGCGTCGCGAGACAACGCTGTACCTGCTGCAGGACGACCGCCTGCTGCACTGCCCACTGCAGGTGCGCGAGCGCCGCCAGGTGGTGCTGCTGGTCGGCGCCGTGCACTGCGAGCCGCTGGCCGTGGCCCAGCTGCCGGCGGAGATCCGCCAGCAGGCCCGTGTGACCCGCCTGCTGCAGGAACGCGCCTTGATTGCCGCCACGCCCCAGACCGCTGCTGCAGGAGGAACGCCATGAACCGGCGTGTGTTGTTGGTGTTGATGCTGGTGTGTGCGCTGGTGGTGCTGGCGCCGAGGGCGTGGGCACAGCGCCCACCCGATACGGATCCGCCCAGTGGTGTGATTGCGCACGATATCAAGATGGCGTGGGATCGCTCGGTGATGCCGGGGGATATCGAGATCATGCCGCCCAAAGCACTGATTGCCTACGACCCCGATCCTGACAAGCATTATGGGAAGCTCTACCTGACCTGCACCTCTCGCTCGGATTCTTCAACCGGTCGTTGTGAGACGGAAGACATCGCGTCTCTAGAAGCGAATGGAACTCCAATTCCTCTTCGGTTTCAGGAGCAGCGCGGTGGCATGACAAGAGATCTCACGATCGCTGGCGCGATCTATCGCGCGGATACCACTCAGCGATGTAGCACGGATTTCTGGCGAGTGCTGCTCTATCGGCTGGAATCTTCAGAATCTGGCAGATGTGGCTCGGACATTGCGGGTGGAACTGGGTTAGGGCTACTGCTTGACACGAAGGAGCTATCCAATCTCGTCGCTGGAACCTGGCGAGGAACGCTTGAGCTCCAACTTCGAAAGCCGCCAGCTCAGCATCTGGCAACTTACGTATTCAACTTCGATTTCACCGTCACCGATTACGACGCCATCTCGATCTACTTCCCCGGCTTCGACGGCGTTGCACCTCTGGTCAACATGGACCTGCGCTACGACCCCATCCGCAAGGTCGTCGCCGGGCGCAAGGACGTGGACATGTGCCTCTACGACGGCGTGGGTTCGCAGAGCGAATTCCTCGGCGTCACCGTGCGCGACAGCGGGCCGCGCCCGCCGCCAGGGCGGGACTTCGCGGTCTGGCATCAGGATGGCGGCAGCGACGATACCCAGCGCCTCGACTACCAGGTCGGCCTGAACTACGGCGGCAACCTGCTGGCGATGAAGCATGGCGAGGAACAGCTGCTGCGCGGCATCGACAGCGCACAGCTGCGCATGGTGCTGCTGCCGGGCATCAGCCAACCCGTGTACTGCGTGCCCACGCCACTGACGCTGAAAACACCGCCCACGCCCATCGCCAGAAAACGCCCCGGTCTCTACGACGGCGAGCTGACGGTTGAGCTGCGCGTGCCGACCGCCAAACCCTGATCCCCATGGAGGCTCATCATGAAGAAGCTGCTGTTCTGCCTGTTGCCGCTGAGCGCACTGCTGGTCCCGCCGGCACAGGCCAATCTGTCCATTCATCCGATGCGTGCAGCGGTGGACGCCAAGCACGGCACGAAGATCCGCGTGTACTCGCAATCCACCCAGCCGCAGTACGTGCAGGCGCGGCTGCTGCGCATCAACAACCCGGCGCAGGTGGGTGAGGAAGAGATCGAAGTGGAAGCGGCCGATGCGGCGATTGCCATCACGCCCGGCAAGTTCGCACTCAGCGGTGGTGGCAATCGCCTGATCCGGGTGATCCCGCTGCGGACCGTCGAGAAGGAGGCGGCCTACCGCATCTACTTCGAGGGGGTGAAAGGTCCCGATGGCACGGTCCTGGAAGGCGATGAACAGGCGGCGCAGGCCAACGTCGGCGTCAGTCTGGTCTGGGGCGCGCTGGTGAACGTAGTGCCCGCCAAGGGCAGCGTGGATCTGCAACTGCAGGGCAACACCCTGCGCAACACCGGCACGCTGCGTGTGGGAATCACCGGTGCTGCCGAGTGCAGCGCCGGTGGCGTGTGCACGCCGCTTGAGCTGTCCAGAAGTCTCTACCCAGACGCTGCGCTGACCTTGCCGTTCCAACTCCGGCCGGGCAGCACCCTGCAGCTGCAGTACCGACTGTCGAACGACAGCTATCGCGATCACGTAACGACCCTGGCGCCGAGCGCCTGACCTTCTATTGCCCCGCGCACGCGCGGGGCTTCATTTCCCTTGTCCTGTTAAGGAAAGAACATGAATCACATCTATCGTCGTATCTGGAGTGCCACCAAGCGTTGCTGGGTGGTAGGAAGTGAGTTGACCAAACGCGCAAGTGGCAGGAGGCGTTCGATCACCGGAGGGTCCGGTGTTGCACTGCTGCTGTTCTCCACCAGCGTTATGGCTGTTGAGAATGCCGACAAAGAGCACTCTGGCGATAGGGCTGAGTTGACGTGGGAAGACCAGACGAAAACTGTTCAAGCACGAGACTATTCTGCTGGTCCCCTCATGATGCCCGATGGCCTGAATGCGGGAATCTCTGCGACATCGATCACTCCCCAGTCGACGCACTATCAATTCGCGATCGTAAACGACGTCGCCTACCGGGACTCCACAGCTACCGGAGATGATACGGTCGTCGTCGGTTCGCGCTCCACCATCTCGGGGAAGCGCTCAGTTGGTTACGGTAACGGTATTCGTTCAACCGGCGAGTTCAATGTGGCGATTGGAACGAATGCCAAGATTGACCATTGGTACGCCACCGCAGTGGGTGACGGCGCATATGCCGGCGGTGGCTTTGGCGCCACGGCTTATGGCAATGGTTCGCGAGCCGACGGCGGCAACGCGATTGCAATTGGTAGCGGCTCGCGGGTAGCTACCGGGGGCGGCATTGGTGGCATTGCGCTGGGGGGAGACGCCCGTGCCGGTACCAGTGGCTATTCGGGAGCTATCGCTATAGGCAACAAGTCCACTGCGTCCTACGACGCAATGGCAATGGGCTATGAAGCAAGCGCTTCCATGTCGGGATCTGTGGCATTGGGTGTGCGCTCGGTCGCCAACGAGGCGAACACGGTCTCTGTTGGCAACAGCAGTACCAAGCGCCGAGTAGTGAATGTGGCAGACGCGCGGCTCAACAGCTTGAGTTCGGACGCGGTGACGGGCAAGCAGCTGAATGCCACCAATGGCAATGTCACCGCCGCACGTTCTGTGGCCGACTCCGCGAAGACAAATGCCGACAATGCACTGAGCAAGGCGAACACGCTGGGTGGATTGCTGAGCCAAACATCCGCATCTGGCAATGTCCGCCTGGGCGGCAGTAACAGTGGTGCTGTGCTGGACGTCCGCAACAGCGCTAACGCCAACCGCAAGATCACCGGCGTGGCAGACGCCACGCTAAGCACCACAAGCGCTGATGCTGTGTCGGGCAAGCAGCTTCATGCCACCAATACCAAGCTGGGTGTCGTCGAGAAGACTGCAGATGCTGCGAAAGCGGGCGTGTCAGCGGTACGTGCCCTTGCCCAGGCCGCCACGAATCGCATCGATGCGACGACCTTGGCTCTGGGTAGAGGTGCAACCGCAGAGAACGGCAGCTTCGGCATCAGCACCGCACTCGGCAACAATGCCAAAGCGTACAACGGCCGCAGCGTAGCGCTGGGTGATGACGCGCGCGCCGGCGTGGATGCGGATGGGAACAAGGTGGCCAACCAGAACGCGGGTGTCTCGGTCGGTGCCGGAACCCGTAGCGCCAACGGCGCGGTTGCAACCGGCTTCCGTGCAAATGCAAGCGGCAACTTCTCGATTGCCGTAGGCGGTGATGCCAAAGCCCAGGCTGAGCACGCTACGGCGGTTGGCTATCTGAGCAAGGCAGGCGCCAGCCAGGCAACGGCACTGGGGCGTGGCAGCGAGGCAACGGCGCAGTTCGCCAGCGCGCTGGGCAATCTGGCCAAGGCTACGAACACCAGTTCCGTGGCGCTGGGTGACCGCGCTCAGGCTTCACATGAGAATGCCGTTGCGCTGGGTGCAGGTGCAGTGACCGCTTCGGCCAATTCGGTATCGGTTGGCAGCGCCAGCAGGAAGCGGAAGATCCAGTACATCGCCGATGGCGTAGTGGGGGCCGGCAGCACGGATGCCATCACCGGTAACCAGCTTCATGCCACCAACCAGGCCGTGACCAAGGCCCAGACGGCAGCTGACGGCGCGACGACCACCGCCAATGCCGCAAAGGTGGAATCGGGCAAGGCACTGGCCGAGACGGTGGTGCTGGGTGGCCTGGTCAACCAGACCGCTGCCAATGGCAGTGTTCGTCTGGGCCAGAAGAACAGTGGCACGCAGCTGGATGTGCGCAACAGCGCCAATGCGAACCGCAAGGTTATGGGGGTTGCCGACGGGGCCATCAGTGCGACCAGCAACGAGGCCGTGACCGGCAAGCAGCTCCATGAAACCAACGCGAACGTGACTGCGGCCCAGACGGCAGCCACCGCGGCGAAGGCCAGTGCGGATAAGGCGTTGGCTGAAACCGGAGTGCTGAGTGGTCTTGTCGGTCAAGTCGCTGTCAACGGCAACGTTCGTGTTGGCGAGAAGAACAGCGGCACCGTGCTGGATGTGCGCAACAGCGCGAATGCGAATCGGAAGCTGACCGGCGTGGCCGATGGTGCGGTCAGCGCCAGCAGCTATGATGCTGTCAACGGCAGGCAGCTCAATGCCACCAATGACAAGGTGGCGACGGTGGAGGGCATTGCCAGGTCTGCGGGCACGGAAGCTGTCGCCGCAAAGGGGGATGCAGCCAAGGCGCTGGCCGAGACAGCGGCGCTGGGCGGGTTGGTGGCGCAGGTATCTGCATCTGGCAATGTGCGCTTGGGCGAGAAGAACAGCGGTACAGTACTGGACGTGCGTAACAGTGCAGGTGGAAGTCGGACAATCACTGGAGTTTTGGATGGTACGTTGAATGCAGACAGCTCGGATGCGATCAACGGAAAGCAGTTGCATGCGGTGAGTGAAGTTGCGAATGGAGCTAGACGCTCAGCACAGGAAGCTATTGATCGAATTGGATCGATTGCGGAACAGTCCAAGTTCTTCCAGGTCGGCAGTGGTGGGCCGGACCAAGGTGCCAAGGCAGGCTTGGTAGCGGTTGCTATTGGAGACTCTGCCGAAGCCTCGATGACATCGGAAGGGGCTGTTGCAGTTGGTAGTTTTGCGGCTGCTCTAGCGAAGAATTCGGTATCACTGGGCCGAGCTGCTTATGTTGATGCTGCTGCAGAGAATGGATTTTCGCTCGGTGTGTTTTCAAGCGTTGAGGCGGGCAACGGTGTGGCGATAGGTGCAGGGAGTGCCGTCGAGAAGACTGCTTCGAACAGTGCGGCTATTGGTGCGGGTTCTGTTGCTGCCGAGGTTAATGTTGTTTCATTCGGAGCCGGATTGCTTCAGCGTCGTCTCGTAAACGTCGCGCGCGGTACGGCTGACCACGACGCTACGACCGTTGCCCAGCTCAACGATTCCCTCGCCATCCTCGGCGGCGGCGCAGGCATGGATACCAATGGCAACATCATCGCCCCGACCTACACGGTGCAGGGCGGAACGCAGAGCACCGTCGAGGATGCGCTGACGGCGCTCGATGGCGCCGTCACCACCGCCGGCCTTCGTGCGGACAAGGTGGAAGGTCAGCTCAGCTCGATCTTCCAGGATTCACCTTCGGCGCGTACCGATGGCATGAGCCAGATTGCGCTGAATGGCGTGAATGGCATGGTGCTGACCAATCTTGCCGACGGCCGAGTGGCCCCAGGAAGCCGTGATGCCGTAACCGGCAACCAGCTCTACGCCGCAGAGCAGAAGATCTCGCAGAATCGGAATGATCTGGAGGCGATGCGCAAGGAGCGGGAGATGGGGCAGCAGGCAATGCGTGGGTTGGATGCGAGCGTCATCGACTACGGTGGTGCGCGTTTGACTGGTGTGGCTGATGGCTCCATTTCGGCAGATAGTCGCGACGTCGTTACCGGCCGTCAGCTGTTTGGTGTTAATGATCGGGTATCTCGGATGGAATACCAGAACCGCTTCTTCAAGATCAATACGGATGAGCTCAGTGAAGACGCGTCCGCTGGCTTCCTCGGAGTGGCGATTGGTGATTCTGCGCGAGCAGGAATTGACGGTGGAACTGCAATCGGGTCCTACGCCGCAGCGCTGGGAGTGAATTCGGTTGCTCTTGGACGTGGGTCTTGGGTCTCCGAAGAATCGAGGGGTGGCTTCGCCGTGGGCGCTGGTGCTCAGGTATGGGAGCGCAACGGCATGGCCATTGGTGAAAGTGCAATTGTCCTCAAGGGTGCGGATGGGTCCCTCGCATTGGGAGCTGGTGCGGTGGCTACTGAGAGTGGTACGGCCTCATTTGGTAGTGAGGGTGTTGGACGCCGCCTCGTAAACATCGCCAACGGCACGGCCAACCACAACGCCGCCACCGTCGGCCAGCTGCGCGGTGCGCTTTCCGCCTTGGGCGGCGAGGTGGACGCCCAAGGCAACATCGTCGGCCCGCGCTTCAATGTCCAGGGCCACGCGCAGTCCACCTTGAATGGCGCACTTGAAGCACTGGATGGTGCGGTCGTCACCAACACCTCGCGCGTGGACAAGGTCGAAACCCAGCTCCGCTCCGTCTTCCAGGACACCCCCTCGGTCCGCGCCGACGGAACCAACCAGCTCACCCTCGCCGGCGCCAACGGCATGGTCATCTCCAACGTGGCCAACGGCCTGATCGCGGCCGGCAGTCGCGATGCGGTCAACGGTGGCCAGCTGCATTCGATGCAGCAGCAGCTCAATGGCCGCATGGATGGGCTGGAGCAGCGCATCGACGATGCCCCGGCACCGCGCGCACTGGCGTCGTCCTCGGTGCCGAAGCCGCAGACCGAGGAAACTCCGGTGATGCCGGAAGGCAAGGACTCCCAGCAGGTCGCTTCGGTAGGCGAGGGTGACAAGCCCGCACCACAGCCGAAGGCCAACAAGGACGACTCGCCGAAGCCGCAGGTGGACACCGCCGAGCTGGAGAAGATGCTGGCCCGCGCCAACGAGTACACCGATGGGGCGATCAGCAACTTCGAGCGCCGCCTGGACAAGATGGACAAGCGCTTCAACCGCATGGCCGCGATGAGTAGTGCGCAGACGGCGATGGCGATGAACACCGCCGGCCTGGCCACCTACAACCGCCTTGGTGCGGGCGTGGGTTACAGCGAGGGTGAGTCGGCGATGGCGGTGGGTTACCAGCGCGTGCTCAACGAGAAGGGCTCAGCCACCTTCAGCCTCAATGGGGCGTTCACCAACAGCGGTGAGCGCAGCATGGGCGTCGGTGTGGGCATCGGCTGGTAAGCCATGGAGCCCCGGCGTGACGCGCGTAATGAACCCCGCCGCGCCGGGGGCCTTGCCGAGGAGATGGCAATGTACCGATGGGTGAGTCGATTCGTCAGCTACCGCACGTTCTACGTTTGGCGGGCGCGGTACTACTACTACACCCGCCATCTGGACGTCTGGATGCTGGCCAGTGTGCTGTGCTTCCTGGGGGTAGTGGCGTTGCTCTGGTACTACTGGCGGTTCACCAATGTGCCGCTTCCGCGCATGCATCCGCAGGTAGCGGCGCTACGGGTGGAGGGCATCACCAACGAGGCGATCCACCGCATTGTTCTGGTGCGTCACGGTGGCAGCACGCCGGGCCAGCCATTCACCACGGCAGAGGATATCCGCGCCAGTACGCGGAGAACAATTCAGGTGCGGCAGGTGCTGGATGGCGAGGTGGCATGGCGGCTGAAGGCCAACCTGCTGGCGGATATCGCCGATTACATCGAGGCGACCGCGGGCTGCGTGCCGTATCAATGCACACGGGTGCAGGCGCACATCAGCCAGTTGCGTGAGGCCGCGACGGAGAACGCGGGCATCAACAGGGCGTTGCAGCCCATTCTGGATGGCCCGCGTGATCTGGTGCCCGGTCTCACGAGCGTCGATCGCCAACGGGTGAAGAGCGGCTGGTCGGATTCGTTCAGTGACATCTTTCACCAGGTATGGCTGTTGAACGATCTGCAGACCATGCACGCGCGGATGATGGCGGAGTACCCAAAGCGCGCACCCGCACCGTGGTTGCCGGAGTGGTTGATTGGCCCGGAGCCGACCACCGGCAATGGCATGCAGCTGTAGAGCACTGCCATGCTGGGTGGCGCCCGCGGATGCCACGCTCCCTGTAGAGCCGAGCCCACGCTCGGCTGCTCTTCGGTCAGGTATCCGGACGTCTGAAATGCAGTGCGGACCAACAGTCCGCACCCACCAGGACCGGCGCTACCGTCACCCGCCGATGTACGCGGTGATCTCCGCCTCGGCCAGCACCTGCCGCAACTGCGCCACCGACGCACGCCGCATCGGCTTCTCATCCACCGGCGAAAGCGGTGCCTGGCGCAGGGCGTCGTAGGGCAGCACGGCCAGGTCAAAGGTCAGCTCCTCGGCACTGAACACCCACACGGGCACGTCGAGGCATCGCTCGCGGTCCATGCGCAGGCGGCGCGTCCGCGATTCGGCGGGGATGCCGTGTTCGTCCAGGAAGCGGTGCACGGCTTCCGGGTCGTCACTGTGCAGGTGCAGCTGCACGGGGCTGTTGGCGTCGGCGGTGCCGTCCAGCACGGGGCCAGCCAGGCGCGGGGCGAAGCCGTGCAGGAACTCCAGCGCGCGCATGGCGGCTTCGCGGCGGCGCTGCAGCTCGTTGCCGTGCTGGGGCCCGGAGAACAGCCGCTGATACTCGCGCAGGGCGTCTTCGATCTCGGTGTTGCGGGGCAGGGAGGCATCGTCGTGGATGCCGAGCCGGCTGGCGGCCTTCAACTTGGCCTGGTGGTAGTCGCGGATGCCGCCTTCGGCCATCAGGCGGGCGGCTTCGTGGGCGAGGCGGTGGCGCCGCTCGCGGGTCTGGCTGGCAGCATGCTGACGGGCGCGATGCATGCGATGACTCCCTGTTGCGACCTGGCTACAGACTAGCGCACGGATGTGACATCTGCGTGGGTATGGCGGATGCAACCGCTCTGGTGGGTGCCGACCTTGGTCGGCACCGGGCGCCAACCGAGGTTGGCAACTACCGGGGCGGCATCGGTGCCAACCGAGGTTGGCACCCACCAACGCTCTGGTAGATGCCGACCTTGGTCGGCACGGGGCGCCAACCGAGGTTGGCGGCTACCAGGGCAGCATCGGTGCCAACCAAGGTTGGCACCCACCAACGCTTTGGTAGGTGCCGACCTTGGTCGGCACGGGGCGCCAACCAAGGTTGGCATCTACCAGAGCGGCACCCACCAAACCCTTCCTCAGAAGATATCGAACGCGGCGGCGTCGGCCTGCGGGGTATTGAGGTTCAGGTCGTAGTCGGTCAAGCGGTCCATGTCTTCCACCTTCACCCACTCGGTGGCGCCGTTGAGGGTGGCCTGGACCATGCCGCTGGGCGGTTCGTTCTGCGCGATCGGGGTGTCCTTCAGCGCGGTGCGCATGTAGTCGATCCAGATCGGCAGGGCGGCCTTGCCACCGTATTCGCGGTAACCCAGCGAGCGGAAGTCGTCGCGGCCCACCCACACGGTGGTCACGTACGGGCCGCCGAAGCCGGAGAACCAGGCGTCGCGGTGGTCGTTGGTAGAGCCGGTCTTGCCGCCCACGTCCTCGCGGCCGAGCACCTTGGCCTGGGCACCGGTACCGCGCTGGACCACGTCGCGCATCATCGACACCAGCTGGTAGGCGGTGCGGGCGTCGATCGCGCGCGGGGCGGTGCGGGCATCCGGGTTGGTCGGCGCGGCCGGGGTTTCGGTCTTGGCTTCGGCCTTGGCCGCAGCAGCCGGGTCCACCTTCGGGGCCGGGGCACCGAAGTTGAAGCCGTCCACCACCTGGTTGACCGGCTGGTCGCTGCTTCCGGCGCAGTCGCGGCAGGCCAGTGCCGGGTTTTCCTTGAACACCAGGTTGCCGTCGCGGTCGTTCACCTGGTCGATCAGCCAGGTGTCCACGCGCGAGCCGCCGTTGGCGAACACCGCATAGCCACGGGCCACCGACAGCGGGGTCAGCGAGGCGGTACCCAGCGACATCGACAGGTTGGGCGGCAGTTCCGATTCGGCAAAGCCGAACTCGCTGATGTACTTGCGCGCGTAGTCCACGCCCATGCCATCCAGCAGGCGCACCGAGACCAGGTTGCGCGACTGCACCAGCGCTTCGCGCAGGCGCATCGGGCCGCGGAAGCCGCCGCCGTCGTTCTGCGGGGCCCAGGTCTTGCCGCGGCGGTCGCGGAACACGACCGGGGCGTCGAGCACGATCGAGGCCGGGTTGTAGCCCTTGTCGAACGCGGCCGCATAGACGAACGGCTTGAAGCTCGAACCCGGCTGGCGACGGGCCTGGGTGGCGCGGTTGAACTTGTTGCCGGAGAAGCTGAAGCCACCGACCAGCGCCTTCAACGCGCCGTTGTGGGCATCCAGCGAGACCAGTGCGGACTGGCCGCGCGGGATCTGATCCAGCAGCCACTCACCTTCCTTGGCACCGGCGCGCACGCGCACGATGTCACCGCGTTGCACCAGCTTGCCCGGGGTCTTGTTGGTCCACTTGGCGGCGCCGGCCGGCAGCACGATCTCACTGCGGTTGGCCAGCACCACGGTGGCGCTGCCATCGGCGCCGGTGCTGGCGACGATGGCCGGCAGCAGGCCGGCCTGGCCGAACATGCCGCGCAGGTGCTCGGCCAGGGCGGCGGCGTCTTCGCCGGCACCCACCGCTACCTGCTTCTCAACGCCGTGCCAGCCGTGGCGGTGGTCGTACAGCAGCAGGCCGTCGCGCACCGACTGGTTGGCGGCGGTCTGCAGGGTGGAGTCGATGGTGGTGGTGACGTGGTAACCCTTGTTGACCACATCGCCGCCGAAGCGGGCGATCATTTCCTGGCGCACCAGCTCGGCCACGTACGGGGCATCGACCTGCACCGGCGGCTCATGCGCGGTGGCGTGCATCGGCACGGCCTTGGCCGCGTCGGCCTCGGCCTGGCTGACGAACTTCAGGTCGGCCATGCGCTGCAGCACATAGTTGTCGCGGCGCTGGCGGGCACGTTCCGGGTTGGAGATCGGGTTGCCCGAGGACGGGAACTTGGGGATGCCGGCCAGCGAGGCCATCTCGTCCAGGTCCAGCTCGTTCAGCTTCTTGCCGTAATAGAACTCGGCGGCGGCGGCCACGCCGTAGGCGCGGTTGCCGAAGAAACTCTTGTTCAGGTACAGCTCGAAGATCTCGTCCTTGCTCAGCTCGGACTCGATCTTCCGCGCCAGCAGGATCTCGGCCAGCTTGCGGGTGTAGCTGTACTCCGAACTGAGGAAGAACTGGCGGGCGACCTGCTGGGTGATGGTGGAGCCACCCGGCACGCGCTTGTCGTTGGTGGTGGCCAGCAGCCACACCGCGCGGCCGATGCCCATGTAGTCCACGCCGCCATGCTCGTAGAAGCGGGCGTCCTCGGTGGCCAGGAAGGCCTGCTTCAGGCGCTCGGGCACGTCCTTCATGGTGATGGGGGTACGGCGGGTCTCGCCGAACACCGCCATCAGCTTGCCGTCGGCGGCATAGACGTACATGGGTTCCTGCATTTCCACGTCGCGCAGGGTCTGCACGTCGGGAAGCTTGGAAGACACGGCGTAGTACAGACCGCCCACGGCGGCCGCGCCGATCAGCGCCAGGACCAGGACAATCAGGAAGATCCAGCGCAGCCAGCGGCGGAGTCGAGTCATCGGGTTCAGATTCCGATTGCGAATTTCGTGGTCGCAGAGTATAGATTACGCAAGGTGGCGGCTGGGGTCGTCGCCGGGGAGCGCAAAGGGAACAGTCAGGGGCTGCATGGTGAATCCGTGAGGGACTTCACAGCAGGGCCGTTGCCATTTGCTAAGAATACGTTATTAATGCTCGGGCGCAGGTCTTGCGCCCAAGTGCCCGTCGGCAGGGGAGAAACCGTGGGGCTCATCCCAAAAAGTCAGTCGCCGCTTGTAGGCGTCGACATCAGTTCGACTGCGGTAAAGCTTTTGCAGCTGTCCCGCAGTGGCAACCGTTTTCGTGTGGAACATTACGCTGTGGAACCTCTGCCGCCGAATGCGGTGGTGGAGAAGAACATCGTGGAAGTGGAGGCCGTGGGTGAGGCCATCCGCCGTGCGATGAACCGCTCGGGGAGCAAGGCCAAGCTGGCCGCTGCCGCTGTCGCCGGTTCGGCGGTGATCACCAAGGTGATCCCGATGCCGGCCGAGCTCGACGAAAACGACATGGAAGCCCAGATCGAGCTGGAAGCGGTCAACTACATTCCGTACCCGATCGAGGAAGTGAACCTGGACTTCGAGGTGATCGGGGCGATCCCGAACAACCCGGAGATGGTCCAGGTGCTGCTGGCCGCGTCGCGTTCGGAGAACGTGGAACTGCGCCAGTCGGCGCTGGAGCTGGGAGGCCTGCAGGCCAAGGTGATGGACGTGGAGGCCTTCGCGGTCGAAAACGCCTATGCCCTGGTCGCCAGCGAGCTGCCGGTATCCATCGAGGGCGTGGTCGCGCTGGTCGATATCGGCGCCACCATGACCACCCTCAATGTCCTGCGCGGTGGTCGCAGCCTGTACAGCCGCGAACAGGTGTTCGGTGGCAAGCAGCTGACCGACGAGATCATGCGCCGCTACGGCCTCAGCTACGAGGAGGCCGGCCTGGCCAAGCGCCAGGGTGGTCTGCCGGAAAGCTACGAGATGGAAGTGCTGGAGCCGTTCAAGGAAGCCACGGTCCAGCAGATCAGCCGTTTGCTGCAGTTCTTCTATGCGGGCAGTGAGTTCAACCGCGTCGATCACATCGTGCTGGCCGGCGGCTGCGCCGTGCTCGGCGGGCTGCCGGAAATGGTTGAAGAACAGCTGGGCGTGCCGACCGTGGTCGCCAACCCGCTGGCGCAGATGACCCTGGGCCCGAAGGTGAACGCGCATGCGCTGGCCCAGGATGCCCCCGCGCTGATGATCGCCACCGGTCTGGCGCTGAGGAGCTTCGACTGATGGCACGCATCAATCTATTGCCCTGGCGCGCCGAGCGGCGCAAGCAACGCCAGCGCGAGTTCTACGCAATGCTGGGCATGGCCGCGATCGGTGGCCTGCTGCTGTCGCTGCTGATCTGGTTCTATTACGACCGCCAGGTGAGCGGCCAGATGGACCGCAACGCCTATCTGGAAGCCGAGATCGAGAAGGTCAAGGAACAGAACAAGGAGATCGACCGCCTCGACGCGCAGAAGGACCGCCTGCTGGCCCGCAAGAAGGTGATCGAGGAACTGCAGGCCAAGCGCTCGCAGATGGTGCACCTGTTCGATGCGCTGGTGCGCACGATTCCCGATGGCCTGGTGCTGACTGCGCTGAAGCAGGAAGGCGACGTGCTGACCCTGGAAGGCCGCACCCAGTCCAACGCCCGTGTTTCGGCGTACATGCGCAACCTGGAGACCTCCGGTTGGATGACCAACCCGGAACTGTCGATCATCGAAGCGCGTGACCCCGAGAAGGACAAGGACGGCAAGACCGGCCCGGTTGCGGACATCAAGGCGCTGCCCTACGTGTTCGTGGTCAAGGTGAAGCTGCCGGCGCAGAGCGAAGAAGTGGCGGGTACGCCAGGCCTCAACGCGGATGGTTCGGTGGCAACGCCGGCTCCGCCCGCAGTGGCACCGCTTGCAGCCGGTCCGGATGCAGCGGCACCCGCTGCCCCGGCCGCAGGCCAGCCCGCTGCTGCACCGACCGCACCCACCGCCGCTCCGGTCAACGCACCCGCTGCCACCCCGGCCACACCGAACCAGCCGGCAGCCCCGGCCGCCAAGCCTGCGCCGAAGCCTGAGGGCAGCCGCCTGGCGCAGCCGCCGCAGGCCTTCAATGCCCCGCTGCAGGGGGACCGCGCATGAGCCAGAAGATCGATCTGAAGAACCTGGATTTCAACGACATCGGCAACTGGCCGCAGAAGGCCAAGATCGTCTTCTGCTCGCTGCTGGCGGTGGTGATCATGTTCGTCGCGTGGATGCTGCTGATCAGCGGAAAGCGCGAGGAACTGGCCGGCCTGGAATCGAAGGAAACCGAGCTGCGTTCGGAGTTCACCAAGCAGCAGGAGCGTGCGGTGAACCTGGCGCCGCTGAAGCAGCAGCTGGCGCAGATGGAGCAGGTGCTGCAGCAGATGCTGCGGCAGCTGCCCAGCAAGACCGAAATGCCCGACCTGATCATCGACATCTCGCAGACCGCGCTGTCCAGCGGCCTGACCAACGAGCTGTTCGAGCCCGAGCAGGAGCAGGTCAAGGAGTTCTACGCCGAGAAGCCGATCAAGCTGCGGATGGTGGGCAGTTACCACCAGTTCGGTGCCTTCGTCAGTGGCGTGGCGTCGCTGCCGCGCGTGGTCATCCTGACCATGCACGACATCAACCTCAAGCCCAAGGACAAGACCAGCGGCAACGTCCGCAGTGGCGCGCTGGAACTGTCCGGCACGGTCAAGACCTATCGCTACCTGGACGAGACCGAGGTGCAGGAACAGCAGAAGGCTGAAGCCGGCAAGGAGGACAAGAAGTGATCCGTTCCTTCTTTGCACGTTGTGGAATGGCAGCTGCCGTGCTGCTGTTGGCCGCCTGTGGCCGCGGCGTGACCAGCACGCCGGGCGATGCGCCGAATCTTGAAAAGTGGGTGGAGGGTGAGCGCGCGCGACCGGCACAGCCGCTGGAGCCGCTGCCGGTGATGCAGCAGTTCGAGACCTTCGAGTACTCCGCGCAGGGCATGCGCGATCCGTTCACCGATGCCTGGACCAATCCGCAGCAGGGGAATGGCGGATTGCGTCCGGATCCGAACCGGCGCAAGGAGCCGTTGGAAGGCTTCCCGCTGGATGCACTGGACATGGTCGGTACCATCGGCACCGGCGCGGCCACCGTGGCGCTGGTGATGGGGCCGGACAAGGTGACCTACCGGGTGCGCCCTGGCGGTTACCTCGGGCAGAGCGACGGGCGGGTCACGGCGGTCTTCGAAGACCGCGTGGAGCTGATCGAACTGGTGCCGGATGGCGCGGGCGGCTGGCTGGAACGGCCGGCAACGCTCTCGCTTGAAGATCAATGATCGTTTACTGGGGATAGCACGATGACCTTTCACCAAGCCAAGGGGCTGCGTCCCATCCGGCGCTCTACCTTGAACCGTGTCAGCGCGTTGGGAGTCGCGCTGATGCTGGCCTGCGCTCCGGCGCTGGCTGCCGCACCGGCGGAAAAGCCGGTGGGCGCCACCGTGGCCCCGGCGACCGCGCCGGCTGGCCTGTCGGTGGCCAAGATCGATTTCAAGCGGGGCGATGACGGCGCCGGGCGCCTGATCGTCCAGTTCGACGGCCAGGGTGCGATCCCGGACCTGCGCACGCAGGGCAACAGCGTGGTGGTCGACGTCGGCAATGCCCGACTGCCGGCCAACCTGCAGAAGCCGATGAACGTGACCGACTTCGCCACGCCGGTGCAGCGCATCGACGCCAAGCCGTCCGGTGCCGGCACCCAGCTGGTGCTGAGCACCGGTGGCGCGGTGGAGTCGCTGGCCTACCAGAGCGGCAACGAGTACGTGGTGGAAATCAGCCCGCGGCAGGCTCCGGCCGCTGTCGGTGCAGTCACTGCCGGCAGCGTCACCCAGGCGGCCAAGGCTGTCGGCCAGCGCGGTTTCACCGGCAAGCCGGTGACCTTCAACTTCCAGGACGTGCCGGTGCGCACCGTGCTGCAGTTGATCGCCGAAGAATCCAATCTCAACGTAGTGGCGTCCGATTCGGTGCAGGGCAATGTGACCCTGCGCCTGGTCAATGTGCCGTGGGACCAGGCACTGGACATCGTGCTGCGTGCCAAGGGCCTGGACAAGCGTCGCGACGGCAGCGTGATCTGGGTGGCGCCGCAGGCTGAACTGGCCAAGTTCGAGCAGGAGAAGGAAGACGCGCGCATCGCCATCGAGAACCGCGAAGACCTGGTCACCGATTACGTCCAGATCAACTACCACAGCGCCACGCAGATCTTCAAAGCGCTGACCGAGGCCAAGGGCATCGGTGGCGGCGGTGGTGGCGGCAATGGTGGTGGTGGCGGCTCGTCGCAGGAAGACAGTGGTTTCCTGTCCTCGCGCGGCCGCATCGTCGCCGACGAGCGCACCAACACGCTGATGATCAGCGACATTCCGAAGAAGATCGCGCGCATGCGTGAGCTGATCGGGGTGATCGACCGTCCGGTCGACCAGGTGCTGATCGAAAGCCGCATTGTCATCGCCACCGATACCTTCGCCCGCGAGCTGGGTGCAAAGTTCGGCATCAGCGGCAGCCGTGACAATGTGTACTTCAGCGGCAGCCTGGATGCCAACGAGGCCACCCGCAATTCGCAGGTGGATACGGCATTGGCCAACGCCAAGGCGGTCCGTGAATGGCAGGCCGGTGGCAGTGTCGGTCCGGCCCCGATTCCCGGTAGCCCGACCATCAAGCGCGGCCTGAACTGGAATCTGCCGGTGGCAGCGGCCAACAACCCCGGCTCGCTGGCGCTGTCGATCCTCAACGCAGGCTACCTGCTGGACGTGGAGCTGTCGGCCATGCAGGAAGAGTCACGTGGTGAAGTGATCTCCAACCCGCGCGTGGTCACCACCAACCAGCGCGAGGCGATGATCAAGCAGGGCAAGGAAATCGGCTACGTCACCATCAGCGGCGCCGGAGCTGCCGGCGGCGCCGGTTCCACCCCGAACGTGCAGTTCAAGGAAGTGGTGCTGGAACTGCGGGTGACCCCCACCATCACCAACGACAACCGCGTGTTCCTCAACATGCAGGTGAAGAAGGACGAAGTCGACCGTCTGATCGAACTGCAGGGCTACGGCACGGTACCGTCGATCAACCGCCGCGAGGTCAATACCGCGGTGCTGGTCGAGGATGGGCAGACCGTGGTCATCGGTGGCGTCTATGAGTTCACCGACCGCAGCAGCATCAGCAAGGTGCCGTTCCTGGGCGACGTGCCGTTCCTGGGCAACCTGTTCAAGAAGCGTGGCCGCAACAAGGACAAGGCCGAGCTGCTGGTGTTCGTCACCCCGAAGGTGCTGCGCGTGGCCAAGCAGAACTGAGCCCGCGTCACCCGCGAAACGCAGAAGGGCCGCCATGCGCGGCCCTTCTGCGTTTCCGCCAGTAGATCCACGCGATGCGTGGATGGGCCGTTCAGCCGTTCTTGATGCCAATCGCAGGGCACCCTGCGATGATGTCGGGAACCCGTGCCGTCCCGCGCCGGTCAAAGGCCCCCATGAACCTGCCACCGCCGATGCCCGAATCCGCCACGCCGCCGCCCGCGCCGGCCGCCTCCCGCCTGCATGGCGCCTTCACCCAGCTGCGCGACGCCCTGTCGGCCGAGATCGTCGGCCAGGCGGCACTGGTCGAACGCCTGCTGATCGCGCTGCTGGCCGATGGCCACCTGCTGGTGGAAGGCGCTCCGGGCCTGGCCAAGACCACGGCGATCCGGGCGCTGGCCGCGCGCCTGGAGGCCGACTTCGCCCGCGTGCAGTTCACCCCGGACCTGTTGCCGGCCGACCTGACCGGCACCGAGATCTGGCGCCCGCAGGAAGGCCGTTTCGAATTCGTGCCCGGCCCGATCTTCCACCCGATCCTGCTGGCCGACGAGATCAACCGCGCACCGGCCAAGGTGCAGTCGGCGCTGCTGGAAGCAATGGGCGAGCGCCAGGTCACCGTCGGTCGCCACACCTATGCACTGCCGTCGCTGTTCCTGGTGATGGCCACGCAGAACCCGATTGAACAGGAAGGCACCTTCCCGCTGCCGGAAGCGCAGCTGGACCGCTTCCTGATGCACGTGCGCATCAGCTACCCCGACCAGGCCGCCGAATCGGAGATCCTGCGCCTGGCCCGCGAGCGAGCCCGTGGCGCGCTGGGCGAGGCGGCACCGGCACCGGAGAAACTGCCGATGCAGGATGTGTTCGATGCCCGCCGCGAAGTGCTGGACCTGCACATGGCGCCGGCGCTGGAACGCTACCTGATCGAGCTGGTGCTGGCCTCGCGTGATCCGTCGCGCTATGACGCAGGCCTTGGCCGACGCATTGCCTGGGGTGCCAGCCCGCGTGGCTCCATCGCACTGGAACGCTGCGCACGCGCGCGCGCCTGGTTGGCCGGCCGCGATTTCGTCACCCCTGATGACGTGCGAGCGGTTGCCGCCGATGTGCTGCGCCATCGCGTGCTGCCCAGCTATGAAGCCACCGCTGAAGGCTGGGATGGCGAACGCCTGGTGCAGGAGCTGCTGGCCCGGGTGCCGGCACCCTGAGCCTGCGCATGACCGATCCATCCCAGGAACCCACATCCAACGTCAGCGATGGCGATGGCCTGCGCCCGCAGCTGTCCGAGCTGGTGGCGCTGCGCCGCCTTGCACAGCGGCCCCCGCCGCCACGCCGTGGCCGTGCCGGCAACGCCGGGCAGGCACCGTCGCCGCTGCGCGGGCGTGGCATGGAATATGCCGAGTCACGCGAGTACGTGGCCGGTGATGATGCGCGGCATATCGACTGGCGGGTGACCGCACGGACCGGCCGTGCCCACACCAAGCTGTTCCAGGCCGAGCGCGAGCGGGTCAGCCTGATCGTGGCCGATACCTCGCCGGCCCTGTACTTCGGCACCCGCGTACGCTTCAAATCGGTGCAGGCCGCACGTGCGGGCGCCGTCGCTGCGTGGTCGGCGCAGCGTCGTGGTGATCGCATCGGCGCCCTGCGTGGCAGCGACCGTGAACCACCGATTGCACCGGCAGGCGGCCCGCGCGGCGTACTGCGCGTGCTGGACGCGCTCACCCGCTGGTATTCGCAGCCCCCGGCCGATGACCTTGGCCTGGAGCGCGCGCTGGACCATGCGGCCCGCGTGCTGCGCCCGGGTGCGCGCATGCTGGTGCTGGCCGATCCGCGGCAGGCCATCCGCATTCCGCCTGCGCGCTGGAGCGCGCTGGCCCAGCATCATGACCTCAGCCTGGTGCTGCTGGTCGATCCATTGGAACTGCAGCCTCCGTCGGCCCCGCTGCAGTTCCAGACCCTGCAACAGCGCATCGGCCTCGACCTACGACGCAGTGAGGTCCGGGCCCATTGGCAGGCCCACTTCGTCGAACCGCTGCAGGAACTGCGACGCCAGCTTGGCGCGCGCCGCGTCGATGTGCAGGTGCTGTCCACCGATGCGCCCAGCGACGCTTGGCTGGCACCATCGCCCACCGAGGTGCCGGCATGAGCGCCAACCTGCCGCTGCGCGATGTGCAGCTGCCGCCGGCCCCATCCTGGTGGCCACCGGCGCCAGGCTATCTGATGATCGGCGGTGTGGTGCTGCTGTTGCTGGTGGCGATGGCCTTCTTGTGGTGGCAGCGCCGTCGACGCCGCCAACGCTGGTTGCAGCTGTTCGATCAGGAGCTGGCAACCACCGCCGACGCTGCAGCAGAACTGGCGGCGATCGCCGGACTGCTGCGTCGCGCCGCACGCCAGGCGCAGCCCGGCAGTGAATCCCTGCGCGATGATGCCTGGTGGCAGCGCGTGGATCCGAAAGGCACGCTGCCCGCGGCACGTCGCAGTCTGCTGGCGGACGGCGCCTATCGCCCACGGGTGGACGCTGAGGATGTGGCGGCGCTGCGCAGCTGGGCGCGCGAGCGCTATCTGGCCATGCTGCTGGAGCGGCGCCGATGAACCTGCTGGCAAGTTACTGGCCATGGCCGGACCTGCAGCTGGCGTGGCCGCTGGCCCTGCTGGCGCTGCCGTTGCCGTTGCTGATGCGCTGGTGGAAGCGTCGTGCCGATCCCGGCGCTGCGCTGCGCGTGCCCTACGCGGCGACGGAGCTGGAAGCGCTGGCCGGAGGCGGCCGCGTCGATGTGTCGTGGCTGCGTACGCTGCTGTTGTGGCTGGGCTGGTGCGCGCTGTGCATCGCACTGGCTCGCCCGCAACAGCTGGGCGAAGCGATCACGCCACCGCAGGAGGGCCGGCAGATGATGCTGGCGATGGACGTGTCCGGCAGCATGGGCGAGGGCGACATGGTGCTGGGCGGGCAGGCGGTGGATCGCCTCACTGCCGCGAAGGCGGTGCTGGCCGACTTCCTCGATCGTCGTGCCGGCGATCGCATCGGCCTGTTGATCTTCGGCGACCGTGCCTACACGCTTACACCGCTTACTGCCGATCTGGCCAGCGTGCGTGACCAGCTGCGCGACAGCGTGGTCGGCCTGGCCGGGCGCGAGACGGCCATCGGTGATGCCATCGGCCTGGCAGTGAAACGCCTGCGCAGCCAACCCGAGGGACAGCGCGTGCTGATCCTGCTGACCGACGGCGTCAGCAACGCCGGTGTGCTGGAACCGCTGCGCGCGGCGGAAGTGGCCCGCGCCGAAGGTGTGCGTATCCACACCGTCGCCTTTGGCGGCGATGGCAGCATGCGCCTGTTCGGCATTCCCATTTCCGCCGATCAGGATCCGGTCGACGAGGCTACCTTGAAGAAGATCGCGAGCATGACCGGCGGCCAGTTCTTCCGCGCCCGCGATACCGCGCAGCTGGCCGGCATCTATGCCGAACTGGATCGGCTGGAACCGATCGCGGCGAAGGGGCCAAGCCTGCGTCCGCGCGAAGAACGTTATGCCTGGCCGTTGGGCCTGGCGTTGCTGCTGGGTGCATTGGCCTGGCTGTGGCCGGAGCGCCGTCGATGATCGCGTTGGCTTCGAATCTTCCTGACTGGAACGCGCTGCACTTCCTGCGCCCGGAATGGCTGTGGGCGTTGCTGGCATTGCCGTTGATCCTGGCGCTGGCGTTGTACCGGCAGCGGCGCAGCGATGTGTGGCGAACAGCGGTGGATGCCCACCTGTTGCCGCATCTGCTGGCAGCGGGCACGCGCCGTCGTGCGCGCTTGCCGTGGGCGCCGCTGCTGGGCTGGACGCTGGCCTCGCTGGCCATGGCCGGTCCGAGCTGGCGCCAGCAGGCGCAACCGATGTTCCAGGCCAGCGCGCCGTTGCTGGTGGTGCTGGACCTGTCCAGCCGGATCACCGCCGCCGATCTGCCTCCCTCGCGCCTGCTGCAGGCGCGGGCCAAGGTGGGCGAGCTGCTGCGCGCACGCCAGGGTGGCCAGGTAGGCCTGGTGGTCTACGCCGAGGATGCCTACACCGTGGCGCCGCTGACCGACGACGGCAGCAACGTTGCGCTGTATCTGGACGCGTTGTCGCCGGATGTGATGCCACGCGAGGGCCAGCGTGCCGACCGCGGCATCGACTGGGCGACGCGGTTGATGCGCCAGATCGGGGCACTGCGGGGGCAGATCCTGCTGGTCAGCGATCAGGCGGATGATGAAGCGGCACTTGCCGCAGCGCAGGCGCGCAGCCTCGGCCTGCAGGTGTCGGTACTGGGTCTGGGTACGTCCGCTGGTGCGGCGTACCGGGATGGCAGTGGGCAGATCCGCCAGGCTGCGCTGGACGAAGGCAGCCTGCGTGCGGTGGCTGCCGCAGGCGGTGGCCGTTATGCCCGCATCGCTGCCGATGACAGTGACCTGCGCGCACTGGGTGTACTTGATGCACGTGAAGGTACTGCCGCGCAGCGGCCGGGCGAGGGCAAGCAATGGCGTGATGAAGGGTTCTGGCTGGTACCACCGGTGATGCTGCTGGCGCTGCTCGCCTTCCGTCGCCGCGCGCTGCTGGCCGCCGTGCTGGCGGTGGGCCTGCTGCCGTGGATGGGGGATGTGCAGGCACAGGCGCCTGCGGTGCCGGCTTCACCACCGGCGCAGGGCACGCTGTGGAAGCGTGCTGATCAACTGCAGCACGAGCGTTTGGCGGAAGGCGTACAGGCTTACCGCAACGGCGACTTTGCCAACGCACGCAAGCAATTCGAAGGCATCGACAGCGATGCGGGCTGGTACAACCTGGCCAACGCACTGGCACGCCAGGGCCACTACGATGAGGCCATCGCCGCCTACGACCGCGCGCTGGCGCGGCATCCGGGCATGCCAGATGCGGTGGCCAACCGCGCGGTGGTCGATGCCGCGCGCAAGCGCAAGTCATCCGGTGGCCAAGGCCAGGACCAGCAGAAGCCACAGCAGAGCGGCCAGCAGAAGCAGCAGAACGATTCGCAGGGCAAGCAGAATCCGCAGGGCCAGCAGCCGCAGCAGGGCAAGCAGAATCCCGGCCAGGGCCAGCCGCAGTCGGGCCAGCAGGGGCAGCCCAAGCCCGGTGACGACAACACGCAGTCGACGCCTCAACCCGGTGAGCGCGGTCGCGATGGACAGCAGGCGCCACCACAGGTAGAGGATGCCAAGGCGCAGGCGCAGGCCGATGAGCAGCAGCGGCAGCGCATGCAGCAGGCAATGCAGCAGGCACGCGAGGGCAAGGACGAACAGGATGGCAAGCCCGTGCCAGGCAGTGACGGCACCACCCCGCGCCAACGCGAGGAGCAACAGGCCGTGGAGGCGTGGATGCGACGTGTGCCGGATGATCCGGGCGCATTGCTGCGGGCCAAGTTCCAGCTGGAAAACGAACGCAGGAAGAGGGAAGGGCGATGACGCGGGCGATCAACATGCACGGGCGCTGGCCACTGCAGGTACTGGCGGCACTGCTGCTGTGGCTGCCGCTGCTGGCCTGGGCGCAGCCGCGCGCGTGGCTGGACCGCGATCGCATTGCGATGGGCGACACGGTCACCCTCAATGTCGAGAGCGACCAGGGCGCGCCAGACTTCACGCCGCTGCGTACCGACTTCGATCTCAGCGGGCAGACCAGCAGCCGTCAGGTGGAGTGGAGCAACGGCAGCATGCAGCAGCGCAACCTGTACGGCGTGGCACTCACGCCACGGCGCAGCGGTGCACTGGTGGTGCCGGGCCTGCAGGTGGGCAGCGTACGTACCGCGCCGCTGACCCTGCAGGTGGATGCCGCTGCCGTGGCCGGGCCCGACAGCAACGCGATGGCCTTCATCGAAACCGTTGTCGATGACGATACGCCGTATGTGCAGCAGAGCGTGGGTGTGGTGGTGCGCTTGTATTTCGCCTCGCAGCTGGCATCGGGCGAACTGGTGCTGGATACCCCGGCCGGTGCGTCGCTGCAGCGGGTAGGCGATGACCGCACCGACGTGCGCCAGGTCAACGGCCGCCGCTACAACGTGGTCGAGCGCCGCTTCCTGCTGATTCCGGAGCGCAGTGGCCCGCTGCGCCTCGTCGGTGCCCGCTTCAACGGGCGCAGCGCCGGTGGCTTCTTCGATGACTTCTTCGGTGGCGGCGACGGCCGCATGAATGCCACCGGCGCGGATCGCACGTTGCAGGTGCAGGCACAGCCGGTACAGGCGCCGCAGCCATGGCTGCCGCTGCAAAGCCTGCAGCTGCGCTACACCAGTGCACCGACCAGTGCCCGTACCGGCGAAGCGGCCAACGTGGTGGTCGAGGCGATTGCCGAAGGTGCCACCCGCGCGCAGTTCACCGACCTGCCGGTGCCGGATGTCGGCGCCAATGCGCAGGTGTTTGCCGAACCCGCGCAGTACGAAGAGACATTCAATGGCAGTACGCCGCGGCTGAAAATCACCCGCCGCTATTCGATCGTGCCGCGCCAGCCGGGTTCGCTGGTGGTGCCGGGGCCGCGCCTGCCATGGTGGGACGTGCGTGCGGGCAAGGCACAGGAAGCGAAGCTGCCGGACCTGGCGCTGGCCGTGGTTGCCGGTAACGGGAGCGGCAGCGCCTCACCTGCACCGTTGCCGCCGATCGACACCGACGCCGCGCTGCCCGGCACCGATGGCCAGGACAGCCGTATCGCGGCCACCGATCCGCGCGCCAGCGGCCTGGCCGAGCGTCCGTGGCCGTGGATGGCGGCGGCCATCGGTCTGGCGCTGCTGTGGTTGTTGACCCTGTTGTGGGGCTGGCAGCGAGGCCGGCGCCCGCGTGCAGTGGCGCCTGTAGCTGGCAAGCCCGCTGTGCCGACTGTGGCGAGCGGGCGTGCCGGCCTGGCCGAACTGCGCCGCACGCTCGATGGCGAGGGGTTCGACCAGGTTGAAGCTCAGCTGTGTGCGATGGCCGGCGTTGAACGCATCGAACAGGTCATCGCGCGGCTTGAGGATGCAGCCCAGCGCCAGGTACTGCAGGACCTGCAGCAGGCGCGCTGGGGCGGGCAGGGTGATCTGGCGCCGCTGCGTGCGCGCCTGCGCGAAGTCTTCCGTGACGGACCGCACTGGTCGAAGGCTGCGGGTGCCGTCGACACTGGGCTGGCGCCGCTGTATCCGCCACGGCGAACCTGAACCGGCGCCGCTTGCGCGCTTTGTTAGAGTGCATTCATTTTTCGAGGAAACCCGCGTATGACAGCAGCTGCTGCCGACAAGAAGAAGTTGCCCCTGCATTGGAAGATGGGCATCGGCTTTGCGATCGGCCTGGTCCTGGGACTGATCGTGCACGCCCTGGGCGGCAGCGTCGATGGTCTGCAGGCCGGTGCCAAGTGGGTAATGGACTACGTCACCACCCCGGCGTCGGGCCTGTTCCTCAACCTGATCTTCATGCTGATCGTGCCGCTGATCTTCTCGGCGCTGATCATGGGTGTGTCGGAGATGGGCGACATCCGCGCCCTCGGCCGCATCGGCTGGAAGACGCTGGCCTACACCGTTCTGCTGTCCGGCATCGCGGTGGGCATCGGCCTGGTGCTGGTCAACCTGCTCAAGCCGGGCGCCGGTGTCGACCCGCAGGTCGCCGCGATGATGCTGTCGGAGAACGCCGAGCGCAGCAAGGAGATCGTCGCGGGCATCCACGGCACGCCGAAGGGCATGGACATGCTGCTGTCGATCGTGCCGAGCAACGTGCTGCAGGCCGCGTCTGACAACGGCGCGATCCTGTCGCTGATGTTCTTCGCGCTGATGTTCGGCATCGGCATGGTGCTGACTGACAACGAGAAGGTCGCCCCGCTGCGTCGCGCCATCGAAGGCGTGTTCGAAATCTCGATGACCCTGATCAACCTGGTCATCCGCCTGGCCCCGTATGCGGTGGCCTGCTTCATGTTCAACCTGGCCGCGTTGTTCGGTTTCGAGCTGATCATCCGCCTGGGTGCCTACGTGGGCGTGGTGGTGCTGGCGCTCGGCCTGCACATGGTGGTGACCTACGGTACCGCCGTATGGCTGTCCGGTCGCTCGCCGCTGTCGTTCTTCCGCGATACCCAGGAAGCGACGGTGATGGCGTTCTCCACCGCGTCCAGCAATGCCACCCTGCCGACCGCGCTGCGCGTGGCCGACCAGATGGGCCTGCCGCAGCGCGTGTCGCGCTTCGTGCTGACCGTGGGCGCCACCGCCAACCAGAACGGCACCGCGCTGTTCGAGGGCGTGACGGTGATCTTCCTGGCCCAGTTCTTCGGCGTGGACCTGAGCATCGGCCAGCAGATCATGGTGATGGCGGTCTGCATCCTCGGTGGCATCGGCACTGCCGGTGTGCCGTCGGGCTCGCTGCCGGTGGTGGCGATGATCTGCGCGATGGTCGGCGTGAACCCGCTGGGCATCGGCCTGATCCTGGGCGTGAACCACTTCCTGGATATGTGCCGTACTGCCCTGAACGTGACAGGTGACCTGGCCCTGACCACGCTGGTGGCCAAGGGTGAAGGCCACGACGGCCCGGCGCTGGGTCCGCAGCAGGACTGAGTCCGCAGCCACTGCTGGCGACCTGATCGGGGTCGGATCCCTTTCCGCAAGGAAAGGGGACCGACCCCTTTTCACATCCGGAATCCGGCGGAGATCATGAAGTGCCGGCCAGCGGCCGGCACCTGCCAGGCACGTTGGACTGACCCCCGCCCGACGACTATGGGACAATAGGCCGCCCGCACGTCCGCGGCCGCCTCCCGATTCCGACAGAACCATGACGCAGCCTACCCGTCGCCAGTTGGCCAACGCCATCCGCTTCCTTGCCGCCGATGCGGTTGAAACCGCAAAGTCCGGCCACCCCGGCATGCCCATGGGCATGGCCGACATCGCCGAAGTCCTCTGGAACGACTACCTCCGCCATAACCCGAGCAATCCGCACTGGTTCAACCGCGACCGTTTCGTGCTGTCCAACGGCCACGGTTCGATGCTGCAGTACGCGCTGCTGCACCTGAGCGGTTACGACCTGCCGATCGAGCAGCTGAAGCTGTTCCGCCAGCTGGGCAGCCACACCGCCGGTCACCCGGAACGCCACGAGACCCCGGGCGTGGAAACCACCACCGGCCCGCTGGGCCAGGGTTTCGCCAATGCCGTGGGCTTCGCCCTGGCCGAGAAGCTGCTGGCACAGCGCTTCAACCGCCCGGAGCTGGAAGTGGTCGACCACCGCACCTGGGTGTTCATGGGCGATGGCTGCCTGATGGAAGGCGTGTCGCATGAAGCCGCTTCGCTGGCTGGCACCTGGGGCCTGCACAAGCTGGTCTGCTTCTGGGACAACAACCACATCTCCATCGACGGCAACGTCGAGGGCTGGTTCACCGACAACACCCCGGAGCGTTTCGAGGCCTATGGCTGGAACGTGGTGCGCGATGTCGACGGCCACGACCCGGAAAGCATCAAGGCCGGTATCGAGGCTGCGCTGTCGCAGAGCGACAAGCCGACCCTGATCTGCTGCCGCACCACCATTGGTTTCGGTTCGCCGAACAAGGCGGGCAAGGAATCCAGCCACGGCGCACCGCTGGGCAAGGACGAGCTGGAAGCCACCCGCAAGCAGCTGGGCTGGGAATACGGCCCATTCGAGATCCCGCAGGCGATCTACGACGGCTGGCGCGCCAATGGCGCCGGCACCCTGCGCCAGGCCGAGTGGGAACAGCTGTTCGACAAGTACGCCAGCCAGTACCCGGCTGAAGCGTCCGAGCTGACCCGCCGTTCGCACGGCGAACTGCCGGCCGACTTCGTTGCCAAGGCCGATGCCTACATCGCCCAGGTGGCGGCTGAAGGCCCGACGATCGCCTCGCGCAAGGCCTCGCAGCTGGCCATTGAAGCCTTCGCGCCGCTGCTGCCGGAAATCGTCGGTGGCTCGGCCGACCTGGCGCACTCCAACCTGACCCTGTGGAAGGGCAGCAAGTCGGTCGCCAGCGACGACGCCAACGCCAACTACGTGTACTACGGCGTGCGCGAGTTCGGCATGACCGCCATTGCCAACGGCCTGGCCCTGCACGGTGGTTTCATTCCGTTCGACGCCACCTTCCTGGTGTTCAGCGACTACGCCCGCAACGGCGTGCGCATGAGCGCGCTGATCCCGGCACACGCCATTCACGTCTACACCCACGACTCGATCGGCCTGGGCGAAGACGGCCCGACCCACCAGCCGGTGGAGCACCTGGCCTCGCTGCGCTACATCCCGAACAATGACGTGTGGCGTCCGTGCGATGCGGTTGAGTCGGCGGTGAGCTGGAAGGCTGCGATCACCCGTCAGGATGGTCCGAGCTGCCTGGTGTTCAGCCGCCAGAACCTGCCGCACCAGCCGCGCAACGCCGAGCAGATCGCCCAGATCGAGCGCGGTGGTTACGTGCTGGCCGATGCCGCCGGCACCCCGGACGTGATCCTGATCGCCACCGGTTCGGAAGTCTCGCTGGCCACCGAAGCCAAGGCCCAGCTGGACGCGGCCGGCCTCAAGACCCGCGTGGTCTCGATGCCGTCCACCGACGTATTCCTGCGTCAGGATGCGGCCTACCGTGAATCGGTGCTTCCGAACGCCGTGCGCAAGCGCGTGGCCGTGGAAGCCGGCGTCACCGGTTTCTGGCGCCAGTTCGTCGGCCTGGACGGTGCGGTGATCGGTATCGACACCTTCGGTGCCTCGGCCCCGGCTGATCAGCTGTACAAGCACTTCGGCATCACCACCGCCCACGTGGTGGAAGCTGCCAAGGCGCTGTAAGCAGCCTCGCGAAGCAGGAAGGGAGAGGCCGGCGCAAGCCGGCCTTTTTCGTTGCCGGAAGAAAAAGGGGACGGAGGGGATTAAGTCGTTTTTGCACAAACGACTTAATCCCCTCCGTCCCTTTTTTCGTCCGGCATGTTGCCCCCCGCGGCACCAGTGTCGCGTTGGCCTCTTCATCTAACCTGCATTCCTTGCGAAAAGGAGGGCCTGCCGAGGTACCCCCGGAAGTAGTCATGGACAAGAAGAGCGGCGCAGAAACCCATGGTGGATTTGCGGGGTGTAAGGTGATGCCTTACACTGGGGCCGCATGATCGTCAGCTTCAGGCATAAGGGCCTGAAAGCGCTCTATGAGCGGGGCGACATTTCCGGAGTCCGTGCCGATCATGTGGCCCGGTTGCGGCGTTTGCTTCTGCAGCTGGATCAGGCACGCGTGCCTGGGGACATGGGGCTGCCCGGAAATCGCCTGCATCCCCTGCGCGGGAGCCATAGCGGCTACTGGGCTGTAAGTGTCTCCGCGAGTTGGCGATTGGTGTTCCGCTTTCGTGGGCTCGACGTCGAACTGGTCGATTACCTTGATTACCACTAGGAGTCTGCTCGATGCCGTTGCATGATCCGCCGCATCCCGGGGAATCGCTGCGCGAAGACATCCTGCCAGCGATCAGTATGTCGATCAGTGCGCTGGCGCAGCATCTTGGCTATTCGCGCGGACAGCTGTCGACGATCATCAACGGGCACGCTGGCATCTCCGCGGAACTTGCATTCCGCCTTGAGCTTGCAGGTCTGGGCAATGCCCGCATGTGGCTGGCGATGCAGGCGGCATACGACCTGTGGCAGGTCGAGCATCGAGCGCATCCACCGATTGCCCGTCTGTATCTTGAGGATGCAGTGAGGATAGAGCGGTAGATCTACGCCATGCGTGGATGAGAAAAAGGGGACGGAGGGGATTAAGTCGTTTATGCACATACGACTTAACCCCCTCCGTCCCCTTTTTTCAGGCGGTGCGTGCCAGTGCGAGGCGCAGCAGCCGCGCGTCCAGACGTTCAGCGAAATCCTTCGGTGCCTGCAGGCCCATGCGCTGCAGGTACACCGCATCGCCGTCGCCAGCGGGTTGGCGCAGCGCCGCCCAGACGGTACGCAGTTTGTCGCCGCGGGTCTGCGTGTTGGCCTTCAGCCAGCCCAGTGCCTTCACCAGTACCTGCTCGATCTCGTTGAAGTCGCTGCCCAACGGATAGTCCGGCAGGCTGCCATCGGCGCGGAATGGGGCCAGTGCCGCGGCCAGTGCCTGCGGCGTGTTGCGCTGCTGGCGCTGCGGATCCGGTTGCGTGGCCGCCAGCAGCTTGCGCGAGGCGTGTGCCTGCTGCAGCAGGCCGCCCTGGAACGGGGCCTCGGTGATCGCGGTCATCGCATGCACGCAGTCCTCGTCGGTCAGACCGCGCAGATCGGCGATGCCGTATTCGTTGAGGTAGATGTCGCGCAGGTGGCGCGGAATGGTGGTGTGGCCGTAGTTCCAACGCACGTTCGATTCGCGCTGGCCCTTGTCATCGCGCGCGGCGCGGAACATCAGCACGCTGCGGGCTTCCGGCAGCGCATGTGCCATCGCCACGAAGTTGTACTGGCCGCCTACACCGGATACCACGCGTCCATCGTCCAGCGCGTCCGACACCGCCGCGCCCAGCGCGGTGGCCATCATGCAGGAGTTGAAGAAGCGCGCGTGCCGGCGCTGCAGGCGTTCCAGCGTTTCGTTGCCACCGTACAGCTGATTGATCTCGCTGATGCGGCGCATGCCGATCGCACGGCACTCGTCTTCCGGCAGCGTGCGCAACCACTCGTAGAACTCCGGCGAACCCAGGTAGAACGCGCCGTGCAGGTACTCGCCCTCGGCGGCCAGGGTGGCGTGATCGATGGACAGCGTGCTGCCATTTTCAATGCGCTGCATCAGCGCCAGGTCGTCGTGCACCTTGCGCTTGATCACGCCGGTCTGCACCAGCCTGCGGAAGCCCTCGTTGAGCATTTCGCTGCAGCCATACAGGCCCACCTCGAACGGATCCAGTCCGCCGATCTCCTGCACCAGCGGGTGGCTGGCCAGCTGTGGATCCAGCGCATGCAGCACGCGGCGGTAGCGGGCGTTGTCGGTGTGGCGCAGCACCAGCGCATGGCTGAGCGCGTCGGCCAGCGTGCCGATGCCGATCTGCAGGGTGCCGCCATCGCGCACCAGCGTGCTGGCGTACAGGCCAATGGCGTAGTCGGCGTCGCCGACCGGCTGCCGCGGCAGGCCGAACAGCGCCGGATACGGCGGCGGTGGAGTGATCACCAGATCGAAGAACGACACATCGACCGTCGCCGAGCCACCCAGATAGGGCAGCTGCGGATCGATCTCGGCAATCATCAATGGGCGCGGCAGGCCGCGTGCAGTCATTGCATCCAGCGTGTCCTGGGTGATGTCGTTGTTGCACGACAGCGAGAGCCGGCGGTCATCCGGCCGCATCGCCACCTTCTGCACGATCACCTGCGGCGCGCGCTGCGCCACCGCATCGGCGGCGTGGGTGTAGTTCAGGCTGGTATAGCTGGACTGCGCCTGACGCGAACCCAGCAGGGCGCCGGACTGCATGTAGAACTCTTCCACCTGCACGTGCGCCGGCAACGCGTCGCGCGCGATCGCATCGGCATAGGCCAGGCGCGGGAAATCGTCGCCGAAATGGCGCTGCGCGAACGGCGCCATGAAGCGCGCTTCCAGGCCGTTGCCGCGTGCCTTCGGCGGGTTCAGTGAAAGCGCGGTATACAGCTGCAGCGGCCGCGAAGGGTCGTGCTCGACGCGTGCGTAAAGGGCATTGAGCAACCGGTGTGGCTTGCCCAGTGCCAGTGGTGCCCCGATCCGCAGCGGCCCGTCCACGCGCGCAAACAACCAGTCGACAGCGGCGTCCAGGTCGGTGAGGTGTTCGGTCATGCGGGGCGGTCCTGCGTATGGGGGAGTGCTGGCATTACAGCATGTCGGGCTTGAACCGCCGTCGACGCGAGACTTCGGCGCCAGACACCATGAACTGCCCATCGCCCCGGTAATGCACCGTGCGCGGCAGCTTCGGCCGGGGCGCAACATGGGCGCGCACGATTTCCCAGATGAACAGGTTGCTCGATTCCACTTGGCTATCGTCGTAGAGGCGGCATTCGAAGCACGAATGACACTGGCCGACCAGCGGCGCGCCAACCTCGCGCGCGGGCAATGCATCGAGCCCGAAACGGGCGAACTTGTCGATCTCGCGGCCGCTGCAGTTGCCGATGTCCACCACGGTATCGAGCAGCTCCACGCCGGGCACGTTGATCACGCACTCGCCGCTGCCACGGGCCAGCGCGTGGCTGTGGTTCGCGTCCCACAGGTAGGTGGCGACCAGCGAAGGCGAGAAGCCCATCACCATGTGCCAGCCCATCGTCATCAGGTTGCGCTGGCCGCGCCAGGCGGTGCTGAGCAGCACGATCGGACCGGGTTCGAGAAAGCGGCGCGCCTGCTCGACCGGGAAATCCTTCTTGGGCAGCGCTTTCATCCGGGGCCTGGGGCGGGAGGAATCGATGCTGGCGCAGATACGATGAACCTGGAGTCGAGGGGCTTGACAGATAATTCGATTACGCGCGTAATCGGACCGTCGATTACGGATGTAAACCATGCAGCCGATCAGTGAAGCCGAAGCTGTTGTGATGGAGGTGCTGTGGCAGCAGGCACCGCGTGGCGCCGATGACGTGGTGGCCGCACTGGCCCACCGCGACTGGGCCGAGCCGACCATCAAGACTCTGCTCAACCGCCTGCTGACCAAGGGCGCGATCGCCGCCGAGCGCGATGGCCGGCGCTATCTGTACCGGCCGCTGCTGCAGCGACAGGCGTGGGTGGAGGCGCAGAGCCAGGACTTCATCGGCCGTGTCTTCGAAGGGCGGGTGGCACCGCTGGTCGCGCACTTCAGCGAACGGGGCCAGTTGAGCGCGCAGGACATCGCCGAACTGAAGAAGCTGATCCAGGAGCTGGGCCATGACTGAGCTGCTCGACGGACTGTGGCGGGCCAGCCTGTGGCTGGCGGTGGGCGTGGTCCTGCTGGCGGTGCTGCGGCCATTGCTGGTGCGGTTGGGCGGCGTGGCGTTGGCCTATCGCAGCTGGTGGTTGTTGCCGATGCTGCTGGTGGCACTGATGTTGCCGTTGCCGCAGGTTGTGGTGTTGCAGCAGGTGCCAACGCTGCCCTTGAAAGTGTTGCCCGGTGCCATCGATGGCGTGGCCGGACAGTCGTTGCCATGGGCTGGCTTGTTGCTGGCGCTGTGGGCGTTGGGCATGGGCTTCTGCCTGCTGCGCGACCTGCGCGCGCAGCGTCGTTTTGAACGGCGCATGGGGCCACTGAAGCCGCGCGCCGATGGAAGCTGGCAGGCCAGCGGCGATCCCGGCTTGCCCGCACTGGTCGGTCTGTGGCGCCCCCGCATCGTGGTCGGCCCTGACTTCGACCCGCGATTCACCGCGCAGGAGCAGGCGCTGATCCTGCAACACGAGCACAGCCACCGGCGCAATGGCGATCACTGGGCCAATGGCGCGTTGCTGCTGGCGCGCGCGGTGTTCTGGTTCCACCCGCTTCTGCCGTGGGCCGCCCGCCGATTCCTGCGTGACCAGGAGCTGGCCTGCGATGCCCGCACCATTGCTGCGCAGCCTACGCTGCGCGGCCTCTACGCCAGCACGCTGCTGAAGGCGCAGCTGGTCCACCCGGTTGCGCCAGCGGTCTGCCATTGGCGCAGCCAACCCGTGTTGAAGGAGCGTATCGCCATGTTGAAGCAGTCCAAGCGGAAGGCATTGCCGTGGGTGTCGGGGCAGATGCTGGTGGTCGGGTTGTGCCTGGGAATGGGAGCGGTGGCGTGGGCCAGCCAGGGCAGTGCGGCGGGAGGCCCGGCAGGATCCGTCATGGATCGGGAGATAGAGGTCGACAAGATGCCGCCGCCGTCCTATCCGAAGTCCGCCTTCGAGCAGCGCCAGGTGGGCGTAGTGAACCTGCGCGTGGAAGTGGACGCCCAGGGCCATCCCACCGACGTCCAGGTGCTCAGCGCCACCAATCCGGGTGTGTTCGATGCGGTGTCGATCGCCGCTGCACGCAGCTGGACCTATCGGCCGGCGGTGAAGCATGGCCAGCCGGTTGCAGGGGCGGTGAAGATTCCGATCACCTTCGCCATGGATAACACCGAGGACGCGAAGTGAAGTCCGCGCCGCTGTTGATGATGGCGGCGCTGCTGGTGGGGTGTGCAACCCAGGACCGGCTGACCACCGTCGATACCCGCAGCGAGAATGTCGGTCACCAGCGCCTGCGGCCGCAGACCGGTGGCGGCAATGGACAGGTGCAGGCGTACTCGCTGGGCGCGAGCGAAGGCTACCGGATGCCGCAGTTGCGCATGGCACCGGATCCGCAGGTCGGCGATCGTGACCCGCGTGCGGAACTGGCGCCGACCACCATCTGCCTGCAGGTGGTGGTCGATGCGCAGGGCCGCGTCGAACGCAGCATGCCGCTGACTGATCGCCCGGAGTGCGCGGCGGGTGCTGCAGGTGAAAATGCGCCCCTGCTGCAGGCTGCGCAGGAGGCGGTTGCGATGTGGGAGTACTCGTCCGCCGCGGTCTGCCACTTCGCACCGGGCAAGGTGCCCGCCGATCGCGGCGACTGCCGCGGCGCCGAGCGCGTCGAGCCGGTGGCGGTCACCCTGCAGTACGCCTTCACCTTCGAGGTCGTGAAGGGCCAGCATGTGGTGCGGATGCAGGGGCGGTAGCGGCGGGCCATGCTGTCGGTACAGAGATGCAGCGATTGTTGACAAGGGGCGGTTCCGGGCGTATCTAGGCGGCTGGGGCTTGGGGCGCAACGTCCTACCCTGGGGAGCCGCCAGTACCTGGCGGATCAATCGCAGTATCAACGTGTTGACGACGTCATGGATGGCGCGTGCGCGAATCCATGCGAGGGAATACGTATGGATTCGGCATTCCGCTTGATGTCCTGCCTCCTGCCCACTCGACGCATCCAGGAGGCCGCTACTGGGTGGATGTGTCGTGAACTTCATCTTTTTCCCGCTGCACTGTTGAGCGTTATTGTCGGCTTGGCGTCTGCTGAGGCTGACGGGCGAATCATCCAGAATCAGCCGGGATCGGGTGGTGCCGGCGCGGGCGCAGGACCTGGTATCACCAACCTTCCACGCGTGGATGCTGTTGCCGATGGTGTGGTGCCTGGGCGACTGGATGGGTTCATGGCGCTCTGGGGCGTTCCTTCGAATCTTTTCCCTGGGCCAAATCAATGGGATGACTTCGTCGAACCCAGTAAAGGAGAGCCGGACCAGTCGGGGAGGGATGCCGCCGACGAGTGCCCGAAGAGTGGCAACCCGGTGGTTCTTCGCACCGGTACGAAAGTGGAAACCGAACTGGATTTCACTGGCGGTGGCGAGATGCCATTGACGCTCGAGCGCACGTTCAACTCGGCTGTGATGGACCGCTTCAACATTTTCGACACGTGGTACAGCAACCTTGATCGGCAGCTGGTCGTCTACACGGACTCGAACGAGGCGCGTATGCGCCGCCCCGATGGTCGTTATCTGGTGTTCAAGCGAGGAGGCGACGGTGTTTACCGGGAGGATGGTGCACAGCAGGGCGGGCAGTTGAAGTCAGTTGCGGGCGGAAAGTGGATCTACCTGAGCCCCGACCTGACTACGGAGACCTACGAAGGCACCAAGATGGTGGAGATCCGGAACGCCAACGGCGTGCGCTGGACCTTGAGTTACGGAGGTCCTGAAGGTTCCCAGCTGCAGCGCGTCACCCATAGCAATGGCCGCTATATTGAGTTCACCTGGATCCAGAAGAATGCACAGACTGGCGTTGATCCGCGTGTGATCAGGGTGCGGGACCCGCAGGGAAATACCATCGAATACGGATACACGCAGGACGTGTACGGGTTCCTGGAGTCGGTTACCTACAACGGCACTCCTGCCACCACGGTCAAGTATCACTACATGTACAAGGAGCTGGGGCAGACCTACGGGCTGCCGCTGCTCACCGGCAAGTCGATCAATGGTCGCCGCTACTCGATGTTCACCTACGATGATAAGAATCGTGCGACTTCGACGGCGCATGCGGGGGGCGTCGAGCGGTTTGGCTTCGCGTATGAGCCGGGAGCCAATGGAGAGAGCGTTACCGTGGAGACCAACCCGCTTGGAAAGGTCGCCCGCTATCGTTTCAAGGACAGGAGACTGATCGCCATCGAAGGCCTTCCTTCGGCGAACTGTGCCGCAGGCTATAGCGAAACGCACTACGACGAAAACGGGAATACATCGCTCACTTCGGATTTCGAAGGAAACCTGACCCGCTATCAGTACGACACCCATGGCCATCTTCTTCGCCGTGAAGAAGCAAGCGGGACGCCCATTGCGCGGGTGACGACATTCGAGTGGGATGAGCAGGGCAACCGTGTCGTGGCGGAAACGCTGCAGGGGGTGCTTGAAACCCGCTATGCCTACGACGCAAATAATCGGCTGGTGTCCCGCTCGGAGAAGAGCCTGGTTGCCGGTCATGCGCAGGGCGAAGTGCAGACGACTACCTTCAGCTATCAGCTGCACCCCAATGGCCTTGTCAGCAGGATGGTCGAGGACGGGCCGGCAGCGGGTAGTGGTGATGCGGTGACGTCCACCTACTCGGAGCTGGGTGACCTGGTGCGGATCGAGAACAGCCTCGGGCACGCTGTGGTCATGGGCGGGTACACGGGTTACGGCTATCCGGGCTACTCGATTGACGTGAACGGTGTGCGTACGGATTTCGTTTACGACTCGCGTGGACGACCCTCCGAGGTTCGTCTGCTGTTGTCCAGTGGTGTCCGCACGACCCACTATGAATACGACGCCTTTGGCAAGCTCGCGTCCGTGACCGGGCCGGATGGTGTCAGGATTTCCCACCTCTATGACCTGGCTGGTCGGCTGCTGTCTACCTCGATGCCTGAGCCGAACGGGAGCTTTGCGGAAACGCGATATGAGTACAACGCGTTCTCGCTTCCGGTCACTGAAACAGTGCAGCGTGTATTTGCCGATCCAGGCCGGGGGACTCAGCCATGAGTAGATTCATTCGGGACATCGGTCTATGCGTTCTATTGCTCCTTGCCATGATCGGCAGTGCTGCCGCCGAGGGGTGGATCCGCTTGGATGGCCCACCGGCCGGCAGCACCTATCAGGCGCCGGCGGTGTTCGAGCTGAAGGTCAATTGGGGGGTTACGACCACCGGTCCCAAGGCGGAATACATTGATGGACTGCGTCTGTTGCGGAACGGCACGGTCGTTACCATCCAGGCGGGTGGCGTCTATCGGGAGGCCGGCCTCAGCCCGGGCACCTATTACTATGAACTGCGTGCGGATGCCGTGCGCAACCTTCCTGACGGCGACCAGACTCGACGATCATTGGTATCGGCGGTCGGTCCGATTACGATCAGTGCACCACCTGCACCTTTCGACGGTGCTGAATTCGTCGGTTCGACAATCCCTGGTCCCCTGCAGCATCGCACGCCCTATACGTTCACCGCGACGGTGCGCAATACGGGAAACACCACATGGCCGGCAGGCTATGAATATCAGCTGGGAGGTTCGCACGACAGCTACGCAAGTACATGGTCGTTCTCCAATGTGCCCGTTCCGCATGCTGTCGCACCTGGCCAGACGGTTACTTTCAATATCAACGTCACCACACCGCCACCCGGCGAGTATGGATTCCAACTGCAGATGATACGCAACGGTGCCGGGCGTTTTGGTGCAGCGTCCGGCCTGGCGACGTTATGGGTGAATGGTCCCATCAACAAGGCGCATTTCATCGACCAGAATGTGCCCGCCGAGATGGAGGCAGGAAAAACCTACAGTGTCTCCCTGCGGATGAACAATGCAGGCAACACCACATGGACCTCGGCGGCCGGCTATGCGCTTGGATCCCTGAACGACAACGCAGCGTGGGGAACTTATCGCCTGTCTCTGCCTGGTGATATCGGACCGGGTGCTACGGCTGTGATAATTGCGCAGGTGCGTGCGCCAACCACGCCAGGTGTCTACAACTTCCAGTGGCAGATGGTGCAGGACGGCGTCGAATGGTTCGGTGTTTACACCACCAATGTCGCCGTCAAGGTAAGCGCACCGCCCTCGTTGGTTACGGGAAACATTGACGGACTTTCCAGTGATGGAACCACACTGCAGGGCTGGGCCTGCAGTACGAGCCGTGACGATTCCATCGACGTCCACCTTTACGCCGGTGGAGCGGCGGGTCAAGGTGGCGTATTCCTGGCGGGCGTTCGTGCCGATCTGGCGAGTGAAGCGGCCGTCGCCACAGCGTGCAGAGCATCAGGCTCACGTTACCGGTTCTCGATACCGCTGACTTATTCCCAGCGTCGTGATCATGTCGGGAAGGGACTCTTTGTTCATGGCATTTCGCCTGTCGGCGGAGCCAACAGTCTGATTGGTGGCTCTGGCACCTTCCAGGTTCCACCAGCACCAGTCGGCAGCATCACGGCAAGCCCTAATCCCTGCACCATACCTTGGGGGCAATCGACGTGTTCGGCAACCGTGCAATGGCTGGTGTCCCAAGGTAGTGCGGAGCTTTGGGCGGCCGCAGGAAGTGGGGCAGGCACTCAATTGGCGAGCGGTCCTGGCGGCAGCATCGCTTTGACCAACGTCACTGCGGCGGGCATGCGTCTGTGGCTGGTCAGTCGAGGCGAGACGATCGCTGAGGCTGCAGTCTCCACGATCGCGGGTGTCAGGCCGGGAGAAGTGCTTTCTCGGGTCAACTATGGCTACGACGAGCTCGGTCGAATGATTTCCCGCAGCGATGGTGCCGGAACGACACAGCATTTCAAGTACGATGGCAACGGGAATCAGGTCGAGCTGATCGATGGGGCAGGCAATGTCCAGCGGTCGAACTACGATGCGCTGGGGCGCGTGGTCTCGTCCCAGGCCGCTTCTGGATCTATCCAATACTTCCACTACGATGGGCTTGATCGTATTGTTGGAATCGTCGATCAAGGTGGTTTCCAGACCCGCTATGAGCGTGACGGATTCGGGCGGGCGTGGTTGAAGGTTAGTCCTGACACCGGAACCAGTACTTATAGTTACGCTGCGCCGGCACGTGTTATGGGAAACGTGCGATCCGATGGTGCGCAAGCCACGATGCAGTACGACGGGATTGGGCGAGTCCTTTCCGTGGTGGCCGCAGGAGACGAGCGCCACTTCACCTACGATGGTTGCGTGAACGGAATCGGGCGCATGTGTACGGCTTCAACGCCTCAATCCGTTGTCAGTTTCAAGTATGCCCAGGATGGACAGTTGGCGGAGCGCTCTGAGGAATTCTCTGCGCAGGGTATGCAACGCAGCGTTCTTGGAATCCGTTATGAGGCGAGTGGACGACTGTCGGGCATTACGTATCCAGACGGGGTGGTTGCCGACTACACCTACGCTGGAGCTCGCCTTGCGGGTCTCAATGTCATTGTTGGGGGTGTCTCGCGCTCGATCGTTGCGGGCGCTCGTTACACTCCGAGCGGGGCCGTAGCCGAGCTGACACTTGGTAATGGCATGTCGTACAGAAACACGTATGACCTTGGCGGGCGTCTGTCGGGGCGGTCTGCCGTACCTGCGGGGAACGGCACTGCGCTGCAGGAGCTGGCGTACACGTTCGATGCAGCGGGCCATATGCGATCAATCGAGGACCGCCTCGCTCCGCAGTTGACGCAGGTCATTGAGCATGATCCTGATGGGCGGCTGTCCCGGTTGTCGCGCTCAGGTATTGATCACATCATGACTTATGATGCGAACGGAAACTGGCTGAGTCACACGGACCAGTCTGCTTCCCGTCAATACGCCTTCGAGACGGGCAGTAACCGATTGCTGGGGTATCTCTCCAACCGGCCCGGCGAGGCTGACCGGGTGTACACGCATGACGCAATGGGAAACCGGACCGGCGAGTCTTCGCAGGGCGATGTGCGCAGTTACCGGTACGATGGATTCAATCGCATGGTTGGGGCCACAATCAATGGCAACGATACCCAGTATGTTGTCAATGGGCTCGGGCAGCGAAGTGGAAAGCTGGGAGGCGATGGCAGCAGGATCAGTTATGCCTATCTTGGCCAGAACCAGATCATGTCCGATGGTGCCGAAGGCCAAGGATGGTCGAACTATATCTGGTTCATGGGCGAGCTCATTGCCGTTACGCGCGGGCCCGATGTCTACACGGTGAGAACCGATCATCTGGGGCGGCCTGAGTTCGCTGCCAACGATGTTGGGCAGGTGCGGTGGAAGGCGTACAACTATGCATATGGGCGCACCGTCACGCAGGACGATATCGGAGGGATCAACATTGGCTTGCCAGGGCATTACTTCGACTCTGAGTCTGGCCTGTGGTACAGCGGATTCCGCGACTACGACGCAAATGTCGGTCGGTATCTGCAAAGTGATCCGATAGGGAAGGCGGGAGGTCCAAACACGTATGTCTATGCTTCTTCCAATCCTGTGGAGATTGTCGATCCACTTGGCCTGATCGGCTACGTTTGCCAGAAAGGGAAGAACATCGGAATTTCCATTCCGATCAACTTCAGTGGAGGCTCTTCCGCCGATGTCGCGATGATCAAGTCATCCATCGAAAGGGCGTGGAGTGGTCGGATTGGGAGTTACAACGTGGTTACGCGGGTCCAGGTGTATCGTATGAGCCGCCCTGCTGCTACGGTCAACAACATAACGTTGACCCAGGGCACCGGACGCTCCTATGTCGATTCGCCCAATCTCAACTCGGGCGAATGGTTCGTTCCCGGCCAATGGTCTGCCGATAGCCTCTATCCTCACGAGGCTGGGCACTTGCTGGGCCTTGTGAATGAAGGAGAGACCGGCATCATGAGCAGCAACCTCAATGGTGCCAAACCGGACGGAAAGAACTTGGAAGATGTTCTGGATCCCTGGAAGAACAGAACCATCGTGAGAGGGTGCGGCTGTGCGAGCCAATAGGACGACGCTGCTTCTCTTGGTCGGCGTGGGCTGCCTCGGTGCATGTACGCATCGTGGCAGCGACGTTCCCACTCCGATGAGCCGCGAGTTCGGCGTGTGCATTTTTCTTCAGGCCGGTGACAGCTACCACGTGAAAGCGCCGGGACTGGATTTTGAACAAGGACTGTTAAAGCTGGCTGGCAAGGACGTTGAAGTCTATATTGGGAATCATCCTTCCTACGATGGCGTTCGATGGAATCGGGATCTGAGCCCGACCCGTGGATTCGTGCTGGTTGGCACGGAGCATTCGAGGGGTAAGGACCGGGTGCTGCTTGGTAACAAACGTGCAGACCAGAAAGGCTTGATCTACGTGCAGTTCATGGGCGCTGACCTTGAAGCGCAGCTTCCCGTTCTGACGCGCAGGGATCTGGTAGTGGATTGTGAGCTGGATTGAGGGAAGCGGATCTGTAAAGGTTTGAGAGCCGACACCGGCCATTCTCCGGCTGTTCTTTCCGTGGGGCCTCGAATGAAGCGCTCGCTTTTACTCTTTCTTCTGATGCTGGCATCCAGCTCGACGGCTGCAGCGGTTTCAGTGCACATCGGAGGCAAACCAACGGAGCTTCTGACCGCGCAATCTCCGGGTATGAAGGTCGAAGTGCGACTGGGCATTCGTGCTACAACGGCCGACGACCCGCGCTACGTAGTCTGCGAAGGCGCGCGCCCCTGCAAAGGAGTGCAATCGCTGCAGATCCGAGTCAATGGTGCTGCCTTGGTTGTTCCGCGTTCCGCCTATTTCGATCTGGTGGATCTTTCCAGTGCGACGATTGATCTCAGCTCCCAGGGCGGTAGCCTGATGTTGCAGGGCGGGGATGCCTCAGAGAGTTACAACGTGCGTATTCGGTTCAGTAAAAACCGGGTCCTGTCGAGAGAGATCTTTGTTGGAACGTCGCAGGATGATCTGTTGGAGGAAACCACCTATCACGAGGTGAGCATCGGATAGGCGCCTCTCTGGCTGTCCTCCTGGACCTCACGCCCCGCCCTGGATGTTGGCCTTCACCGCCGGCTGCATCAGCACCGGTTCGGCCAGCGTGGCATCTCGGGCCTGGCGCACGCTGACGAACTCCGCCTCGGCCACGCCGTCATGCACGTGGATGTTGTGCGCGCGCTGTTCGCCGATGGTGGTCTCGTTGGCAAAGTCGCGGCCGCCCGGGCCGTAGTCGTGGCAGACGAAAACCCGCGTGGTATCGGGCAGGGCCAGCAGGCGCTGGATCGAGCGGTACAGCTGCGCGGCATCACCGCCCGGGAAATCGCAGCGGGCGGTGCCGCCGTCGGGCATGAACAGCGAGTCGCCGGTGAACAGCGCATCGCCGATCAGGTAGGCGATGCTGTCGCTGGTGTGGCCGGGCACGGCGATCACCTGGCAGTGCAGTTCGCCCAAAGCGAAGGTCTCGCCATCGCTGAACAGGTGGTCGAAGATTTCATCGGCCGCAGGAAGCTGCAGGCCATAGCGCGGTGCGAAGGTGGCCTGCACCGCACGGATGCCTTCACCGATCGCCAGTGTGGCCTGGGGGAAGCGCTGCTTGAGCCGGCGCCCGGCCGACACATGATCGGCATGGGCATGGGTTTCCAGCAGCCAGCGCAGCTGCAGGCCCTGTTGTTCGATGGCCTGCAACGCGGCATGCAGCGGCGCTTCACTGCTGGCATCGGTATCCGGGTCGTAGTCCAGGACCGGGTCGATCAGCGCCGCTTCGCCGCTGGTCGGGTCGCTGACCAGGTAGCTGAAGGTATTGCTGTCACGGTGGAAGAACGACTGCACCAGGACCGACATCGGAACTCTCCTCAGCGCGTGCCGAGCACGCGGTTCAGCAACTGCGCCAGGTTTTCACCGGCCAGTCGCAGCTGCGCTTCGGCCAGCGGCCGGTAGCGCTCGGTGTATTCGTCACCGATTTTACGCGTGGCCGGATAAACGCCAGCTTGCATGGAGATGCGGCAGCTGGCCTCGGCCCACGTCTGCGGGTCGCGCTGCGGGTTGGACTGGCGCGCCAGCTTCGGCGCGCGCTGGCTCTGCAGCAGCGGCAGATAGCCCGCATCGTCCAGCTTGCGGGTGTTGAGCATGCCGCTGTCCCACAGCGAGTGCAGGTTGGTGCCACGGTTGCCGAACTGCAGCTGGAAATCGTTGCCGCCCTTGTCGTGGGCGTAACCGGCGTGCATCGGCTGGTGGATGTCGCCGACCAGGTGCACGACGAACTTCAATGCCTGCAGGCGCTCGCCATCGGTCAGGCTGCGGTCGCCGAGGATGGCGCTCTGTGCCTTCAGGGCTTCGACGATGCAGTTTCCGTTCTTGCAGTGCTTCGGTGCTTCGTAGTGGCAGTTGTCTTCGGCGATGTTGACGTAGTGCCAGCCGGCCGAGCGACGGCCCAGGCCCGGGTCCTTGGCGCGCAGCTGGTCGGCCCACGGCGCGATGCTGGCGAGGGTGGCGTCCGGTTCGGTGGCCAGCAGGCGGTCCACTTCGGCGCGGGCGGTGGGGTTGAGGCGGGCGTCGGCGACTTCGGCAACAAGGCGGTGGCCTTGCGCGCCCCAGGCATGAGCGGGGGCGGAGACGGACAGCAGGGCCGGCGCCAGGGCGGCGGCGAGGAAGAGGGAATGCAGGGCTTTCATGCGCACATTCTAGCGGGGTAGGTGGATTGAAGAGCGGCGCGTTACCTGTTCCGAAGTGGGAGCGCAGAGGGAGGGACGGCGGGACACGCCGTAAATCCGTCCCTGGAGGCTCGATGGCGCCATCCATGGCGCCAACGGTCCCGCCGCCCCTCCCTCTGCGCTCCCCTCCAGACATGGCCGCGGAGGCGGATGCAAACGTCAAAGGCAACTCCAAAAACAAATGCAGGATCAAAACCTGCCGCCGTTAGCGGCAGGCAACCACTACACCTTGGATGTGCGCGGCTTGTTCCTGCCTTTGCTTGAGCTGGCACGCGCGCGCAGATGGGAAGGGTGGAGAGGGTGGGGTGATCGGGACCGTTCGCCGCATGGATGCGGCGATCGAGCCTACATGGACGTATTTACGGCGTGTCCCGATCACCCCACCCTCTCCGCCCAATTCCAGATGCCGGTGCTTTTCGTGCAAACAAAAAAAGCCCCGGCAATCACCGGGGCAACATGCTGCGAGGGTTTTGCGTGTAGCGGGGGAGCGGGGGCGAAGCCCCCGCACTCAACACACCGCTTTAGAACTTGAAGACGTACGACGCGCCGTAGACCAGCGGATCGATGTTGACCGTGCCGATCTTCTCGCCGTTCAACTTCACCTTGCTGTCGATGTCGATCCAGCGCATGTCCACGCGCAGTGCGCCCTTCTCACCGATTGCGAAGTCCACGCCCGCATGCGCGGCCAGGCCCCACGAATCCTGCAGCTTCAGGCGGCTGTCCTTCAGCGCACCGGTGGTGTCTTCGCTGAAGAAGGTCGTGTAGTTCACGCCCGCACCGATGAACGGCGACACCTTGCCCTTGCTGTTGAAGTGGTACTGCACGGTCACCACCGGCGGCAGCTGCTTGGTGCTGCCCACGCGACCCAGGCCGTTGATGTTGATGTCGTGCTTGAACGGCAGTGCGGCCAGCACTTCAATGCCCAGGTTGTCGGCGATGAAGTACTCACCGGTGATGGTCGGCTTGACGTCGTTGTCGACGTCGACCTTCAGGGTGTGGCCCGCCAGCCAGCCATTGTTCGACTTCGGGGCCACCTGGTGCACGCCGGCGGAAATGGTCCAGTCGCCCTTTGACTGGGCCATGGCCGGGGCGGCGGCGAGCGAGAGGGCGGCGGCCAGGCTGGCCACGATCAGGGGGGAGGTCTTGCGCATGGGGGTGATCTCATTGCTGGGTGGATGTGGCCAGTCTCGACCTCACATCGCGCTAACGCTTTGATCCGGATCAAATCCTGTCCGCCGGCCCGCTGCCCGCCGGGGCTGGCCCGCGGTGGCCAGCCCCGGTTTGCTAGACTTGTGGGCCCTATCCATCCCGCCGCACCCGTCGCGGCTGCAGGAGCTTGAGAACATGGCAATCAAGGTTGGTATCAACGGTTTCGGTCGCATCGGGCGTAACGTCCTGCGCTCGGCGGTGCTGAACTTCGGCGACGACATCGAAATCGTGGCCATCAACGATCTGCTGGAGCCGGACTATCTGGCTTACATGCTCAAGTACGACTCCGTGCACGGCCGCTTCAAGGCCGATGTGGCGGTGCAGGGCAACGACCTGCTGGTCAACGGCAAGAAGATCCGCCTGACCCAGGAACGCGACCCGGCCAACCTGAAGTGGGACGAAGTCGGCGCCGACGTGGTGCTGGAAGCCACCGGCCTGTTCCTCACCAAGGAAACCGCGCAGAAGCACATCGATGCCGGCGCCAAGAAGGTCATCATGTCGGCTCCGTCGAAGGACGACACGCCGATGTTCGTGTACGGCGTGAACGACAAGACCTACGCCGGCCAGGCGATCATCTCCAACGCCTCGTGCACCACCAACTGCTTGGCCCCGCTGGCCAAGGTCATCAACGACAAGTGGGGCATCAAGCGCGGCCTGATGACCACCGTGCATGCGGCCACCGCCACCCAGAAGACCGTCGATGGCCCGTCCAACAAGGACTGGCGCGGCGGCCGTGGCATTCTGGAGAACATCATCCCGTCGTCCACCGGTGCGGCCAAGGCCGTCGGCGTGGTCATCCCGGAACTGAACAAGAAGCTGACCGGCATGAGCTTCCGCGTCCCGACCTCGGACGTGTCGGTGGTCGATCTGACCGTCGAGCTGGAGAAGGAAGCCACCTACGCCGAGATCTGCGCGGAAGTGAAGGCGCAGAGCGAAGGCCCGCTGAAGGGCATCCTGGGCTACACCGAAGACAAGGTCGTGGCCACCGATTTCCGCGGCGAAACCTGCACCTCGGTGTTCGACGCCGACGCCGGCATCGCCCTGGACGGCACCTTCGTCAAGCTGGTGACCTGGTACGACAACGAGTGGGGCTACTCGAACAAGTGCCTGGAAATGGCCAAGGTCATCGCCGCCAAGTAAGGCCGGTGTAGATCGCAGACGAACCCCGGCCTGGCCGGGGTTCGTCGTTTATGGGGCCGGCCCTGTCGTAGCATGGGGCGGTCGACCGCCGCCGCTGGGGCGCGGGAACGCAATGGAAGCACGCAATGGAAGCATTGATAGCCCTGGTCGTACTGGTCCTGCTGGCCATCCCGCTGCTGCTGGTGGTGGCATTGGTGATGATCGCCGGCCTGCGCCGTCGCGTCGCCGCGCTGGAAAGCGCGATGGCCGCCGCGCCTGCCGCTGCCAAGCCGGCCGCCGCCACGCCCGCGCCTGAACGGCCAGTGGTCACGCCCGCGGCCAGTGCCGATCCACCGTTCCTGCGGCCGGTGGCTGCGGCTGCACCGCCGCCCCCACAACCGCCGGTGCAAGAGGCCGCGCCCATTGAGGCGCCAGCCCCCCGTCCTGCTGCACCACCGCCGGTGCCGGAGCTGCCGCCGTTACCGCCGGAACCGGCGCTGCCGAATTTCATCGAGCGTGGCGTCGGTGCGGTCAAACGCTGGTTCACCGAGGGCAACGTGCCGGTCAAGATCGGCATGCTGGTGCTGCTGGCCGGTGTTGCCGCGCTGTTGAAGTACGTCAGCGACCAGGGCTGGCTGGTGCTGCCGATCGAGCTGCGCCTGGCCGGCGTCACCGTGGGTGCGCTGGGCCTGCTGGCCTTCGGCTGGCACCAGCGCGAACGTCGGCGCCTGTTTGCGCTGGCCCTGCAGGGCGGTGCCATCGGCGTGCTGCTGCTGACCATCTTCGCGGCGTTCAAGCGCTTCGACCTGATTCCGCCGGGCTTTGCCTTCGTCAGCTCCATTGCACTGGTGGCCGGGCTGTGTGTGCTGGCGGTAGTGCAGAACTCGCGCACGCTGGCGGTGCTGGGCATCCTGGCCGGCTTCATGGCCCCGCTGTGGCTGTCTACCGGCAGCGGCAACCACGTGGGGTTGTTCAGCTATTACGCGGTGCTCAACGCAGGCATCTTCGCCATCGCCTGGTTCCGTCCATGGCGTGCGTTGAATCTGCTTGGCTTCGCTTTCACCTTCGGCATCGGTACGTTCTGGGGCGTGCTGCAGTACGCACCGGACAAGTTCAGCAGCACCGAACCGTTCCTGCTGCTGTTTTTCGCCTTCTACCTGTTGATTCCGCTGCTGTACGCGCGCCGCCAACCGGCCGGCCGGCGCGATCTGGTCGACGGCAGCCTGGTGTTCGGCACGCCGCTGGTCGCGTTCTCGCTGCAGGCGGGCATGCTGTACCAGCAGCCGATGACGCTGGCGCTGTGCGCGCTGGGCCTGGCGGCGATCTACGCGGTGCTGGCGCGGGCGCTGATCGCGCGTGCGTCGTACACCGTGCTGGCGCAGTCGCATGCGGTGCTGGCGGTGGGCTTTGCCACGCTGGCGGTGCCGCTGGCCTTGTCGGCGCGCGCCACCGGCGCGGTCTTTGCGCTGGAAGGCGCAGGCCTGGCCTGGTTGGGCCTGCGCCAGAAGCGCTGGCTGCCGCAGGTGTCCGGCGCGCTGCTGCAGATCGGCGCTGCGTTCGCCTTCGTGGCCGGCGGCGATCACTGGCATGAGGATCTGCGCTTCCTGATCAATCCGACGGCCATCGGGGCGCTGCTGCTGGCACTGGCTGGCTTTGCGTCGGCCTGGAGCTACCAGCGCAGGTCACGCCACGAGATTGCCCTGGTCTACTACCTGTGGGGCCTGCTGTGGTGGCTGGGTGGCCTGGTACATGAGATCACCCGTTTCTTCCCCTACCGCACCGAAGTGGATGCATTGCTGGTGCTGGCTGCCATCACCGCATGGCTGGCCGCCGAAGTACAGTGCCGCCAGCCGGCGCGCGCGCTGGGGGTGACCGCACTGGCCATGCTGGCACTGGGCTTCCCGCTGGCGCTTTTGCAGAGCGATGCGCACCATCAGCCGTTTGCTGGCTACGGTGCGCTGGCCTGGGCGGTGTTCGCGGTGCTGGGTGTGCGCACGCTGCTGTGCCTGCGCCAGGGGGGCGACACGGTGGCGCGCATCGCGCAGTTCCTGTGGTGGCTGCTGTGGCCGTCGCTGCTTTCGCTGCTGGCTCTGTGGGGCGGTGGCGAGGCCGATCTGGCACAGGGCTGGACGACGCTGCTGGTGACCCTGCCGTGGCTGCTGATGGCGGCGCTGTCGCTGTGGCGCTGGAATGCGCTGCGCTGGCCGCTGGGCGCAGCGTTCGACCGCGTGCGCCAGCCGCTGCAGTGCGTGCTGTTCGGGCTGTTGTCGATCGGCTGGCTGTTCGGCCAGCTGCTGCCGGGCGACGCCGCGCCGCTGTTGTGGCTGCCGGTATTGAATCCGGCCGAGATCGGTCAATGGTTGAGCCTGCTGCTGCTGGCGCGCTGGCTGTACAGCGATCAGGGACCACAGGCACCGCAAGCATTGCTGAACATCCGCATGCCGCTGCTGTCACTTGCAACCTTCGTCGCGCTGACCAGCGTTGTGCTGCATGGCGTGCATCAGTGGGGCGGCCTGTCGTGGAACGCGTCGATGATGCGCTTCAGCCTGGCGCAGACCAGCCTGACCGTGCTGTGGAGCGTGCTCGGCGTGATTGCCTGGGTGTGGGGATCGCGCCGTGGCCAGCGCGTGCTGTGGATGGTCGGTGCCGTGCTGATGGGCGTGGTACTGGCCAAACTGGTCATCGTCGATCGCCAGCACCTGGGCAACCTGCTGGGCATCGCATCGTTCATCGCCTACGGCCTGCTGTGCACGGTCGTGGGTTATCTGGCACCGGCGCCGCCCAGCGCGGCACCGTCCGTGGAGGAAAGACAATGAGGAAGTGGAGCAGGGCGCTGCTGCCGGCGATGTTCGGCATGCTGGCCGCCGTCGCGGTGCAGGCCGCCGACTACCGCACGCAGTACGCCGAGCAGTGGCCGTTGACGCTGTCCAGCGCGCAGTCCGGTGCGTACAGGGTGGTTCTGGAGCCGGCGATCTATCGTCGTGCAGGTGCCGCAGACCTGGGTGACCTGCAGGTGTTCAACGCCGCCGGCCAATCGTTGCCATCGGCATTGCTGGCGCCGGACCAGCCGCTGGCACAGCCCCCGGTGCAGCGTGAGCTGCCGTGGTTCGCGTTGCCGCCGCTGGCCGAAGCACAGCGCAACGATCTGCAGTTGCTGACCGAGCGCGATACCGACGGCCGTGTCCGTCGCGTCGAAGCACGCGTGAGTGGCGGTGCGGCAGCGAACGGGCAGGGTGGTTGGCTGATCGATGCCAGCGTGCTCGGCCAGCAACCGTTGGCGGCACTGGTGCTGGATTGGGCTGACAGCGGACAGCCGTTGCAGGCGCAGGTGCAGCTGGATGCCAGCGACGATCTGCAACACTGGCGCGCGGTCGGGCGTGACATTCCGCTGGTGGACCTGCAGCGCGCCGGCAAGCGCCTGCTGCAGCGCCGCCTGCAGGTGAACGCCGAGGCACGCTACCTGCGCGTACTGGGACAGGGCGATGCGCGCTTGCCGACGCTGCGCAGCGTGCTGGCCGAACTGCCGCCGGCACCGGCCACCCTGCCGTGGGAGTGGTTGTCGCTGGAACCGACCTCGACGGGCAAGGGCGAATTCACCTTCGAAATGGATGGCCGGTTCCCGGCTGCGCGTGCCGATGTGGCGAGCACCGACAACAGCCTGGTGCAGTGGACATTGTTCAGCCGCGACGACGAGAGTGCAGAGTGGCAGCGCCGCAGTGCGCCGTGGATTGCCTACCAGCTGCAACAGGGCGCGCAGGGCCAGCGCCAGCAATCAGCGGCCCAGCCGCTGGGCGGCGTGCATCGCGACCGCTACTGGAAGCTGGTGGCGAACCCGGCGGAAACCGCGACGGCTCCAACCCTGCGTCTGGGCTACCAGCCGGAAGTGCTGGTGTTCCTGAGCCAGGGCGCAGCGCCGTATGCGCTGGCGGTGGGCAGCGCGACTGCGCGCCGGATGGAGGCGCCGATCGGTGTGCTGATCGAGGAACTGCGGCAGCGCAATGATCCGTCGTGGCAGCCGACGCTGGCACGCCTGGAAGGCAGCCCGGAGCCGCTGGCCGGCGAGGCGGCGCTGAAACCGCAGCACGATTGGAAGTCGTGGTTGCTGTGGGCGTTGCTGGGGCTGGGGGTGCTGGTTGTTGGCGGTCTGGCGGTCAGCCTGCTTCGGCAGAAGCCGGCGCCTTCGGCGTAGTTGCCGGCGAACGGCGCAGCCCCTCGTGGGTGGGGTTGGTCGTTTAAAGCAACAGCCGCGCTTGGCCGGGCGGGGGGGGGGGGGGGGGGGCGGCCGGGGTACCGACGTGGGGGGGTTTGCCCGCCCCCCCAGGCGCGGGGAC
>NZ_JBJNRH010000012.1:0-65724 GCF_045809185.1 Nocardiopsis yanglingensis | reverse complement strand
GGCTGGGCAGGGGACGCCGTGAATCCGTCCTTGGAGGCTTAGCCGCGCCATCCATGGCGCGGATACCCCTGCCCAGCCCACCCGCCCGGCCTCTGACGGTTTCCGTGTGCGTCCACCCACGGAAGAGAAAAAGAAGAGCAAAGCAAAAGCAAAAGCAGCTTGGCTGCGCGCTCTTTGTAGAGCCGAGCCCACGCTCGGCTCTCCATTTTTTCCCGACACCAGAAACCGCTCTTGCCTCTGCCTTTGCCATCCGCTCTTCCTCATGAACCTGCCGAGGCCGGGGCGGTGTGGGCTGGCAGGGGTGTCAGCCGCATGGGCCCGAGGCATGCCTCGGGCGGGTTGGGCAGGACGCCCAACCCCGGTCTTGCCGTGTGCGCAGGACAGCGCACACGAGCAAGCGGCTGCCAAGCCTCCATGGACGGATTCACGGCGTCCCCTGCCAGCCCACACCGCCCCGGCTCACCCACAGCATCACAAGGCGCCAGCGCTTTGGCTTTGGCTCTGGCTGTTGCTGTTGCTTTTGCGCCTCTGCCTGCCGCAGGCATCGGCCCTCCCACCACCCGCACCCGATACAATGGCCGTCTGCCGTAGCCCGGCATCCCGTCCCTGAGCCAAAGAGTTGCCCATGTCCATCGTCCGCATGACCGACCTCGACCTCTCCGGCAAGCGCGTGCTGATCCGCCAGGATCTGAACGTGCCGATCGAGAATGGCCGCATCACCTCCGAACAGCGCATCACCGCTTCGCTGCCGACGCTCAAGCGCGCGCTGGAGCAGGGCGCGGCGGTGATGGTCACCTCGCACCTGGGGCGCCCGAAGGAAGGCGTGTGGAGCGAAGCCGATTCGCTGGCGCCGGTCGCCCAGCGCCTGTCCGAGCTGCTCGGCCGTGAGGTCCCGCTGGTGCGTGACTGGGTCGACGGCGTCGACGTGCAGCCGGGCCAGCTGGTGCTGCTGGAAAACTGCCGCATGAACGTCGGCGAGGGCAAGGACGATGAAGCCCTGTCGAAGAAGTACGCGGCGCTGTGCGATGTGTTCGTGATGGATGCCTTCGGCACCGCGCACCGTGCGCAGGCGTCCACCCACGGTGTCATCCGCTTCGCCCCGGTCGCTGCCGGTGGCCCGCTGCTGATGGCCGAACTTGACGCGCTGGCGCAGGCGCTGGATGCACCGGCCAAGCCGCTGCTGGCCATCGTCGCCGGCAGCAAGGTCAGCACCAAGCTGGAACTGCTGGCCAACCTGGTCGGCAAGGTCGATCAGCTGATCGTCGGTGGTGGCATCGCCAACACCTTCATCGCTGCCGCCGGCTACAACGTCGGCAAGTCGCTGTACGAGCCGGACCTGCTGGACACGGCGAAGAAGATCGTGGCCGATGCCAAGGCGCGTGGCGCCGATATCCCGCTGCCGGTGGACGTGGTCACCGCCAAGCAGTTCATGCCGGACGCGGTTGCCGAAGTGAAGGCGGTCGACGCCGTTGCCGAAGACGACCTGATCCTGGACATCGGCCCGCAGACCGCCGCGCAGTACGCGCAGCTGATCGGGAAGGCCGGTACCGTGGTCTGGAACGGTCCGGTCGGTGTGTTCGAATTCGAGGCCTTCAGCAAGGGCACCGAAGCGCTGGCCCGCGCCATCGCCAGCTCGCCGGCATTCTCCATCGCCGGCGGTGGTGACACCCTGGCGGCGGTGGACAAGTTCGATATCGCCGAGCAGGTCAGCTACATCTCCACCGGCGGTGGTGCGTTCCTGGAGTTCCTGGAAGGCAAGACCCTGCCGGCGGTGGCCGCACTCGACGCACGCGGCGCATGAGTGTCGAGCGCAGCAAGGATGTGCTGTTCTTCGACCTGGACGGCACGCTGATCGATTCGCAGGTGGGCATCACCGCCTGCATCGCTTACGCGCTGCAGAAGATGGACCATCCGGTGCCGCCGCAGGAGACGCTGCTGGGCTGGATCGGTCCGTCGCTGCGCACCACCTTCGCGCCGTTGTTCGGTGAACCGGCGCGGGTGGAACAGGCGGTGGGCTACTACCGTGAGCGCTTCGACGCCGAGGGCTGGCGCGAGCACACGGTGTACCCGCAGGTGGAAGACACCCTTCGCACGCTGCACGGTCGCGGCCACCGCCTGGCGGTGGTCACGGCCAAGAACGAGCCGCACGCGCGCCGTATCCTCGCCCACCTGCCGTTCGGCGGGTTGTTCGAGGAGATCGTCGGTTCCACCCTGGACGGCTCGCGCAGCCACAAGCCGGAACTGGTGGGTGAGGCGCTGCGTCGGCTGCAGGTGCAGCCCGAGCAGTGCTGGATGATCGGCGACCGCCGCATGGACATCGAAGGCGCGCGTCACCACGGCCTGCGCAGTGTCGGTGTGCTGTGGGGCTTCGGCGGCGAGGCCGAACTCACCGAAGCCGGTGCCGGCCAGCTGGCCAGTGAGCCGGCGCAGCTGGAAACGCTGCTGGCCTAGTCCTCTGTGGAGCCGAGCCCATGCTCGGCTGGTTCTGGGCCATGGGGCAGCCGAGCATGGGCTCGGCTCTACACAACCGCCCCCTGCGCCGGCGTATGTCCGGGTGATGTCCGTTCCATGACCCGCGAAGTCAGGCAGCACAAGGCTGTAACCGTATACATGCGGCGTGAAGGATGTGCTAATTTCCGTTCTTTATCGGGAGAGGCCCCTTCATCATGTTCGAGCGTCAGCGTCGCACCAAGATCCTTGCCACCCTCGGTCCGGCCACTGATCCGCCGGGCGTGCTGGAGGATCTGTTCCGCGCTGGCGTCAACGTGGTGCGCCTGAACTTCAGCCACGGCGATCCGTCCGGCCAGGCCAAGCGTGCTGCCGAAGTGCGCGCCGCTGCGGCCCGCGTCGGCGTGGAAGTGGGCATCCTGGCCGATCTGCCGGGCCCGAAGATCCGCATCGAACGCTTCGCCGAAGGCAAGGTGCAGCTGAAGGCGGGTGACCGCTTCGACCTGATCGCCAGCACCAACGCCGGCCCCGGCGATACGACCCAGGTGGGCGTGAGCTACCTCGGCCTGCCGCAGGACGTGGGCCCGGGCGATGTGCTGCTGCTCGACGATGGCCTGATGCAGCTGCAGGTGGTGGAGGTGCAGGGCGAACGCATCATCAACACCGTGCTCAACGACGGTGTGCTGTCCGACCGCAAGGGCCTGAACAAGCAGGGCGGCGGCCTCTCGCTGGGCGCGCTGACCGAGCGCGACAAGGAGCTGATCGGCATCGTCGCCAAGATCGGTGTCGACTTCATCGCCGTGTCGTTCTGCCGCAACGCGCAGGACATGAACGACGCGCGTGACATCGCCCGCTCGCATGGCTGCGATGCTGCGCTGGTGTCGAAGATCGAACGTACCGAGGCGATCGAGAACCTGGAAGAGATCGTCGAGGCCAGCGACGTGGTGATGGTGGCCCGTGGCGACCTCGGCGTGGAAATCGGCGATGCCGAACTGCCGGGCCTGCAGAAGAAGATCATCAAGGCCTCGCTGGCACAGAACAAGGTGGTGATCACCGCCACGCAGATGCTGCAGTCGATGGTCGAAAGCCCGATCCCGACCCGTGCCGAAGTGCTGGACGTGGCCAACTCGGTCATCGACGGTACCGACGCGGTGATGCTGTCGGCCGAAACCGCTGCCGGTGCCTACCCGGTCAAGGCCGTGGAAGCGATGGCACGTATCTGCCTGGGCGCCGAGCGCCAGTTCCAGACCGAGACCGATTTCAACGCTTCGCCGCGCAACCTGGAACGTGCCGACCAGGCCATCGCCATGGCCACCATGTTCCTGTCGCAGCATGTGGGCGTGCGCGCGATCGTGGCGATGACCGAATCCGGCGGTACCGCCCGCTACCTGTCGCGTTTCCGCGCCAAGGCGCCGGTGTTCGCGGTGACCCGCCACGACGGCGCGCGCCGGCAGATGGCGCTGATGCGCGATGTCTACCCGATCAACTTCGACAGCCGTGGCCTGACCCCGCGCGAAGCCGCTCGCGGCAGCATCCGCCTGCTGGTGGAAGCCGAACTGCTGCAGGCCGGTGACCGCGTGGTGTTCACCAGCGGTGAGCACATGGAAACCCTGGGCGCGACCAACACCCTGCGCCTGCTGGAAGTGGGCGACGACGGCCGCGCCAGCGGTCTGGGCGACCTGTAAGTATTGTTGGCCTGGGGTCGGAGCCGCGTTGCGGATCCGACCCCGGGGTCAGATCCCCGCAGGGGCTCTGACCCCACGCCGCAGGACATCCCTTGTCCGGTGTGGACATTGGAATCGTTTCCAGCCTGGCCTCCACGGCGAGGCAACGGGTAGCGGGGCTATACTTACGTTTTTCCCGCACCCGCCACAGGAAGTACATGAGCATCGAACAGCTGGCTGAAACCGCCCAGGCCATGGTTGCCCCGGGCAAGGGCATCATCGCGATCGACGAATCCACCGCTACCATCGCCAAGCGTTTCGCTGGCGTCGGTATCGAGAACACCGAGGAGAACCGTCGTGCCTACCGCGAACTGCTGCTGACCACGCCGAAGCTCAACGAGCACATTTCCGGCGCCATCCTGTTTGACGAAACCATCCGTCAGTCGACCAAGGACGGCGTGCCGTTCGCCAAGTACATGGCCGACCACGGCATGATTCCGGGCATCAAGGTGGACAAGGGTGCACACCCGCTGGCCGGCTGCCCGGGCGAGCTGGTGACCGAAGGCCTGGACGGCCTGCGCGAGCGCCTGCAGGAGTACTACAAGCTGGGTGCGCGCTTCGCCAAGTGGCGTGCGGTGATCAACATCGGCGAAAGCATTCCGTCGGGCACCTGCATCGAGTCCAACGCCCACGCGCTGGCCCGCTATGCCGCCCTGTGCCAGGAATGCGGCCTGGTGCCGATGGTCGAGCCGGAAGTGATCATGGACGGCGACCACGACATCGAGACCTGCTACGAAGTCACCGAAGCGACCCTGCGTTCGCTGTTCGACGCCCTGTACCAGCAGAACGTGCTGCTGGAAGGCACCATCCTGAAGGCCTCGATGGTCATCTCCGGCAAGGGATGCGATGAGCAGGCCGACGTCGAGGAAGTGGCCGAGTCGACCGTGATGTGCCTGAAGAGCACCGTGCCGGCCATCCTGCCGGGCGTGGTGTTCCTGTCCGGTGGCCAGAGCGACGAGCAGTCCACCGAGCACCTGAACGCGATGAACCAGCTGGGCAACCTGCCGTGGCCGCTGAGCTTCTCCTACGGCCGCGCCATGCAGCAGGCCGCGCTGAAGCTGTGGGCCAAGGACATGAAGGGCAACTACGCTGCTGCCCAGAAGACCGTGTACGAGCGCGCCAAGGACAACGGCCTGGCCGCGCTGGGCAAGTGGAACGGTTGATCCGTCCCATCGCTGGATGAACAAGGCAACGCCGGCATCACGCCGGCGTTTGCTTTTGCGGGTATCGTTTCCGCCCCCACGCACCGGGCCGGTGTGCGGGACATACATGGAAGGCCAAGGAGAAAAAACATGCGTTTGGCAGCAATCACACTGGCCGTCGCCACGGTCCTGGTCGCCGGCGGTTGCAACCGTTTCGGCGGCGGTGGTGACGCAGGCAAGGCCGCGTCGCTCGATTTCGACAAGCCGGTATCCGGCGAGATCACCTCGCGCAGCGGCATCAACTACAACGACGGCAGCCATCACCAGCTCTACCAGATCAAGCTGGAAGACAAGCAGCTGGTTGGGCTGAAGCTGACCGGTTCGCTGAGCGGCTCGATCGCTGTGTTCAACAACGGCAGCCTGGTGGCCAGCAGCAACACCGGCTACGAGCGCGAAGGCGACGTCTCGCTGGCCTTCCGTGCCAACGGTGGTGGCACCTACCAGGTAGCGGTCAACGCCAACGGCTCGACCGATTACGGTCCGTATCGCCTGCGCGCCGAGAAGCTGGTGCCGTATGACGGCAAGCCGCTGGCGGGCAGTGGCGAGATCGTCGACATGCTGGCCGGTGGTTCCCAGGACTACACCCTGCAGGTGGACAAGGCCGGCCTGTACGAGATCCGCCTGGTGTCGGATGTCTTCGATCCGGTGCTGAAGCTGTCGGGCCAGGGCGTGGACGCCGAGAATGACGATGGCGGGGACAGCACCAACTCGCGCCTGAACCTGTCGCTGAAGCCGGGCAAGTACACCCTGACCGCGCGCGGTTTGGGCGACGGCGTCAACGGCATGTTCACCCTGTCGGCCAACCGCATCGAGCTGCCCGGCAATCTGGTCGAACGCGATGGCACGGCGCTGCCGAAGTCGGGCAGCGTGTACACGATGCTCGACAACGATGGCCGCCGCCGTTTCCTGCTGACCCTGGAGCGCCCGGCTGACGTGCGCCTGGATGCGATTTCCAGCCAGGTCGATACCGTGCTGCGCGTGGTCGGCGGCGACGTCGAGCTGACCGATGATGACGGTGGCAACGGTACCAATTCGCGCCTGGAAGAGACCCTGCCGGCCGGTCACTACACGGTCGACGTGTCCAGCCTGAACAACGGTGCGGGCATGGTGGAAGTGCGCGTGCAGGTCGAAGGTGCCAGCGCCGATGGGGCTGCGGCCTCCGCGGCACGTGCGGCCGCCGACGCGGCCGCCGTGGCCGATGACGCCGCCGCGGTGGAAGCCGCCAGCCGTTGAGCGTGATCCACGCTGCGCGTGGATGACATCAAGGCTGCAACGGAAAAGGCCGGGCAATGCCCGGCCTTTTCTTTTACCTGCCGTGGGGTGGTTCAGTGCGCAGCGGCGAAGCCCACATCACCCAGGGGCGGCAGCATCGACCCGCGCGGTTCGTTGTCCGTGCTTTGTCCCGCGGCGGTCAGTGCCTGCTGGTAGGCCTTTGCCGTGGCGGTATTGAACGCCACCAGCACGATGCGCATCGGCTGTGCATGGCTGCGCTGCCACGCCAGTGTTTCGGTCACCGCGATCTGCGCGGCCTGGTACAGCGGATAGCCATACACACCGCAGCTGATCGCCGGGAATGCGATCGACTGCACGCCCAACGATTCGGCCAGTTGCAGCGATTTCCAGTAGCAGTTGGCCAGCAGCGCCGGTTCGTCACGCTGACCGTCATGCCAGACCGGGCCCACCGTGTGCAGTACATGCCGCGCCGGCAATGCATAAGCGTCGGTGGCGCGCACTTCGCCGGTCGGGCAGCGCACGCCCGCGCGCAGTTCCGGCAACTGCTCGCACTCGGCCAGCAGCGCAGGGCCCGCGGCACGATGGATCGCACCGTCGACACCGCCGCCACCGAGCAATGTTTCATTGGCCGCGTTGACGATCGCATCCACCGCCAGGGTCGTGATGTCGCCCTGCCAAACTTCGATCTTCATGCGTCCGTCTCCTGCCTGTGAGGTGTTCCGCGCAGCATCTGCGCCGGCTGTTCCCACGGTAGGGGACAGGGCATCGATACTGCGTCATGACCGTCTCACGCGCTGCGATCCGACGGCCTTCACGCACGATGGCGGGCGGCGCCTTCACGCAGGCTGAAGCAGAAAGGGGTCAGAGCCCTTTGCCAGCGGAAAAGGGATCCGACCCCGGGCATCCAGCAGAATGGGGTCGGATCCTTTTCCGAACGGAAAAGCTCTGACCCCGGGAGTCACGGCAGGCCGGCCAGCCAGTCGTCGTCGGAACCCTCATTCACATCGGCGAACAGCGGCGTGGAGAAATAGCGTTCACCGGTGTCCGGCAGCATCGCCAGGATCACCGAGCCCGGTTCAGCACGGGCAGCCACGTCCAGTGCGCTGGCCACGGTAGCGCCGGCGGAGATGCCGACGAAGATGCCTTCCTCCGCAGCCAGTCGGCGTGCGGTGGCGATGGCGCGGTCATCTTCCACCGTCACCAGTTCATCCACCACATCGCGGTTGAGCACGTCCGGCACGAAATCCGGCGTCCAGCCCTGGATCTTGTGCGGCTTCCAATCGTCGCCCTTCAACAGTGCGGCGCCGGCCGGTTCGGTGGCGATGATGCGGGTCTGCGGGCGCGCGACCTTCAGCACTTCGCCAACACCGGTGAGCGTGCCGCCGGTGCCCCAGCCGCTGACGAAATAGTCCAGCCGCTTGCCGGCGAAGTCGCGCAGGATTTCGGCGGCGGTGGTGTTGCGGTGGTAGGCCGGGTTGGCCGGGTTGGCGAACTGGCTGGCCAGGAACCAGCCGTGCTGTTCGGCCAGTTCAGCCGCTTTGCGCACCATGCCGCTGCCGCGTTCGGCGGCCGGGGTCAGGATCACCTTGGCACCGTAGGCACGCATCAGCTTGCGGCGCTCGACCGAGAAGGTCTCGACCATGGTCGCCACGAACTTGTAGCCGCGCGCGGCGGCGACCATCGCCAGTGCCACGCCGGTGTTGCCTGAAGTGGCTTCGACGATGGTGTCGCCCGGCTTGAGCAGGCCGCGTGCTTCGGCGTCGAGGATGATCGCCAGCGCCAGGCGGTCCTTCACCGAACCGCCGGGGTTGAACGACTCGACCTTGGCGTAGACGCTGACCTGTGGCGGCGCCAGGCGCTGCAGCCTGACGATGGGGGTGTTGCCGACGGTATCGAGAATGGAGTCGTACAGGGCCATGGAAGCGCTCCGGAAACGGGGCCACGCCGGGCTTCGGCGGGCGAAGGGGGAGGGCTGGCTGTTCAGGCCAGCGGCTGCCGGCTGACCGTAGCGCCGGCATATGACGCCCGGAAATGACCAGATACCTTTCTTAAACAACCTTTGGTTATAAGCTGGTGACGGCAATTGACCCTAGAGTGGACCTCCGCCCCACGCCGCCTGCCTCCCATGACGCTGACCCAGCTGCGCTACCTGGTTGCCATCGCCGACGCCGAGCTGAACATCACGCTGGCCGCCTCGCGCGTGCATGCCACCCAGCCTGGCCTGTCCAAGCAGCTCAAGCAGCTGGAGGACGAGCTGGGTTTCCTGTTGTTCGTGCGCAAGGGCCGCAGCCTGGAGTCGGTCACCCCGGCCGGCACTGAGGTGATTGCCCGCGCCCGTTCGGTGCTGGCCGAGGCCAACAACATCCGCACCTATGCGGCCAACCAGCGCCGCGAGAGCCAGGGCCAGCTGATCCTGACCACCACCCACACCCAGGCGCGCTTCGTGCTGCCGCCGGCGGTGGCAGCGATCAAGCAGGCCTATCCCCAGGTGAGCGTGCACCTGCAGCAGGCCGGTGAAGCCGACGCGCTGGATCGCTTGAACCAGGGTGATGCGGATATCGCCATCATCAGCACCGCCGGCGGTGAGCCCACCGATGGCATCGCGGTGCCGCTGTTCCGCTGGCGACGTCTGGTGGTGGTGCCGAAGGGCCACCCGCTGGACCGTGCCGGCCGCGCACCGGACCTGGCCGCGCTGGCCCGCCAGCCCTTGATCAGCTACGAATCCTCGACGCGACCGAACTCGTCGCTGCAGCGCGCCTTCGCCGCCAATGGGCTGGTGCCCGACCTGGCACTGACCGCGCTCGATGCCGACCTGATCAAGACCTACGTACGTACCGGTCTGGGCGTAGGCCTGCTGGCCGAGATGGCGGTCAGTTCCAACGACGAAGATCTGCGCTCGTGGCCGGCCCCGGAGCCGATCACTGAATGCATTGCCTGGGCGGTGCTGCCGCGCGACCGCGTGCTGCGTGATTACGCGCTGGAGCTGGTGCACGTGCTGGCACCGCAGATCGATCCGCGCGACCTGCGGCGGGTGCTGGATGGCAACCAGGCGGCGGCGTGGCCGGTACCCCCGACGTGGGAGTCACTGACCCAGACCATCACGGTGTGAGGTTGGTCGAGCAGGGCTGCGCCCTGCACCTGCGGTAGTGCCGGCCGCTGGCCGGCAACCTCAGCAGCAACATCAACATCAAATGCGGGTTTCCTGTGGGATGGCGGGGCGGTGTGGGCAGGCAGGACACGCCGTAAACCCATCCATGGGGGCTCGATGGCGCCATCCATGGCGCCAACGGTCCTGCCTGCCCACACCGCCCCACCTCTGACAGATTCCGATGGCTGTTGGTAGGTGTCGACCTTGGTCGACACGGTAGATCCACGCCATGCGTGGATGCTTTTCGATTCCAATTCGAAATATTCGATTCCGATGGAGATTCATCCACGCATGGCGTGGATCTACAGCAGATCGCGGGAATCTGTCGAAGGCGGGGTGGGTCCGGTTGCGGGGGCGTGAGCGCCATGGATGGCGCGACCGAGCCTCCAGGGACGGGTTTACGGCGTCTCCCGCAACCGGACCCACCCCGCCTACCCACAGGAAGCCAGCTTTTGATGTTGCTTCGGCTCTTGCCTTGGACGTGGCCTCTGCGGGTGCAGGGCGCAGCCCTGCCGATAACCCCCCTCCTGCGACGGTTCGTCGCACGGGCAACCCTGGACCCCGCTCTACACTAGCGGGGTGACCCGCCTGTCCCGCCCGCAGCGCCTTCTGCTCCAGCTCGCCGTCGTGGCGACGCTGCTGATGGTGCTTGCACCATTGGTCAGCCGCGCGCTGCAGGCGCAGCCGATGGAGCACGCCGCGATGGCAGGCATGGACCACGCTGCCATGGGCCATGACATGCACGCCATGGCCATGGCCGGGCACGATCAGCACGGCGCCGTGCCGGCCGCACCCAGCCGTCCGGCCGACCCCCACGCCATGCACGGCGAAGCCTGCGAATACTGCGTGCTGGCCATGCGCCTGCTGCCGTGGCTGGCGGTGCTGGTGCTGCTGTTGCCACTGCTGTGGCGGCCGCGGCTGGTGTTCCCGTGGTCGCAACAAGTGCTGCCCGCGCTGCGCTGGCCGGCGCATGCCGCACGTGGGCCGCCGCGCCTCTCCATCGTCCGCTGATGTCCCTATCGAATCTGCCGCACGACGCCTGACCGGGCGCCGTGCGCGCGTGCGTACCTTGGAGCTGTTCCGATGAAAATGACTTCCCGCCCCGCGGGCGCCTGCGCGCGCCTGCCGGTTGCCCTTGGCCTGGCCGTGGCCGCGTCACTGGCCCACGCTGCGCCTGCCGAAGAGGCGCGTACCCTCGACACGATGGTGGTCACCGCCGCCGCACCGTCCTCGCCGCTGCACTGGGTGACCGACCCGCGCCTGCCGCGGCAGCCGGTGCCCGCCAGTGATGGCGCCGATTACCTGAAGACCGTTCCCGGTTTTTCCGCCATCCGCAACGGCGGCACCAATGGTGATCCGGTGCTGCGCGGCATGTTCGGTTCGCGGCTGAACATCCTCAGCAATGACGGCAACCTGATCGGTGCCTGTCCGTCGCGCATGGACAACCCGCTGTCCTACATCGCGCCGGAAAGCTTCGACCGGCTGACCATCATCAAGGGCCCGCAGAGCGTGCGCTGGGGCGCAGGTGCGTCGGCTGGCACCGTGCGTTTCGAGCGCGATACGCCGCGCTTCGAGGAGCCTGGCCTGCGGGCGGACGCCAGTGCGCTGGTCGGCTCGCGCAACCGCAACGACCAGGTGCTGGACCTGACCCTGGGCAATCCGACCGGTTATGTACGTGCCAGCGGCAACCGTTCCGAAGCTGACGACTACAAGGATGGCCACGGTGATGTGGTGCCGTCGAAGTGGCGCAAGTGGAATGGCGACGTGGCCATCGGCTGGACGCCGGATGCCGATACGCTGCTGGAAATCTCCGCCGGTGCCGGCGATGCGATCGCGCGTTACGCCGGGCGCGGCATGGACGGTGCCGCGTTCGAACGCACCAGCTACGCGGCACGCTTCGAGAAGCGCAACCTGCCGGGTGCGTGGGATACGTTGCAGGCCAACGTGTACTACAACGAGGCCGACCACGTGATGGACAACTACACGCTGCGCACGCCGAACCCGCACAGCATGATGCCGATGCCGATGGCCTCGAACGTGGATCGCCGTACCCAGGGCGGTCGGGTCAGTTCCGAGTGGCGCTGGCAGGACGTGCAGCTGGTGGCGGGTGTGGATGGCGAAGACAGCCGCCATCGTGGCCGTATGGGCATGGGCCGCGACACCTACCGACAGGCGGCCTGGGAGACCGATGCCAACTTCCGCCGCTATGGCGTGTTCACCGAACTGACGCTGGGTGCCGGCACCGACCAGCGGTGGATCAGTGGCCTGCGCATTGACCGCGCCAGCGTGCGCGATGAGCGACAGTCGATCCGCGGCATGATGGGCAACATGCCCAATTCGACCGCAGGCCAGCGCCGCAAGGAATGGCTCGGCAGCGGTTTCCTGCGCTACGAACAGGATCTGGCCGATGGCCTGACCTGGTACGCCGGCCTCGGCCACAGTGAACGCATGCCCGACTACTGGGAGCTGTTCTCGCCCAACCATGGCCCTGCAGGTGCAGTGAACGCGTTCACCGGCGTGCAGCCTGAGCGCACCACCCAGCTCGATGTCGGACTGCAGTACAAGGGATCGCGCGTGCAGGCGTGGGTTTCGGCGTACGCCGGGCAGATCCAGGACTACATCCTGTTCACCTACCACGGCAGCGGCATGATGGGCATGAGCCAGGCCAGCAACGTTGATGCGCGCATCGCCGGTGCTGAAGCCGGGCTGGAAGTAAGCGTGGCCGAGCAGTGGAAGCTGGGCGGCACGCTGGCCTATGCCTGGGGCGAGAACCGCGACCAGCAGCGCCCGCTGCCGCAGATGCCACCGCTGGAAGCACGCCTGAGTGCGAACTGGGAAGGCCAGCGCTGGAGCGCCGGTGCACTGCTGCGCGCGGTGACCCACCAGCATCGTGTCGCAGATGGCCAAGGCAACGTGGTCGCACAGGATCTCGGACCGAGCGCTGGCTTTGCCACCTTCGCGCTCAACGCGGCGTACCGCTTCAGTTCGCAGCTGCAACTCAGCGCGGGCGTCGACAACCTGTTCGACCGTGCCTACAGCGAGCATCTGAACCTGGCCGGCAGCGCCGACTTCGGCTTCCCGGCCGACCCGGTGCGCATCAACGAGCCGGGCCGCAGCCTGTGGATGAAGGTGAACTACCGGTATTGATCAACGTGCGGAAACGGTAGCGCCGGGCCATGCCCGGCGTTGCGGTTGGGCAAAAAAAACGGGGCCGGATCCCCGCCAGGATCCGCCCCCGCCCGACGCCCTCCGTCGGGCAGCTTCGACTCTACGATGGCTGTCGCCGCCATGGGCGGCTGGATACACCTCGACACACGCCGACATCGCCGCGACCAGCCTTGCACGGAACGGATTCAAGGCGCTATCACGGCACTGGTTCCACGCCGGTAAACGCTTGGCACATACCGCTTTTGCGGGCCCTTGCCTACACTCGGCGGCCGTGGATCAATCTGGACCGTTCATGTTGGCTCGTATCGCTTCGACCCTGGCCCTTGGCCTCAGCCTGGCCGTGCTGGCCGGGTGCGCAGGCAAACAGGAGGCCGCCGCACGTCGGCAGGGAGAAGCGGTGCCGGTCACCGCGCAGGTCGTGCAGTCCAGGCAGTGGAACGACACCCTGCAGGCACTGGGCACGGCCAAGGCGCGCGAATCCATCAGCGTCACCGCCAAGGTCAGCGAGATCGTCGAGAAGGTGCACTTCGAAAGCGGCCAGCACGTTGCTGCCGGTGCGCCGATCGTGACCCTGCGTGGGCAGGCCCAGGAGGCAGCGCTGGTGCAGGCGCAGGCCACCTTCCACGAGGCCGACCAGCTGTACAGGCGCCAGCGTGAGCTGGCCACGCAGCGGCTGGTGTCCAGCGCCACGCTGGATACGCAGAAGTCGATCCGCGATGCCGCCGAGGCGCGCGTGGCGCAGATGCAGTCGGACATCGGTGACCGCCGCGTGCGTGCGCCGTTCGCCGGTGTGCTCGGCATCCGCCAGGTCAGCCCGGGCACGTTGCTGACGCCGACCACGGTGATTGCCACGCTCGATGACATCGAACACATGCACATCGATTTCCAGGTGCCGGAAGTGGAACTGGCCGCGCTGGGCGTCGGTGACAAGGTCAGTGCCACCAGCGTGGCGTGGCCGGGCCGTACCTTCGAAGGCGTGGTCAGCACCATCGATGCACGCATCGATCCGGCCACCCGTGCGGTGACCGTGCGCGCCGACTTCGCCAACGGTGACCATGCCCTGCGCCCGGGCATGCTGCTGGACGTGCGCCTGTTCCACCCCGAGCGCCCGGCGCTGGTGATTCCGGAAATTGCCGTGGTGCAGGTCGGTCGCGATACCTTCGTGTACCGCATCACCGCCGACGACAGCGTCGAGCGCGTGGACGTGATCACCGGCGCACGCCGTGCCGGCGTGGTCGAGATCAAGCAGGGCCTGGAAGCGGGCCAGCGCATCGTGGTGGACGGTACGGGCAAGCTGCGCCCGGGCTTGAAGGTTGCCGCCAAGGACGCGGCACCGGCCAGTGGTGCAAAGCCCCCTGAAGCCGCTGCGCCGGTCGTGGCCGAGGGCCACGGCGGATGAAGCTGTCCGACATCTCCATCCAGCGGCCGGTGTTCGCCGTGGTGATGAGCCTGTTGCTGCTGGTGCTGGGCGTGATGTCCTTCACCCGCCTGACCCTGCGCGAACTGCCGGCCATCGATCCGCCAATCGTCTCGGTGTCGGTGGACTACACCGGCGCCTCGGCCGCGGTCATCGAAAGCCGCATTACCCAGGTGCTGGAAGACGCGCTGGCCGGTATTGAAGGCATCGACACGATCAACGCGCGCAGCACCAACGGCCGCTCGCAGGTCAGCATCGAATTCACCTCCAACCGTGATATCGAAGCGGCGGCCAATGACGTGCGCGATGCGGTCAGCCGCGTCGCCGACCGCATGCCGGAGGAAGCGCGTCCGCCGGAAATCGCCAAGGTCGAAAGCGATGCCGACCCGATCATCTGGTTCAACATGGTCTCCTCGACCATGGACACGCTGGAACTGAGCGACTACGCCGACCGCTACGTGGTCGACCGTTTCTCCAGCCTCGACGGCGTGGCCCAGGTCCGCATCGGCGGCCGCCAGCGCTATGCAATGCGCATCTGGCTGGACCGTGACCAGCTGGCCGCACGTGGGCTGACCACCGGCGACGTGGAAACCGCGCTGCGCAACGAGAACGTGGAACTGCCGGCCGGGCGCATCGAGTCGACCGACCGCGACTTCACCCTGCGCGTGGAGCGCAACTACATCAAGCCCGAAGACTTCGCGACCATCCCGCTGGGCAAGGGCCGCGATGGCTATGTGGTGCGCATGGGCGACGTGGCGAAGATCGAGCTGGCCTCGGCTGAGCGCCGCGCCTACTACCGAAGCAATGGCGAGCCGGGCATCGGCCTGGGCATCGTCAAGACCTCCACCGCCAACTCGCTGGACGTGGCCCGTGTCGCGCGCGCGGAGGCGGAGCGGGTTGCACTGACCCTGCCCAAGGGCACGCAGATTTTCGTTGCCTTCGACAACACCACCTTCATCGAAGCCGCAGTGGACCGTGTCTACGCCACGCTGGTGGAAGCGATGATCCTGGTGCTGGCGGTGATCTGGCTGTTCCTCGGCAGCTTCCGCGCCGCATTGATTCCCGCAGTGACGGTGCCGGTCTGCCTGGTCGCGGCGTTCATCGCGCTGTATGCGTTCGACTTCTCGATCAACCTGCTGACCCTGCTGGCACTGGTGCTGTGCATCGGCCTGGTGGTGGACGACGCGATCGTAGTGGTGGAGAACGTGCAGCGCCGCATCGATCTGGGCGAGCCACCGCTGGTGGCGTCCAAGCGCGGCACTGCGCAGGTCGCATTCGCAGTGATCGCCACCACCGCCGTGCTGGTGGCGGTGTTCCTGCCGGTCGGCTTCCTGGAGGGCAACACCGGGCGCCTGTTCCGCGAACTGGCAGTGGCGCTGGCCGCCGCCGTGGCGTTGTCCGCGTTCGTGGCACTGACGCTGACGCCGATGATGGCCTCCAAGCTGCTCAAGCCGCACACCGGGCACGCGCCGCGTGGCCTGCATGGCTTCGTCAACCGCAATCTGGAGCGTCTGGCGGGCGCCTATGGCCGCGTGCTCGACCACCACGTCGACCGCACCTGGATCTACCTGCTGGTGATGGTGGCCGCACTGGCCGCCAGCTGGGGCCTGCTCAAACTGCTGCCGTCGGAACTGGCGCCGGCCGAAGACCGCGGTTCGTTCCAGATCATGATCGACGGCCCGGAAGGCGCCGGCTACGACTACACCGTGCAGCAGGTGCAGCAGGTGGAAGCAATGCTGGCACCGCATGTCGGCCCGGACAAACCCATCGTGCGCGCCAACCCGCGCGTGCCGGGTGGCTGGGGCGCCAGCGAGGAAATGCACACCGGCCGCGTCAGCATCTTCCTGCAGCCGTGGCGCCAGCGCAGCGAGGGCACGCCGGAAGTGGCCAACGAACTGCAGAAGGAGCTGGATACCATCCGTGGCGTGCGCGTACGCACGCAGGTGGGCGGTGGCCTGGTGCGCAGCGGCGGCCAGCCGTTCCAGATCGTACTGGGTGGCCCGGAATATGCCGAGATCGCGCAGTGGCGCGACCGCATCCTGCTGCGCATGGCCGACAATCCCGGCCTGGTCGGCCCGGACTCGGACTACAAGGAAACCCGGCCGCAGATGCGGGTGAACATCGACCGCCAGCGCGCGGCCGACCTCGGCGTGCCGGTCACCGCGATCGGTTCGGCGCTGGAAACCATGATGGGCTCGCGCCGTGTCACCACCTTCGTCGACAACGGTGAGGAGTACGACGTACTGGTGCAGGCCGGCCGCGATGGACGTGCCAGCCCGGCCGACCTGGCCGCGATCCGCGTGCGCGCGACTTCCGGCGAACTGGTGCCGCTGTCCAACCTGGTCACGCTGAGCGAAGTGGCCGAGGCCGGCACCCTGAACCGCTTCAACCGCCTGCGCTCGATCACCATCAACGCCGGCCTGGCGCCGGGCTATCCGCTGGGTGAGGCCATCGCCTGGGCGCAGCAGGTCACACGCGAAGAGCTGCCGCAGTACGCGCAGGTGAACTGGAAGGGCGAATCGCGCGAATACCAGAGCGCTGGTGGCGCGGTGCTGCTGACCTTCGCGATGGCGCTGCTGGTGGTGTACCTGGTGCTGGCCGCGCAGTTCGAGAGCTTCGTCCACCCGCTCACCATCATGCTGACCGTGCCGCTGGGCGTGCTCGGTGCGCTGGTCGGTCTGTGGGTGAGCGGCGGCACGGTGAACCTGTTCAGCCAGATCGGCATCGTCATGCTGGTCGGCCTGGCCGCGAAGAACGGCATCCTCATCGTCGAATTCGCCAACCAGCTGCGTGACGACGGAAGAACCGTGCGCGAGGCGATCATCGAATCGGCGATGGTGCGCCTGCGCCCGATCCTGATGACCTCGATCGCCACCGTGGTTGGCGCGATCCCGCTGGTGGTGGCCGGTGGCCCCGGTTCGGCCAGCCGTGGCACCATCGGCATCGTGATCATCTTCGGCGTGACCCTCTCCACCTTCCTGTCGCTGTTCGTGGTGCCGGCGTTCTACGCGCGGCTGGCCCCGTACACCCGCTCGCCGGAAGCGGTGAAGCGTGAACTGGAGAAGCAGGAAGCGAAATCGCCTTCGGTGGGTGGCCATGCCTGACCTGACCGCCAGCGGGGTCGGATCCCTTTCCCAAAGGGAAAGGGCTCTGACCCCACACCTGCAGGGCGAGGGCTTCTGCCTGCGCCCCTGGCGCCCGGATGATCTGGAATCCCTGCTGCGCCACGCCAACGACGCCGAAGTGTCGCGCGGCCTGCGTGACCGCTTCCCGTACCCGTACACGCGCGAGGATGGCGAGGCCTTCCTGGCTGGCCGCGTGCTGGCCCCGGGCACCCTGAACCTGGCCATCGAGATCGACGGCCAGGCCTGCGGCAGCGTCGGGGCCCAGCAGGGCCATGCCGAGCGCGGGCACATGGCGGAACTGGGCTACTGGCTGGGCCAGGCGCACTGGGGCCAGGGCCTGATGACCCGCGTGGTCGGACTGTTCGCACCGTGGGTGATGGACGAGCTGCGCCTGTTCAGGCTGCAGGCCGGGGTAGTCGACTTCAACCTTGGTTCGGCCCGGGTGCTGGAAAAGAACGGCTTCCAGGAAGAGGGCGTGGACCGCTGCGCGGTCTACAAGCGCGGGGTGCTGCATGACCTGCGCCGCTTTGCCCGGGTGCGCACGCAACTGCCCTGAACACGCGCGCAGGCGGCTGTAGAGCCGAGCCCATGCTCGGCTGCCGTCCCCGCCAAGCCGAGCATGGGCTCGGCTCTACAAAACAGCGCTACCGCAGCGGCCTTCGATCAGGGAGAATCGACCGGTCCCCTCCAGCCGACGGGACGTCCTTACAACCCGCCGACTGGAGAGAGCGCGCGTGGAAGCTACCGTACATTTCATCAACAGCATCATCTGGAGCAAGGCGCTGATCTTCATGTGCCTGGCCGCCGGCCTGTTCTTCAGCCTGCGCACGCGTTTCATGCAGATCCGCGGCTTTCTCGAGATGTGCCGCCTCACCGTCAAGGGTGAGAAATCCGACGCCGGTGTGTCCTCGTTCCAGGCCCTGGCCATGTCGATGGCCGGCCGCATGGGCATCGGCAACATCGCCGGCGTGGCCACCGCCATCGCCTTCGGCGGCCCCGGTGCCATCTTCTGGATGTGGGTGATGGGCTTCCTCGGCGCGTCCACGTCGTACGTGGAATGTACGCTGGCGCAGATCTACAAGACCAAGGACGCCGAAGGCCGCTACCGCGGTGGCCCCGCGTACTACATCGAAAAGGCCATGGGCCTGAAGTGGTACGCGTTGGTCTTCGCCATCGCCACGATCATTGCGGCCGGCTTCCTGATGCCGGGCGTGCAGGCCAATGCCATCGCCGACAGCATCATCAACGCCTGCCGCGGCACTGCGCTGTGTGGCCCGCTGGATGGCCAGATGCTGGGCATGGAATCGGTGCAGGCACTGAAGCTGGGTATCGGCATCGTGGTGGCGCTGCTGCTGGGCGTGGTGATCTTCGGCGGCGTCAAGCGCATCGCCAACTTCGCCGAGGTGGTGGTGCCGTTCATGGCAGCGGCCTTCATCCTGACCGCCATCGTCATCATGATCATCAACTACGATCGCGTGCCGGAAATGTTCGGCATCATCTTCAAGAGTGCCTTCGGCACCCACGCCGCGTTCGGCGCGATGATGGGCCTGGCGGTGGAGTGGGGCATCAAGCGTGGCATCTATGCCAATGAGGCTGGCCAGGGTTCGGGCCCGCACGCTGCAGCCGCCTCGGAAGTCTCGCACCCGGCCAAGCAGGGCTATGTGCAGGCCTTCGCCATCTACTTCGACACCATGATGGTGTGCACCGCCACCGCGTTCCTGATCCTGGCCAGCGGCACCTACAACGTGTACTCGCCGGTGGCCGGCGCCGAGCCGATCTTCCAGGGCCTGGCCGGCATTCCGGAAGGTGCGGGCTACGCGCAGGCCGGCGTGGAAGCGGTGCTGCCGGGCTGGGGTTCGGCGTTCGTATCGATTGCGATCTTCTTCTTCGCCTTCACCACCATCATGGCGTACTACTACATGGCCGAGACCAATCTCAGCTATGTGAACCACAACAGGAAGCGCCCGCTGACCGTGCTGGTACTGCGCCTGGGCATCATCGGCATGGTGGTGTTCGGCGCGTTCCATAATGCAACCCTGGCCTGGGCGCTGGGTGACATCGGCGTGGGCCTGATGGCCTGGCTGAACATCATTGCCATCCTCATCATCCAGAAGCCGGCCATGCTGGCCCTGCGTGATTACGAACGACAGAAGAAGCTCGGCCTCGATCCGACCTTCGACCCCGATGCCCTGGGCATCAAGAACGCCGATTTCTGGCGTCAACGCAAGCTGGAGTTGTCCCGTAGTGAATGATCCCTGGAAGAATGCCCGCCGCCCGTCGTCGCGACCGCCGCGGGCCACCCCGCTGCCTCCGCGTGAGGGCGGCACCCCGCCGCCACCGGGACGCGGCAATGACGAACTGCGCCTGTATGGCTGGAACGCCGTGCAGGCCCTGTTCGCCAAGCGCCCGCAGGCGCTGCGCAAGCTGTACCTGGTGGACGCGCTGATTCCGCGCATGCAGCCGGTGCTGAAGTGGTGCGTGGCCAACCGCGTGGGCTATCGCGTGGTGGAAGAGGGCGACCTCAACAAGCTGGCCGCGACCACGCACCACGAAGGCTTGGTGGCCGACGTGCTGCGCGCGCCGGTCGTGCCGCTGGCGCAGTGGCTGGAGGAACTGGACGAAGGCCCGGCGTTGGCGCTGTGGTTGGACGGTGTCGGCAATCCGCACAACTTCGGTGCGATCCTGCGCTCGGCCGCGCACTTCGGCGTCAAGGCGCTGCTGCTGCCGGCTGGCAGCACACTGGCGCTGTCCGGTGCCGCCGCACGCGTGGCCGAGGGTGGTGCGGAGTCGGTGCCGCTGGTGCAGTTGCCGGAGACCGCTCAGGCGATGGCGCAGCTGCGTGCAGCCGGCTTCGGGCTGGCGGCGACCCTCGTTGAGGGGGGCGACGACGTGTTCCGTGCGTCGCTGCCGTCGCGTCTTGTGTACGTAATGGGCGCAGAAGGCGAGGGCATGGACCGCGGCCTTGCCAGCGAATGCGACCTGCAGGTCTCGATTCCCGGCAGCGGCGCGGTGGAGAGCCTGAACGTGGCCTCGGCCACGGCCGTGCTGCTCGCGCAGTGGGCCAGTCGACGCGATTGAACCTCTGCTTGGGGTCGGATCCCTCGCCTGGGCGAGGGCTCTGATCCTGCCGGTTCCCGCTGCAGGATCTGCCGTGGTTGGTGCGAACCTTGGTTCGCACCGCTCCCGCCGCGCTCGCCGGGCATGGCCCGGCGCTACCGCATCACTCGTTCGGCGGCGTGGTCGCCTTCGCTTCGCTGCCGAAGTTGCCATCGGCCTCTGCCGCCAGGTACGCGAACACGGTGTATGCAGCCACGTTCTGCGCCAGTGCCTTCGGGTCGATCTTGTCCAGCGTGTCGTCGGCGGTGTGGTGCAGGTGGAAGTAATCCGAGCCGTCCTGCGCCAGCCACGCCCATGCACCGCCCTTGGCGGCCAACGGACCGACGTCCGGGCCCGAGCCGCCCTTGTCGGCCTGGTACTCGATGCCCAGCGGCTTCATCACTTCGGCAATCTGCTTCGTCGCTTCTCGTGAGCCGTCCGGGTTCGGCGAACCGGTGTTGAAGGCATAGATGCGGCCGGCACCGAAGTCACTCTCGGCGGCCAGCTGGTGCAGGGCCACGTCCTTGGCGTGTGCCTCGGCGTAGGCCTTGCCGCCGTAGAGACCCTGCTCCTCGTTGGCGAAGGCGATCACGCGGATGGTGCGCTTCGGCGCCTGCTTCAGCTGGCCGATCAGGTGGCCGGCGGCCATGGTGATGCCCACGCCCGCGCCGTCATCCACCGCGCCGGTGCCCAGGTCCCACGAATCCAGGTGACCACCGATCACCACCACTTCCTTCGGCAGGCTGCGGCCGGTGATCTCGCCGATCACGTTGTACGAGGTGGCAGTGCCATCCCAACCGCAGTCCAGCGCCACCTTCACCGTGGTGCTGCCTCGCGCGAGCAGACGGGCCAGCTGGTCGGCATCGGGCACCGACAGCGCCGCCGACGGCACCGGGGTCAGACCGTCGTCGAAGCGGGTGATGCCGGTGTGCGGCACGCGGTGCGAGTCGGTACCGGCCGAGCGCATCAGGAAGCCGATCGCGCCCTTGCGGATCGCCTCGGACGGGCCCTTGCTGCGGATCGCACCACCACGGCCGTAGTCGCGGCCATCGCGGAACGGCAGCATCTGGTAATCGACGAAGGCGATCTTACCCTTCAGCGAACCTGCCGGTGCAGCCTGCAGTGCGGCCAGGTCGGCGAAGCGCACCACTTCGGCTTCCACGGTGCCGCCCGGGCTGCCGCCCAATGCGGTGATCTGCAGCGGCTGCGGGTTCTTGCCGGTCACCGCGGCGTGTTCGCTGCGGCGCTCCCACTTCGGGAACGTCACCGGCTCCTTCCAGACCTTGTCGAAGCCGAGGGCCTTGAACTTGGCTTCGGCCCAGGCCACGGCGCGGGCGTCGGCTTCGCTGCCGGCGATGCGCGGGCCGATCTCGGTGGTCAGCGATTCGACCACCTTCCAGCCGGTGTCATCGGCCAGCGCCTGGTCGCGCAGCTGCGCGGCGGTCGCCAGCGACGCCGGGGGCAGGGTGGTGGTGTGCGGCGCCGCGAAGGCCGGGCCGGCCAGCAGGGCGAGGGAGGATGCGATGGCAAGGAGGCGGCGACGCATGGACAACTCCGGGAAGGGACCTAAGCCTTGGAGCTTAACAGTCGTTCAGGCGTGCGCATGGGCGGGAGGTAATGGCTGGCGCGAACGCTGTTTTCCGCCACGTCCGGCAAAGCGAAAGCCCCGCCGGGGCGGGGCTTTCGTGCAGTAGCGGTAGTGCCGGCCGCTGGCCGGCTCCCCGCTTGTTCGGAGGTTGCCGGCCAGCGGCCGGCACTACCGGTAGGCGGACTTATTTCTTCAGGCTGTCGCGGATCTCGCGCAGCAGCACCACTTCCTCGGCCGGTGCGGCCGGGGCGGCTTCCTGCTTGCGCGACAGGCGGTTGATCGCCTTGACCACGATGAAGATGGCGAAGGCCACGATCACGAACTGGATGATGGTATTGATGAAGTCGCCGTAGCCAACCACCACGGCCGGAATCTCCTTGCCATCAGGACCCAGGTGAGCCGGCGACAGGGTCCAGGCCAGACTGGAAAAGTCCACGCGGCCGATCAGGTAGCCCAGTGGCGGCATGATGATCTTCTCGACCAGCGCCGTCACGATCTTGCCGAAGGCCGCGCCGATCACCACGCCGACGGCGAGGTCGATGACGTTGCCGCGCATCGCGAATTCCTTGAACTCGGTGAGCATTCCCATTGTTGTTTTTCTCCGGTGGGGGAAGTGGACAGCGCGCAGGGTAGCGCAGGTGATGTCAGCCGGCGATCACGCCGTGGCGCTCGGCCACGTTTTCCAGGCGGGCACTGAAGCGGTCGCCGGGCTTCAGTGCGGCCACCCCGGACGGGGTGCCCATGAACACCAGATCGCCGGCACGCAGCTGCCACAGCTTGGAAAGTTCATGCAGGATCTCCGGTACGTTCCAGATCATCTGGTCGAGCAGCGCCTGCTGGCGTACTTCGCCGTTGACCTCCAGCGACAGGTTCAGCGCGGCCAGGTCGCCCACTTCCTCGGCGTGGACGATTTCGCTGATCGGCGCGGAGGCATCGAAGCCCTTGGCTGCATCCCACGGGTGGCCCTTGTCCTTGGCCGCGGCCTGCAGGTCGCGGCGGGTCAGGTCCAGGCCGACGGCATAGCCATAGACCAGTGCGTCGGCATCGGCCACCGCCAGCTCGCCGGCGGGCGCATCGCGGCCGATCGCCACCACCAGCTCTACTTCGTGGTGCAGGTTGGCGGTCGCCGGCGGATAGGGGATGGCATCGTCGTGGCCGACCACGATCGCATCGGCCGGCTTGCTGAAGAACATCGGGCGGCCACGGTCATCGGCCGCCGGCACCGCCGCGCCCATTTCGCGGGCGTGGTCGGCGAAGTTGCGGCCGACGCAGTAGATGCGGTGCACGGGGAAGCTGCCGCCACCGGCTACCGGCACACGCGGCAGGGCTACGGCAGGGATCACATCGGAGACATCGGACATGCGGGCATCCAGGAAGGGCGTGCCCGCAGTCTAGAACGCATGGCGCCCGCCGTCAGCGGGCGCGGTGGCGTAGGTCAGCGCGAGGCCGGCAACACCGGCTTGCGCACCACGCGGTACTCGCCCTCGACCACGGTCGGGTCGACCGGACGGGCGACACCCGGCTTGCGCGAAGCCAGCAGCTTCCACGCCAGGCCGACCAGGATCATCGCCGCACCAACAAACACGCCGATGAACACCATCGCGGCCAGGATCGCCAGGCCGAGCAGGCCCACGGCAACACGCACCAGCGGGTGACGCGGCTTGCGCGGCGCGAACAGGGTGCGGAACTGGTTGAAGGCGGATGCGCGATTGAACATGGCGACTCGATAGGCTGGGATCAGCGAAACCAGAGTATCGGGACGCGCCACTGTCATTGAGTGAAAAACTCGTTAAATATAGCCTGTGCTTATTACGGATCAATGACTTGTGTTCATGTCGCAGCCAGTCACCTGAGTGGGCGTGCGACAATGCGGGTTTACTGTCCGAGCCTTCGCCATGACTGCCGCCGCTGCCCTGATCGCCCTTGATGCCATTGCCGATGGCGCGTTTGCCGAGGTCGAAGCGGTGGTTGATGGCGATGCCGAGTCGCTGGTGCTGTACCGCGATGGCGCGCAGGTGCGTGCGTTCCTGAACATCTGCCCGCACGCCGGCCGTCGCCTGGACTGGGCCCCGGGCCAGTTCCTGAAGAGCCGCGAGGGCCACCTGGTGTGTGCCGCCCACGGTGCCTCGTTTGCGCTGGACAGCGGCGACTGCATCGCCGGCCCGTGCAAGGGCGACCGCCTGCGCGCGGTGCCAGTGGACGTGCGCGACGGGCAGATCTACCTGGCCTGAGGCCGGGCGATGTTGCTTGAGGTAGGTGCGGACCGTTGGTCCGCACGCTCCGTTGCAGGCAAGCCCTGTGCGGACCAACGGTCCGCACCCACCTATCGCAGCCCTGCCAACAAGCCCAACCCTCAGAACATCAGGTTGATCATCAGCACCACCACGCACGTGTAGATCAGCGACAACGGTCCGCCGACCCGCCACATTTCGCGTGGGGTGTAGTTGGCCGGGCCGGTGATCATCGAAATCACCGGGTTCGAGGCCGTCATCAGGTTGTTGGAGGCCGACAGCGCCACGATCAGCGCGAACGCCGTCGGATTGCCGCCCGCCGCCAACGCGAGGTTCACCGCAATGGGCACCATCACGATGGTCGCGCCCACGTGGCTGATCACCAGCGAGAACGCCGTGGTCAGCAGCGCCAGTGCCACTTCCAGTACCCATACCGGGATGCCGGTGGGCAGCTTGTCGATGGTGTGGCCGGCCACCCACGCCGCCGCGCCACTGGAATCCATCGCCCAGCCGAGCGGAATCAGCCCGGCCATCATGAACACCGTCTTCCAGTTGATCGAGGCGTAGGCCTCGTCCATGCGCAGCACGCCGGTCAGCAGCATGCCAGCCACGCCGGTCATCAGCGTCAGCGCCACCGGCAGCTTGCTGGTCAGCGCGATCAGGATGGTCAGCGCGAAGATCGCCATGGCGATCTTGAACTTGTGCGGGCGTTGTTCGCCGGTCGGGTAGTCAGTCACCACCACGAAGTCACGGCTCTTGGCGGCCTGCGCCAGGTCGGTCCAGATGCTGTGGAAGACCAGCATGTCGCCAGCGCGCAGCTGCACATCGCGCACGTCCTCGCGGATCACCTGCTTGTCGCGGTTGATCGCCAGCAGGCTGATGCCGCGTTCCTTGCGCAGGCGCAGGTCGGCCGCGCTCTTGCCGATCACGTTCGAGGTCGGCGGCACCACCGCCTCGGAAATACCGGCACGGCTCGGGTTGAACAGGTCACCCAGGTGCTTCAGGCGCGATGACATGCGCAGGAACTGGTTCTGCGCGAAGTCGTTGATCTGCTCGCGCGGGCCCATCGCGCCGAGCACGCTGCCGACCCAGATGCGCATCTCCGCCGGCGGCGCCAGGCGGGTGTCATTGCCGGTTTTCAGGGCCAGCAGCAGCGGGGCATCGTGCAGGGTCTCGGCCTCGCCCAGGGTCATGCCCACCAGCGGACTTTCGGCGGTCACCACCAGCTCGAACACATCGCCTTCGATGCCATAGGTCTTGGCGAAATAGCTCTCGGTGCGCGCCGGGGTGACCCCGTCGTTGACCAGGCTTTCCTCTTCCACCAGCTTGCGGTCGCCGTAGTAGCGGAAGTACAGCAGCGAGGCGATCAGCAGGGCCACGCCGATCGGCAGCGGCGCGAACATGCGCAGCGGCTCGATGGTGGCCAGGCCCGAGGGCAGGTTGTTGTTGGCCGAGGCCAGCAGATCGTTCAGCAGGATCAGCGGCGAATTGCCGACCATGGTCAGCGCGCCGCCCATCACGATCGCCGCCGAGATCGGCAGCAGCAGGCGCTGCATCGTCAGCCCGGTGCGCGCCGCCAGTCGCGAGGCGACCGGTAGGTACAGCGCCATCACCGACGGGTTCTGCATGAAGGACGAGTTCAGGCCGGCGATGGTGGTGGTCATCATCAGCAGACGCTGCTCGACACCGTGGCCGCGCCGCAGCAGCCAGGCTGCCAGGCGGTTCAGCGCCCCGGTGCGGTCCAGGCCCGCACCGAGGATGGTGGTGGCGATGATGCTCATCACCGCGTTACCGGAGAAACCGCCGAAGATCTCCTCCGGCGCGATCAGTCCGGTGACACCGAGCACCACCAGCACCACCAGCGCGACCACGTCGGCGCGGATGCGCTCGAACAGGAACATTGCCATCGTGAAGCCGACCAGCCCGAGCACGAGCTTCATGTCGTTGGTCAGCGTCAGCGCGGTATCCATGTGGGGCGCAGTGTCCTCAGGCGATCGTCAGGTGCGGTCGTACAACAGGTCCCAGACGCCGTGGCCGAGCTTCTGGCCGCGGGTCTCGAAGTGCGTCTGCGGGCGCCAGTCCGGGCGCGGCACGCTGCCACGCGGGCCGGCGCGGTTGACCAGCCCGGCGGTGGCATCAAGCACGTCCCACATCTGCTCGGCGTAGTCTTCCCAGTCGGTGGCGCAGTGCAGGCGGCCACCCGGGCGCAGCTTGCGCACCAGCAGCTCGGCAAATGCAGGCTGCAGCAGGCGGCGCTTGTTGTGGCGCTTCTTGTGCCACGGGTCCGGGAAGTAGATGCGCACTTCATCCAGCGCACCATCGGCGATCTCGTTCTGCAGCACTTCCACCGCATCGTGGTGGTACAGGCGCACGTGGTCGGCGTTGTCGTCGGCCAGCGCGTTCAGCAGCCGGCCCACGCCGGGCGCGTGCACTTCGATGCCGACGTAGTCGCGCGACGGATCGTGCTGGGCGGCGAAGCGCAGCGCGGCACCATTGCCGAAGCCGATTTCCAGCACCTTGTGCGCCGGGCGGCCGAAGGTGGCGTCCAGGTCACGCGGCTGGCCGTTGTAGTCGATGCCGAAGCGCGGCCAGCGTTCGTCGAACGCGCGCTGCTGGGCGGGAGTGAAGCGGCCCTGGCGCAACACGAAGCTGCGCACCTCGCGGCGGCCCTCGCTCACGGTGAAGGGCTTGGGCGGGGCCTTGGAACCGGCGCTGTCGAAAGGATTGGTCATCAGCCGATCAGCCCATCCACCGGGGAAGAGGCGCTGGCGTAGCGCTTGCGCGGGATGCGCCCGGCCAGGAAGGCCTCGCGGCCGGCCTCGACCGCCTTGCGCATGGCGCTGGCCATCAGCACTGGACTGCGTGCACCGGCAATGGCGGTATTCATCAGCACGCCGTCGCAGCCCAGCTCCATCGCGATTGCCGCATCCGACGCGGTGCCCACCCCAGCGTCAACGATGATCGGCACCTTGGCGTCTTCGATGATCTGCAGCAGGTTGTACTTGTTCTGGATGCCCAGGCCCGAGCCGATCGGCGCGGCCAGCGGCATCACCGCAGCGCAGCCGATCTCTTCCAGGCGCTTGGCCAGGATCGGGTCGTCGGAGGTGTAGACCATCACTTCGAAGCCGTCCTTGACCAGCTGTTCGGCGGCCTTGAGGGTCTGCACCACGTCCGGGTACAGCGACTTCTGGTCGCCCAGCACTTCCAGCTTGGTCAGGTTGTGGCCGTCCAGCAGCTCACGGGCCAGCCGGCACGTACGTACCGCGTCTTCGGCGGTGTAGCAGCCGGCGGTGTTGGGCAGGATGGTGTAGCGGTCCGGTGGCAGCACGTCGAGCAGGTTCGGCTCGCCCGGGTTCTGCCCGATGTTGGTGCGGCGGATGGCCACGGTGACGATCTGGGCGCCAGCAGCCTCGGTGGCCAGGCGGGTTTCTTCCAGGTCCTTGAACTTGCCGGTGCCAGTGAGCAGCCGCGAGCCATAGGTCTTGCCGGCGATCACCAGCGAATCGGGGGAGACATGAACGTTCATGGCGCGATTATCGCTTATCCGCCTGAAGATGGGGTCACGCAAGGTGGTGCTGTCCGCAGGAGGGTGAGGGTAGTGCCGGCCGCTGGCCGGCAGATGCAGGGTGCCTCACAGCGTCGGATTGCCGGCCAGCGGCCGGCACTACTAAGGCAGGTCTCAGCCGCCGCCCAGCGCGTGCACGATCTCCACAATGTCGCCTTCGGACAGGACATGCTCGCCATGGCGGCTACGGCTGACGATCTCGCCGTTGACCTCCACCGCCACCCGGCGCTGCAGCAGCTGCTCGGCGTCGAGCAGGTCGTGGAGGGTCGCCGAAGCGGGCAGGGTACGGGGTTCACCGTTGAGCTGGATGTTCATCCGCGCATTGTCGCTGATAGCCCGCCGGGATCGGAACGTTTGCAAATTGAACCGGGCGCCAGCTCCGGCACAGCGGGTTTTCCCGTGCCCGGGCGACAATTCATGCGGCGGCGCAGCGTGAGCAAAAGGCGGCGCGGTGAAACCATTCACCGTGCGCCGGCGTACGTCCGCCGGGTCCTCAACGATATCCCCACAGGAGTTCTTTACATGCTGCTCAGCAAACGCCCGATCCGCTCCCTGATGGCGGCCGCGATCGCGCTGGCCGCGGTACCGGCCATGGCAGGCGAATCCCCGTATTCCAGAGCCGTGTTCTTCGGTGACAGCCTCACCGATGCCGGCTATTTCCGCCCGCTGCTGGATCCGGGCGTGCGGCCGGTCACCGGCCAGTTCACCACCAACCCGGGGCTGGTGTGGTCGCAACAGTTGGCCAATTACTACGGCCTCGATGGCACGCCCAACGGTAATGGCCAGAATGGCGACAACTACGCCGTTGGCGGCGCCCGTGTATCGGTCGACGAAGCGGGTGGCCTGGGAGCCATTCCGTCGCTGAAGTCGCAGGCCGCCCGTTACCTTGCCGCAAATGGCGGCAAGGCTGACGCCAATGCCCTGTACACCGTCTGGGGCGGTGCCAATGACCTGTTCGCGGCCACGCGCGCAGCGGCCGGCGGTGCATCGCAGGCCCAGGTGCAGGGCATCATCGGGGCAGCAGTCACCGACCAGATCGCCCTGGTGGGCGCACTGAAGCAGGCCGGGGCGCAGTATGTGCTGGTGCCGAATCTGCCGGACGTGGGCATCACTCCGCAGTTCCGCGGCCCCAACGCCGCTGCCGCCACCGCGCTGTCGGCCGGCTACAACAAGGCCCTGTACGGTGGCCTGAAGCAGGCGGGCATCGAGTTCATTCCGCTCGACACCTTCAGCATCCTGCGCGAGGTGACCGCCAATCCGGCCATGTATGGCTTCACCAACGTCACCAGCACGGCCTGCAAGATCGATCCGAACAATTCCACTGCGAGCATCATCGGCTGCAACCCGACCAGCTACGTCAGCCCGGATGCGGCCAACACCTACCTGTTCGCCGACGGCGTGCATCCGACCACCGCCGGCCATCAGCTGCTGGGCCAGTACGCGGTCTCGGTGCTGGAAGGCCCGCGTCTGCAGCAGGTGCTGAGCCACTCGGCACAGACCATCGGCCGTTCGCGTGCCGACCAGGTCAGCATGCACCTGGGTGGTCGCCCGGCCGACGGCCTGTCCTGGTGGGGCGGCGTGCGTGGTGACATGCAGCGCTATGACCATGCCGACCTGTACGACGGCCTGGCCCCGGCCGGCCTGTTCGGTATCGACTGGGCGCGCGACGGCATGGTGTTCGGCGGCTTCGCCGGCTTCGGCCGCCTCAATGCCGACTTCGGCAACAGCCGTGGCGACTTCACCCAGAAGGACACCACCGCCGGTCTGTTCGCCGGCTGGTATGGCGACCGCATCTGGGTGAACGGCCAGGTCAGCTACACCTGGTTGTCCTATGACGTGAACCGCAAGGTCCAGCTGGGGCCGGCCACCCGCGAGCACGGTGGTTCGCCGGACGGCAGCAACCTGACTGCTGCCCTGAACGCCGGTTACGAGTTCGGCACCGAAGGCGGCTTCCGCCACGGCCCGATTGCTTCGGTGATCTGGCAGAAGGTGAAGATCGACGGTTACACCGAAAGCGCTGCGGCCGGCACCCTGGCCACCGCACTGGGCTATGACCGCCAGAATGTCGATTCGACCGTCGGTCGCATCGGCTGGCAGGCCCGCTTCGATGGCGGCACCGTCAAGCCGTACGCGCAGTTGACCTACGACCACGAGTTCGAAGACACCAAGCAGGCCAGTGCCTGGCTGCAGACCCTGCCGGAACTGGGCAGCTATCGAGTGCCGGGCCTGAACTTCGACAAGAACTACGCCACCGTGGTGCTGGGTGCCCGTACCGAGCTGTTCGGCCTGCAGAGCAACTTCGGCCTGAGCGCTTCGGCCGGGCAGAAGCGTGCCCAGGACGCGACGCTGTTCGCCAACTTCAGCGGCAGCTTCTAAGCAGAAACCAGGCGGGGTCGGATCCCCTTCGGCAACGAAAGGGCTCCGGCCCCGCTCTGATGCAGGGGGCACCATTGCGCAACACCGGCCCCAGCGCATAGACTTTCCACCGCAACGCGGGCGTAGCTCAATGGTAGAGCTGTAGCTTCCCAAGCTACTGACGTGGGTTCGATTCCCATCGCCCGCTCCATCCTGCGGCCCGGGCCAGTATCAGACGCTCCGGGGTTCCGCACAGCCCTGTGGTTCAACGTGCAGTTTCCACGTTGCTGCGCCACGAGGCCCTGCCAAGACTGTCCATGATCGACGTTGCTTCATGCACATGCGTCGCTCTGCACGTAATCGAGCTCTTCCCGCAGCGCATTGAGATTGAGCATCAGCAGTTTTGATGCCTGTCGGATGTCGCGGCGGTCGTAGCGTGCCTGTGACTCGTGGTCGCGCGCCACCAGACCCGCTCCGGGCAGCTGGTGCAGGCGCTGTGCGCGGCGCACCAGGCAATCCAACCCGAAGACCCGCGACAGCATCCGCCCCAGAACAACCCGGCCTGCCTGGTTGAGGTTCTGCGTATCGATGTCGTCGAACTGGGGTGCCTGAGCCGCAGCGAAGCGGCTGTAGGGGTTGGCCTGCAGGACGTCGCGCAGATTCGCGAACCCGCCAACATGCATCTCATGCAGGGCGATGTCGGCCAGATGTTGGCACAGCAGATCATTGGTTCCATCGAAGATCGTGTACACCCGTGCATCCAGCAGGGCGTGTGCAGCGATGTTGTCTGCACCCGTGCGGTAGCCTTCTCCGCCGCACAGCTGTTGGTAGTCGATGGCGGAATCCAGCATCAGTTCCGACGACAGCACCTTGGTGGCAAGGGAGGCGAACATGCTGCCGGAGATGTCGCAGGTGTAGTCTTCTTCAAGCAGAAGGTGGTGGTAAAGCGCATTGCAGATCACGTAGTGGTTGCGGATGCGCGACACTTTGTAGCGCACGTATTCGATGTCATACAGGGAGCCTTTGCCGATCTGTCGGCTCTGCGTCTGCGACAGTGCTTCCCGGTAGAGGCGGCGCAGAAAGCCGCTGGACATCGCCGCCTTGCTGAACCGCGACGCGCACAGGATCTCGGCTGTATCGCCCAGTCCCGTGCGACGCTTGTCGAGCCGCCGGTGAGGGGCTACCCGGATATCGATTTCGTTCAGACCGTACCCCAGGTTCTTCAGGCCAAGGCTGTCGTAGACCTCGGTGGTAACGAAGCCACCATCCGAGCGCCGGTGCACGAAGTAGCCGAACTGTTTTCCGGCGTACTGGCGGGCGCACACGATCCACCAGTCGGCCTGCGCGCTGAAGGCCTGCCAATGCTTGCTGCCCCGCACGTAGTAGCTGCCATCCTGTTCTTCGTAGGTGGTCTTCATGCGCGACAGGCTCGAGCCATGCTCCGGCTCGGTGAAGGCGATGCCACCGATCACGGGGTTTTCGAGGAAGTCCTCGAAGACCTCGGCCTGCAGCCGGGACGATCCGCTGAGCGCTACGTTGCGCAGGAAAAGCACGGTTACGATCATCGTGTACATGCCCAGCGGCAGGTTGTACTCCGACATCATTTCAATCACTTCGCACATTTCGCGGTGGTTGTGCCGCCCCTCGTGCGCCACCGGAATAGCGGGCAGGCAGATGCCCTCGTCCATCAGTTGCGCCCAGCGCTCCTTGGGCAGCGGCTCCTGCGGCAGCGTATTGCTGTCGAACACGGGCAGCACGTTCTGGATCTGCCGCAGGAAGCTCTCGGTGTCGCGGTGGGTCTTGTTCAGCATGATGGTTCCTTCATCGCAAGTGATTGGGCGAACTCCTCGGTGAAGAAGATCGACAGGGCGCGTCGTCGCGTGCCGTCGATCTCCTGCGCAGCGTTGGCGGAGTAGTCGAAATGGACCATCACGCAGCGTCCGCTGGCGACCTGCTGGCCGCATTGGAAGGCGTTCTGCACGATGGACAGGGACGACCGGCCGATCGCATCAATGCGGGTGTCGATCTCGACGTCGTGCTCTGCGCGGATCTGTTTCAGGAAGTCGATCTCGTAACGGCGCAGGATCAGGCTGAGATCGCGCATGTTTCCGGTTTGGCTGAAATGCAGGAAGATCGGAAGGCGGCCATGCTCGAACCACACCGGCAGTGCAGTGTTGGTGACATGCCCGAGCACATCGACTTCGGAAAATCGCGGGGAGATGACAATGCGCACACGGAGCTCCTTGGAGGCTGGTGAGGTTCATCCGGCGCCGCGCGGGGCGCGTGCCGCCCACGGCAGGGCGACGGCGGCGACATGCAGCGCGGCACTGAGCCATAGCGCGCCGTCCAGACCGGTTCGATCGGCCACTGCGCCGGCGGCCACCGGGCCGATGGCCTGGCCGGCGGCGAAGGCGAGGTTGAACAGGGCCATCGCGCGGCCGATGCGCGCCGCGGGCAGGTTCTGCCGGACAAGGACCGCGATGGCGGCTGCAGCGATGAAGACGCTTGAGCCGAACACCGCTGCGGAAACAAACAGGCCCGTCGTGCCGCCCAGCAACGGTGCCAGCGTGCCCAGCAGTGACACCGCGCAGCACGCTGACAGCACGTGCGCGCCAGGCCATGCACCCAGCGCGCGCCGCCAGAGCATTCCCGAACACAGGATTGCGATGCCCAGCACCGTCCACACGGCGATGCCCTGCTGCCAGGACAGTCCGTGGTCGCGCAGCCACGCGAAAATGAAAGTGAGATAGATGATGTAGCCACCGGCCCAGCAGAAGTAGGCTGCCAGGCAGGCACCCAGGTGCCGAAGTGGCAGCGGCGCAGGGTCGTGCGCTTCCGTGACGGCGGTTGATTCCTGTATCCGGCCGGCCAGTGTCATTGGCCATATCGAGGCGAGGAGCCCAACAGCCCCCAGCACCAGCCACGCCGTTGGCCAGGTTGCGGCCCCATGGATGGCCAGCAGCGGCGCCACGGCCAGGCCGGCGGCAATGATCCCGATGCCGGCGCCGCCGAAGAACAGACCTGTTGCCGCTCCGCGACGGTTGGGTGCATGCCGGTAGTGCAGCAGCACGAGCGTGCTGCCACAGGCCGAGACCCAGGCAGCGCCGACGCCATTGAGCACGCGTTGGGTGCTCAGCCAGGGCAGGGCACCGCTGGCGCCGGTCACGGCGAGAGTGAGCACGCACAGCCCCAGGCCTGCCTGGAACAAGCGGCGTGCGCTGACCCGGTGCAGAAGCGCATAGGCGGTGCCTGCTCCAAGCACATAGCCGAGCGCATTTGCCGTGTTGAGCCAACCCGCCTGCGCATAGGTCCATTGCAGGTCCTCGCGCATGGCGGGAAGCAGCAGTGCGTAGGCAAATCGTCCCAGGCCGTTGGCAACCGCCATCGACAGGCACAGGGCGAAGGCTGGCCACAGTGATGGCAGCACTGCAGGCGAGCCCATCAACACCGTGCTGCGTGGCTCTGTCTGCATTGCTCAAGCCCCCGATGTGATGACCGCGTGACTTATTAAAGCGTTGCTGGTCTACACTGCGAGGTGTCTTGATTGACAAAAAACAATCCAGAATGGACAAACCTGAATTCATCATCGCGGTGCTCGACGGGACGTTGGCGGCCAGCGTGGGCGCGACGCTCGATGTACTGGATTTCGCCAATCGCTCGGCCGAGCGCCTCGGCCAGCCGGCGCTGCGTTGGCGCGTGGTGGGCAGCCGTCGCCAGTTGCGGTTGAGCAATGGCATGACGCTGAAGGCCGATCCGCTGTCCAGCATCAGCGATGGGGCTGCCGGCGTACTGGTCATTCCCAGTCTGGGGCTGGACGGCATGCTCGATGCCAACGGGCACGAGCCATGCGGACTGGACGCCCGCTACACCGACGGTATTGCATTGCGCCGGTTGGCCATGCCGGATGCCCAGCAGCTGGCACGCTTGGCTGCCCACTTCCACGCGCGCGGGGGCAGGGTCTGCGCCAGCTGTTCGGGGGTACTGGTGCTGGGGGAGGCTGGATTGCTCGACGGCCGTCGTGTCACCAGTCATTGGGCATTGGCGGGTCTGCTGCGTCGGCGCTTCCCGCAGGCACGGCTGGATCCGGCCTGCATGGTGGCAGAAGAGGGTCGACTGACCACGGCAGGGGCAGCCATGGCACAGATGGATCTGATGCTGCACCTGGTGCGCCAGTACTCCGGGCGTGACGTGGCCGAGGCGGTCATGCGTTTCCTGCTGGTGGACAGCCGCACCACCCAGGCTCGCTACATGGCCTGGCAGGATGCCGACCACGATGACGACACCGTACGCCGTTTCGAATCGTTGATCGAAACCAGCCTGCCGCATGCTCTGGGCATGCAAGAAGCGGCCCGGCGCCTGCACCTGACCGCGCGCACCCTGGCCCGACGCGTCCATCGGGTAACCGGCAGTTCGCCACGGGTGCTGGTGCAGACGGTACGGATGCGGATGGCTCAGCGGCTTCTGGAGCGGACAGATCTTTCGGTGGAGGATGTGGCCGAGCGGGTTGGCTATGCCAATGCAACGTCGCTGCGGAAGCTGACGTTGAAGATGACGCAGCTGACACCGGCACTGTTGCGCCAGCGGCTCTGAGTACATCCATCATCGCAGCGCCACACGCCCGCGCTATGCTGCGCGCCTGCCGCCCGATCCTGCCGCGATGAAGCTCGCCATCCTGTCCCGCAACAGCTCCCTGTATTCCACCCGCCGGCTGGTGGAGGCAGCGCGCGTGCGCGGCCACACCGTGCGCATCCTCGACCCGTTGCGCTGCTACATGCGCATCGCCGCCGATGGCTTCTCGATGCACTACAAGGGTCGGCCGATGACCGGCGTGGACATGGTCATTCCGCGCATCGGTGCCTCCATCACCCGCTATGGCACCGCTGTGCTGCGCCAGTTCGAGCTGATGGGCGCACGCACGCCCAACCCGTCCGATGCGATCCTGCGTTCGCGCGACAAGCTGCGCGCGCACCAGTTGCTGGCAGCCAAGGGCATCGACATGCCGGTCACGGTGTTTGGCGACAACCCCGATGACACCGTCGACCTGCTCTCCATGCTGGGCCCGCCGCCGCACGTGGTGAAGCTCAACGAGGGTACCCAGGGGCGTGGCGTGATCCTCACCGAGAAGGCCAGCGCCTCGCGCGGCATCGTCGAGGCCCTGCGCGGGCTGTATGCCAATTTCCTGATGCAGGAGTTCATCGGCGAGGCCAAGGGCGCCGACCTGCGCTGCTTCGTGGTGGGCGACCAGGTGGTGGCCTCGATGCAGCGGCAGGCGCCGGAAGGTGACTTCCGCTCCAACCTGCACGCCGGCGGCACGGCGGTGGCCGCCAAGGCCAGCCGTGCCGAGCAGCAGGTGGCGGTGCGTTCGGCCAAGGCGCTGGGCCTGTCGGTATGCGGGGTGGACCTGATCCGCTCCGCGCGTGGCCCGCTGGTGCTGGAGGTCAACTCCACGCCGGGGCTGGAGGGGATCGAAGCCGCCTGTGGGGTGGACGTGGCGACACGCATCATCGAACACGTCGAGAAACTTAAAAAACCCTGATTATTCAGTTGCTTGTGATTCTCACAGGCGAATGAGCCCGGGTTTAACACGCCTTTAATCGGCCCCGGCGTAGCCTTCAGCGAACCGCAGCTCTGCCTCTCAGCAGGATCGGTATCGGGATACAACTTCAGACCCAGGCGGGGGCACCGCCTGGGTCTTTTTTATGGCGGGGAAGCGTCCCTTGTGGAGGGCCGGTGACGGCCGTAGAGTGCCCCCATCGTTCCTGGATGGATCGGAGGCTGGCGATGTACCGCATCACGATGATCGCGTTGTTGCTGGGGCTGGTGGGGACTGCTGCGGCCAAGCCGGAGAACCCCGTTGTGCAGATGGACCGCCAGACGCCGGTGGCCGAGCAGGTGCGGCGGGTCGAAAAGGCCCTGGATGACGGCAACTACAGCGAGATTTCCGTAGACGACCGTGCCCAGGTGCGGCAGGCTCTGGCCCGCATCACCCAGCGGATGGGCGACCACCAGGCGCTGCAGGAACTCCCGCCACAGGTGCAGGCCGAGGTCTTCAACGATCAGGAACGGATCAACACCGTTCTGGCCCGTGCCCACGAGGACAGCCGGCAGATCTGCCAGCACACCCGCACCACCGGCAGCAACATGCCCCGAAGCCGTTGCCTGAGCGTGGCCGAGCGGCGGCGCATCGAAGAAAAGGGCAAGGCGCTGATCCATGACCAGCGGACCTTCAACAACTTCAGCCCGCCCGGCAACCGCTAGGCCGTCCGCCGCCCCGGCGGTTGGCACTTGCTGGCGTGAAGGCGGTGCGAATACAGTCGGCATTCAACCCAAACAAGGATTCGTTTGTCATGAAGCCTCTTCTGATACCTGCAGTCCTGATCCTGGGACTGACCCTGGCCACCACCGTCGCGGCCTCCAAGCGGGCCGGTGAGGTCTTCATCCCGGGCAAACCGCTGCAGCAGCAGATCGAACGCATCGAAGTCGAGCTCAATGATGGCAAGACCTACAGCGAACTGAAGCCGGCCGATCGCAGCCGTGTGCGCGAGGCGCTGGTACGCATGCGCACCGCCGTCGAGCAGCATCCGAACCGTGATGCCATGCCTGAACAGGTGCGAACCGATGTCTTCAACGATCAGGAGATCGTGAACACGGTTTTGACACAGGCGCGTGAAGATAGTCGTCTAATATGCCAACGTGAAAAGGTCATCGGTTCGAACCGGTCCACCACACAGTGCATGACCGTCGCCGAGCGTGAGCGGTACAAGGACAAGGCACAGCACGATCTGAGCAAGGCTCAGCACGTCGGCAAAATCGTCAATTAGAGGTGACAGTGAGAATCCTGGTAATCGAAGACAACAGCGACATTGCGGCCAACCTGGGCGACTACCTGGAGGACCGGGGGCACACCGTGGACTTCGCGGCTGACGGGGTTACCGGTCTGCACCTGGCCGTGGTGCACGAGTTCGACGCGATCGTGTTGGATCTCAACCTGCCAGGCATGGACGGCATCGAGGTCTGCCGCAAGTTGCGCAATGAAGCGCGCAAGCAGACCCCGGTACTGATGCTCACTGCCCGCGATTCGCTGGACAACAAGCTGGCCGGCTTCGATTCCGGCGCAGACGACTACCTGATCAAGCCGTTTGCGCTGCAGGAAGTGGAAGTGCGTCTGAACGCCCTGTCGCGACGCGGCAAGGGCGTGCAGACCCGCGTGCTGGAAACCGGCGATCTGGAATACAACCTGGACACGCTGGAAGTGCGCCGCCAGGGCAAGCTGCTGCAGCTCAACCCGACCGCGCTGAAGATCCTGCAGGCACTGATGGAAGCGGCCCCCGCCGTGGTGACCCGCCAGGAGCTGGAAACCCGTGTGTGGGGCGAGGAACTGCCCGACTCGGATTCGCTGCGCGTGCACATCCATGGCCTGCGTGCGGTGGTCGACAAGCCGTTTGAAGTGCCGCTGATCCAGACCCGCCATGGCATCGGATACCGCATCGCCACCCCGGAAGCCTGATTCGGTGGCAACCAAGGGGGAGCGCCGGCGCACGCCTTATCGGCGGCGCCTGCGCAGCCGCATCATCGTGTCGTTCGTGTTGTTGGGCTTCTGCCTGACAACACTGTTCGCGTTCGCCACCAACTGGGCCCGCATGCGGGTGGAAAACCAGTTGGTGGAGGACGTGATCAACCACAACATCGAAGAGTACGCGCGCCGCTTCTACGAGCATCCGGGGCGCAATCCGGCGGTGCCCGTGCAGCAGATCCGGGCATACGCCTACTCGGCGGACAAGTTCGACAAGGCCCGCGAATCCTGGCCGCAGTGGGCCGACCTGCAGAATGGCAACTACAACCTGAGTGGCACCGACGAGCAGGGCCAGCCGTACGCCTACAAGCTTGCGGTGCGCAAGGCCGACGACGCCTGGTTCTTCCTCGCCTATGACATGACCGACAGCGTGCGCGGCGGCAAGCAGCTCAACCGCGCGCTGGTGCTGTCGGTGCTGGTGTTCAGCGTGCTGTCGCTGGTGCTGGGCTGGTGGTCGGCCTCGAAGGTGATGAAGCCGGTGTCGGATCTGGCCGCGCGGCTGCGTGCCTACCGCGGCGGCACCAGTGATCCCGAGCCGTTGGCGCCACGCTTCCCCGACGACGAAGTGGGGCAGCTGGCCCAGGCACTGGACGACTATTCCTCGCGGCTGACCGAGGTGGTGCAGCGCGACCGCGAGTTCAATGCAGACGTCAGCCACGAGCTGCGCACGCCGCTGGCGGTGATCCGAGGTGCCACCGAGCTGCTGCTGACCCGGCCCGGCCTGGACGAAAAGGTGCTGCAGCGCCTGCAGCGCATCCAGCGTGCCGAGCAGCAATGCAGCGATCTGATCGGCGCGCTGCTGCTGCTGTCGCGCAACGAGCGCGGGCAGGGCACCAGCAACGTGGCCCGCGTGGCCGAGCAGCTGCTGGACGCGCATCGTGCGCAGCTGGGTGGCAAGCCGCTGGAGCTGCTGCTGGAAGGTGAGCGCAACCTGGTGATCGATGCGCCCGAGGCGGCGCTGTCGGTGGCGCTGGGCAACCTGATCGGCAATGCTGTGAAGTACTCGCAGGACGGCGAGGTACGCGTGTTCGTCGGCACCAATTCGGTGTCGGTAACCGACAGTGGCCCGGGCCTGAGCGAAGAAGACGCAGCCAAGCTGTTCCAGCGTGGCTACCGCGGCACCCATGCCGGCCACTCGCAGGGCGGCGGTATCGGCCTGTCGATCGTCAGCCGCCTGTGCGATCTGTACGGCTGGCAGGTGAGCGTGCGCCCCGGTGGCCAGCGCGGCGTGATCGCTACCCTGACGTTCTCGCCGAAGCCGTTGTAAGGGCCCCTGCTTTGGTGGGTGCCGACCTTGGTCGGCACGAACCCTGCCGATCTTGCATCGCGCCCTGTGTCGCTTGTGCCACTGAATCCGCTGTACGCGAACATCGCATCACTGGCCCAACACGACACCAGCGTGATCGCTGCCGCGCCCTGCGCGTGTTCCAGCGCACGCATTGGCAACCCCGCGCCGCACTTGGGAATTTCCTTACAGATCGCCGTGTGCGGCGATGGCCTGATGACCTGGCCGGGGCAGGTGCCTTGGCCGGGATTGGCGTCCTGAAAAAAACCAACATTCAGCAAACTTCCGGCTGGCGTCGGCCTGTCGTGGAAAATGCGCCGCGTGCCTTGCTTCGGCGGGCGGTGCGTGGGGATTCGCCAGAATCCGCTGGAGTCTTTTTTGCTGATTGTTGGGTCTCCGGTACGCCAACCCGCACCGTCCGCCACCTTGCATCTGCAGGTGGCCTGCCGTCTGCGAGGAGCTCCACCATGTCCACCCGCCCGCTGTTCCCCCAGCTGCACGCCCTTATCGGCGACGCCGCCAACCTGCTGCCTGCCGATGTCGCCGAGCGTGTCGAGGTTCTGTTGGATGACCCCAAGGACCTGCTGCCCGCCCTGCTGGCGCGTATGGATGGCCGCGACGCCGCCGACGGCCAGCGGCTGGACGTGCAGGGGGCCAGCCCGGCGCAGGCAGCCACGATGGCCGGCCTCAGCCGCACGCTTGCCGGCCTGAACACCCTGATCCAGCTACTGCACGCCGCCGAAATCGCGCGAGAGCAGGGCGGTGCCCGCCAGCAGCTCAATCCCGATGTGGTCGACGGCCTGCTGCTGGGCGCCCGCGAACTCGCCCGCTACGCCCGCCTGCAGCTGGAGTAGATCCACGCCATGCGTGGAGTTGCTTGGTAGATCCACGCCATGCGTGGATGCACTTCGGTAGTGCCGGCCGCTGGCCGGCAACCAGGCCTCAACCCCCGGCCAACCCCAGGTACCGCGCATGCAACTGTTCCACCTGCACCTGCAGGTCCTCCGGCTGCCCATCATTGACCACCACATCATCGGCCAGCGCCAAGCGCTGTGCGCGGCTGGCCTGCGCAGCAATCATCCGGTCGGCCAGCGCAGCATCAATGCCATCGCGCTGCATCAGCCGGGCGTGCTGCACGGCTTCGGGCGTATCCACCAGCAACACCCGGTCCAGCCACGGGTAGGCCTTCCGCCCACCGACCTCGGTCAGCAGCGGAATCGCGGCAATCGCATAGGGACTCTCAGCCTGCTCGCACTGCTGTTGCATCAGCAGGCGGATGGCCGGGTGGGTGATGGCTTCCAGTGCCGTCCGCTCCGCCGGGTCGGCAAACACGTGGGCGCGCAGGCGGGCCCGGTCCAGACTGCCGTCGGCCAGCAGCATGTCGGCGCCGAAACGCTCGGCAATGCGGGCCAGCGCCGGGCTGCCGGCGGCCACCACGGCGCGGGCGGCCAGATCGGCGTCGGCCACCACGATCCCCAGCGCCTCGAAGCGCCGGGTCACCTCACTCTTGCCGGAGGCGATGCCTCCGGTCAGACCAACCACATAGCGGCTCATGGGAGATTCCCTCAGCGCAGCCCGCTCATCACCATGTACTGCTCCACCAGTGGCGCGCCCCACATGAAGTACAGCCAGCCTGCAACGGCCAAGTAGGGGCCGAACGGGATCGGCGTGGCGCGGTCACGGCCCCGGCTGTACAGCCAGATCGAGCCGATGATGGCGCCCAGCACCGACGACAGCAGGATGATCGGCAGGATGCCCTTCAGCCCGCACCAGGCGCCCAAGGCCGCCAGCAGCTTGAAGTCGCCGTGGCCCATGCCCTCCTTGCCGGTCAGCTGCTTGAACAGCCACCAGACCGTCCACAGCGACAGGTAACCCACCGCCGCGCCTACCAAGGCGGGCTTGGCCGGCATGTACAGGTTGTCGATGCTGCCTATCAACCCCAGCCACATCAGGGGCAGGGTCAACTGGTCGGGCAGCAGCTGCGTGCGCAGGTCGATGCCGGACAGGGCAATCAGGAAGCAGGTCAGCACGATGGCGCCGAAGCCCTGCCAGCCGAAGCCGAACTGCCAGACGCAGGCCAGTACCAGCACCGAGGTCAGCGCCTCCACCAGCGGGTACTGCAGCGAGATCGGCGCCTTGCAGTGCCGGCACTTGCCGCCCTGGATGATCCAGCTGAACAGCGGGATGTTCTCGTACCAGCTCAGCTTGTGCTTGCAGTGCGGGCAGTGCGACGGCTCCACCACGATCCCTGGTGGGGGTGGCTCATAGAAGTCCGGTTCCTCCAGGACCTCGCGCGCATCGCGCTTCCACTGCCACTCCAGCCGCTTGGGCAGCCGCAGGATGACGACGTTCAGGAAACTGCCCAGCAGCAGTCCCAGGGCGGCCGCGGCGGGGTAGCCGAGACCGGGGTGCTGGTCGAGAAATGCCATGTATTTGTTATCCGACGACGGCGCCGAGTTTGAAAATGGGAAGGTACATGCCGATGACAATGCCTCCTACGATGGTGCCAATGAATACCATGATCATCGGTTCCAGCAGGCTGCTCAGTGCGTCCACAGTATTGTTGACTTCCTGCTCATAATACTCGGCCACCTTGAACAGCATGGCGTCCAGGGCGCCGGCCTCTTCGCCGATGCCGGTCATCTGAATGACCATGTGCGGGAACAGGTTGGTCTGCTTCATGGCCATATTGACTGGATAGCCGACCGAGACATCGTCGCGCATGCGCAGCACGGATTCTTCGTAAACCTTGTTGCCAGTGGCGCCGGCCACGATGCCCAGCGCCTCCACCAGCGGCACGCCGGCCTTGAAGGTGACTGCCGTGGTGCGGGCGAAGCGGGCGATCGAGCTATTGTGCATCAGCTGACCGATCACCGGGACCTTCAGGATCAGGCGATCGAACGAGTGCTGCATCGAGGGGGAGCGCTTGTAAGCCATCAGGAGGCCGACGCCGCCACCCACAAGGATGATCAGAAGCAGCCACCACCAGGACAGCATGAGACGAGATGCCCCCACGATCATCTGGGTGAAGGCCGGAAGGTCGGCACCGAAGCTCTTGAAGACTTCCTCGAATTGCGGGACGACGAACATCAGCAGGATTGCAGATACGACAAAGGCCACCACGACAACCATCGCCGGATAGAACAGGGCTTTTTTGATCTTGCCCTTGAGGGCTTCCATGTTCTCTTTGTAGGTAGCGACCGTGTCCAGTACGGTTTCCAGAACGCCGGCTCCCTCACCAGCACGCACCAGATTCCGGTAGAGCTCGTCGAACTGCACCGGATGCTTGCTGATGGCCTCATGCAGTGAAGAGCCGCCTTCGATGTCCGTGCGGACGCTCTCAACCATCTTCTTCATGCGGGGGTTCTTGTGCCCGCTGCCGATGATCTCCAGCGCTGAAACAATCGGCACGCCGGACTTCATCATCGTCGCCATCTGGCGGCTGAAGAAGGCAATGTCCTTGGGCTTGATCGGCTTACCCGCTGCACCGAACAGCGGCTTGGGTTTGGCCTTGACCTGACCTGGATTGATCCCCTGACGACGTAGTTCGGCTTTGAGCAAGTTGGCGTTCTTTGCCAATTGCTCGCCTTTCATCTTCACGCCCCGCCTGTCGGTCCCCTCCCAGACAAACGGTTGCAATTCCAAGGTACTACGCGCTACTGGCTCTTTCTTGATAGCGGTGCGACTGACAGACATGTTGGCTCCCCAAGGCCCGCCATCCCCAGGCAGGCATCATGAGCGGCGATGGTAGCCGGTTCAGGGCCGTCCGGGGAGCCTGCTGGCGTGACGCTGCGCAGGGTTTTCGACCTGACGAGACGAAAGGTGACGTACCGCGTCACATTGCCGCGTCCATCGCAGATTCGGTCAAAGGGGGTTCCCATCAGCGAAATTGCTGCCATCATGGGCGCGGGGAAATCTAGGGGGAGGCGTGCCCGGGTTGGCACGCAACCTGCGTTGATCCACCCGCAGGGCGCCGGACCCGCTCAACCAGTGTCGCCCGGTCCGATCCGGTGCACTGAACTCAACCACCACTATCTTGGGGATGTATCAAATGAAGAACCAGAAGGGCTTCACCCTTATCGAACTGATGATTGTTGTCGCGATCATCGCCATCCTGGCCGCCATTGCTCTGCCTGCTTACCAGGACTACACCGTGCGCGCACGCGTCTCGGAAGGTCTCACCCTTGCTTCGGCTGCGAAGACCATTGTCGCTGAGAATGCAAGCAATGGCTCCGCCGATTTGGGCCAAGGCTACGCTTTTGACAGCACCACTGCCGCTACCAAGAACGTCGATACCATTGCAGTTACAGCGACGACTGGCGTCATTTCGGTTGGCATGAAGGACAATGCCAAGGCTGTTGCGTTTACGCTGACCCCCAAGAGCGGTGGCCAGGCTTTGAAGGCAGGCGAAGTGCCGGGTGATGTGATCACCTGGACCTGTGAGGTTTCCAGCGACGCGAACAACAAGTACGTGCCGTCTGAGTGCCGTAAGGGCGCTGCGAAGGAGTAATCGGGCTCGGGTGGGTCGGTTGCCCATCCAGGTCATATAGAAAAGAAAGCCCCTTATCCGCGAGGAAGGGGCTTTCTTTTTTGCTGGAATGTGGGGTGCCATCCTCAAGGGGAAGAGGAATGAATAAAGGTTTCACGCTCATCGAGCTGATGATCGTCATCGCTATCGTCGCGATTCTGGCTGTACTGGCTCTCCCTGCCTATCAGGACTATACCGTGCGTGCGCGTGTCGCGGAGGCGCTAGTCGGAATGGGCTCTTATAAGTCACTGATTGCAGAGAATATCGCCGCGCAGGCAAGGCTAGCTGTTTCCGCCTGTGACAACATGTCGGGACTTGTTGGGAAGACCACAAACGTCGAGAAGGTCGAATGTGAAGGGAAAGGTATCCTTAAGGTCACAACAACCGATCGCGCGGGCGCAATCGAACTATTGCTCACACCGACTCTTGGGGGAGATTCAGCAATAAGTTGGGTATGCTCGGTTAAGACTGGAGAGCAGCAGCGCGTTCCTGCAGAGTGCCGTGATTGAGTTGCGACCGCAGCTGACTTCGACGAACGAGCATCTTTCAGATGACGTTACCATGTTGGTGGCAATCCGGATCGTAACCATGCTGTCGTTCTAGGTGGTTGGTGCGACTGAAGGGCTTTGTTGCTACTGAAGGTAGCGGCAGGTTCTGGTGCCCTTTGCTGTGCCCTTAGAAGGTGCCCGGCGATGCATGACTCGTAAGCCAAGGATTTCTATGAATGCCGTAACCACCGCCAATCTCGTCGGCATCACCGGGCTGGCCCGCCGCCTGGTCCAGGACGGTGCCCTGGACGAGGCCTCCGCCCGCGACGCCATGGCCAAGGCCACGGCCGCCCGCCAGCCGCTGCCCACGTGGTTCGCGCAGAACAAGCTGGTCAGCGCCTCGCAGCTCGCCGCCGCCAATGCGGTCGAGTTCGGTATGCCGCTGTTCGACGTGTCCACGTTCGACGCCAGCCAGAACGCCATGAGTCTGGTCAGCGAGGAACTGCTGCGCAAGCACAACGTGCTGCCGCTGTTCAAACGCGGTGGCAAGCTGTTCGTCGGCACCAGCAATCCAACCCATGCACTGGATGAGATCAAGTTCCATACCAATCTGGTGGTGGAGCCGATCCTGGTCGATGAGGACCAGATCCGCCGCACGCTGGAACAATGGCATGCCAGCCACGACACCATCGGCGATGCGCTGAGCGGCGACGACGAAGGCATGGCCAACCTCGACGTTGGACTGGGCGACGAAGACAGCGCGGGTGGCGACTCCGGCATCGACGCCAAGGGCGACGACACCCCGGTGGTGAAGTTCGTCAACAAGGTGCTGGTCGATGCGATCCGCAAGGGCGCATCGGACATCCACTTCGAGCCCTACGAAGACGATTACCGCGTGCGCCTGCGCATCGACGGCCTGCTGAAGATGGTGGCGCGCGCGCCGGTGAAGTTGAACCAGCGCATTGCCGCGCGCCTGAAGGTGATGGCGCAGCTGGACATCGCCGAAAAGCGCGTGCCGCAGGACGGTCGCATCAAGCTCAACCTGTCCAAGACCAAGCAGATCGACTTCCGCGTCAGCACGCTGCCGACCCTGTTCGGCGAGAAAGTGGTGCTGCGTATCCTCGATGGCAGCGCGGCCAAGCTGGGCATCGACAAGCTGGGTTACGAGCCGGACCAGCAGAAGCTGTTCCTGGAGGCCATCCACAAGCCGTATGGCATGGTGCTGGTGACCGGCCCGACCGGTTCGGGCAAGACGGTGTCGCTGTACACGGCGCTGGGCATCCTCAACGATGAGACGCGCAACATCTCCACCGCCGAAGACCCGGTGGAAATCCGCCTGCCTGGCGTCAACCAGGTGCAGCAGAACAACAAGCGCGGCATGACCTTCGCTGCGGCGCTGCGCTCGTTCCTGCGACAGGATCCGGACATCATCATGGTCGGCGAAATCCGCGACCTGGAGACAGCCGAGATTGCGATCAAGGCGGCGCAGACCGGCCACATGGTGCTGTCCACGCTGCATACCAACGATGCGCCACAGACCATCGCGCGCCTGATGAACATGGGCATCGCGCCGTACAACATCACCAGCTCGGTGACGCTGGTGATCGCGCAGCGTCTGGCGCGCCGGTTGTGCAACAACTGCAAGCGCCCGGCCAATCTGCCCGAGCATGCGCTGCTGGCCGAGGGCTTCACCCAGGCGCAGCTGGATGCAGGCATTGAGCTGTACGAGGCGGTGGGGTGCGATGAGTGCACCGAGGGCTACAAGGGCCGTACCGGTCTCTACCAGGTGATGCCGATGACCGACGAGATCGCCACGATCGTGCTGGCCGGTGGCAATGCACTGCAGATTGCCGAGGCGGCGCAGCAGATCGGGGTGAATGATCTGCGGCAGTCGGCGTTGAAGAAGGCGGCGGCGGGTGTGACCAGCCTGGCCGAGATCAATCGCGTTACCAAGGATTGAGGTAGAGCCGAGCCTATGCTCGGCTGATGGCCCGAAGAGCAGCCGAGCATGGGCTCGGCTCTACAGTAGATCCACGCCATGCGTGGATGGCGCGGTCCCGATCGCTTACTCCATCCCCAGCTTCTTCAGCTTGTAGCGCAGCGCGCGGAAGGTAATTCCCAGCTGCGCGGCGGTGCGGGTCTTGTTCCAGCGGTTTTCTTCCAGCGCGCGCTGGATGGCGCTGCGTTCCAGCTGCTCGATGTACGAGGGCAGGGCGGCGCTGCCGGGCTGCAGGTCGGCCACGGCTTCGGCGGGCGCGGCACTGCCGGGCGCACGCGGCGCGTGCTGCGGCAGGCGCAGGTCATCGGCGCCGATACAGTCTTCCTCGGCCAGCGCCAGCGCGCGTTCCAGGATGTTCTCCAGTTCGCGCACGTTGCCGGGGAAGGCGTACTGCGCCAGTGCCTCCAGCGCCGAGGGCGCCAGCAACGGGGTGGCACGGCCGTGGCTGCGGGCCAGGCGTGCCAGCACGGCGGCGGCCAGTTCCGGCAGGTCCTGGCGGCGCTCGCGTAGCGGCGGCACCTTCAGCTCAATCACGTTGATGCGGTAGTACAGGTCGTGGCGGAAGCGCCCGTCCTCGACCAGCTCGGCCAGGTCCTTGTGGGTGGCCGAGAGGATGCGTACGTCCACCGGCTCTTCGTTGGCCGCACCGACCGCGCGCACCGACTTTTCCTGGATCGCGCGCAGAAGCTTGACCTGCATCTGCAGCGGCAGTTCGGCCACCTCGTCCAGGAACAGAGTGCCGCCGTGCGCAGCCTGGAACAGGCCGGGCTTGTCGGCATGCGCACCGCTGAAGCTGCCCTTGCGGTGGCCGAAGAACTCGCTTTCCATCAGCTCGCCGGGAATGGCACCGCAGTTGACCGGTATGAACGGACCAGCCGCGCGCGCGCCCTGGGCGTGGATGGTGCGCGCGACCAGTTCCTTGCCCACGCCCGATTCACCGAGGATGTAGACCGGTGCCTGGCTGCGCGCAACCTTGCCGATGGTGGTGCGCAGCACGTCCATGGCCGGCGAAGCACCCAGCAGGCGTGCGCCTTGTTCGGCGGTGGGGCCGGGCGCGGGGCGCTCGGCGTTGTTGAGCTCCAGCGCATGCTTGACCAGGCCGCGCAGCACCGAGATGTCCACCGGCTTGCTGACGAAGTCGAAGGCGCCGGCTTTCAACGCTTCCACGGCCAGGTCCATGCTGCCGAACGCGGTGATCATCGCCACCGGCGTGCGCGGGTAGTGCTGCGCGATTTCGCTGACCAGCTCGATGCCGTTGCCATCGGGCAGCCGCATGTCGGTGATGCACAGGTCGTACGGGTTGCTGGCCAGCAGCTCGCGTGCTTCGGCCAGGTTGGCGGCGGTACTGATGCGCAGCCCCATGCGGCCGAGGGTCAGTACCAGCAGTTCGCGGATGTCGCGTTCATCGTCGACGACGAGGGCGCTGCGGGTTTCGTTCATGGGCGTGAAAGATAAACGAGGGGGCTGGAAGCGACAAATGTTTGACGCACAGATCTGGAATCAGGTGGGCAACAGCGTGTGCGGGCCGGGCAGCACCAGGCGGAAGCAGGAGCCACCGGCGGGTACCGGGATGTAGTCGAGCCGTGCCTGGTTGGCGCGGCACAGTTCGCGTGCGATATACAGGCCCAGGCCGGTGCCATGCTCGGAGGTGGTGAAGAACGGCCGGAACAGCTGTGCGGCCACGCTCTCGGGAATGCCGGGGCCACGGTCCATCACGTCGATCACCGCGCTGCGCTCGTGCTGCGCCACGCGCAGGCGCACGCGTGCCGGCTGCTGGCCGATGCGGCCGTACTTCAGTGCGTTGTGCACCAGCACGGTCAGCACCTGGTAGAGATGCTTCGTGTCGACCTGCGCCATCACTGCCGTATCGCTGATGATCGGTTCGATGCTGTCGGTCTCCAGCGTCTGGCCCTGCTTGTACTCCAGAACGAAGCGGCGCACGAAGGCGACCAGGTCGACGTTCTCGGGCGTGGCGCGTTCGCGACGGGCGAGGCCAAGTACGCTTTCGACAATGCCATTGGTGCGCTGGCACTGCTGGCGGATGATCTGCAGCAGGCGGCGGTCGCTTTCGTTGAAGCCGGTGCCTTCCTCCAGCAGCTGCACGGCGTAGTTGATCGCCGCCAGCGGATTGCGGATCTCGTGGGCGAGGCTGGCCGAGAAGCGGCCCATTGCCGAGAGGGTGAGCGATTCGGCGCGGCGCGAGACCACGCTGGAGTCGTCCAGGAACACCAGGGCCAGCTCGCTGCCGGCCAGCAGGCGCGCGAAGCGCGGTTGCACTTCCGGCTGGTCGGGGTTGAGCTGCAGCGGCAGTTCGTCCTGCGCCCAGCCGTTGCGCCAGCGCTGCAGGCGGCGCGCCAGTTCCGGCGCGGCACTGGCCAGATCCAGGCGTCCTGTCTCACCAATGCCGTCGTTGTCGCCGAGCAGCATCGAGGCCGCTTCATTGGCCAGGGTGATGCGGTTGTCGGCGTCCACCACCAGCACGCCGGTGCGCATGCGGCGGATGATCAGTTCGTTGATCTGGAACAGGTTGGCCACTTCGTCGCCGCGCTGGTTGGCCAGCTGCTGGTTGCGACGCGCGCGGCTGCCCACCTGGTAGCTGATGAAGGCCAGTGCCAGGTAGCTGGTGGCGAACATGGCCAGCTCGGCCAGCGTGCGGGTGGGGTCGCCGCCTTCGAGCACCTTCCAGAGGTATTCGGTACCGGTGGCCAGGCTGGCAGCGACCGCCAGGCCCAGGCCCCAGCTCAACGGCAGCAGGGTGGCGGCGGCGGCGATGTTGAACAGCAGCGACATCGAGATGCCGGCGCTGGCGCCGGGCAGGGCGTGTGCCAGCAGGGTGGCGGCGATGATGTCCACCAGCACGCTGCTGACCACGATCGGGCGCAGCCAGCGTTCGTTGCGGCCAATTGCCAGGGCCAGCAGCGACAGCAGCAGGTAGATGGCCGCGACGGTATCGGCCAGGCGCGGGTGATGGGCCTCGCCGACCATGCCTGACAGGGGGCTGTAGAGCAGGCCGGCGATGACCGCGGCGATCAGTACCCGGTACAGCGCAAAGAAGTACAGCTCACGCCGCGGGATCGATTCGATGCGGTCGATCAATGAAGCACTGGGTGACACGCCGGAACTCCCCTTCTGGCTGCCTGGGTCTGGAATCTGCGGCGGGCCTGCCTGGCATCCCCTGAAGCCGGGCGGGATCGTCGCTTCGATGTGGCCTGCGGTGGAAGCCGTCGAGCACCCCCGACTCTACACACCTTGGTTGACCAGTATAGGGCCCCCGGACAGGTGCCGCCGGAGCGCCCTGGATCGCGCATTTGGCCCGCTGTGGATACCGGTGGCCAACGGCGGCCCGGGCGCAACTGCCTGAATGACGGTGGAAATCTGGCCGGGTCTGGCGTTTTGTACAGACTTCTTTGCGCCCCGGCGCCGGCTCGGCCACAATAGTGGGCCCGCCGCGGTCCATGCCGGCGCCCCGCCGGGGCCCTGAGGAATTGCGTGCGGTCGTTCCTATTCCCACGGTGACGCATGAATTTCCACGAATACCAGTCAAAACAACTGCTTGCCGAGTACGGCATCCCGGTCCCGGCCGGCAAGGTCGCTGCGACCCCGGACGAAGCGGTTGCCGCTGCCAACTCCCTGGGCCAGGGCCCCTGGATGGTGAAGGCGCAGATCCACGCTGGCGGCCGCGGCAAGGCTGGCGGCGTCAAGTTCTGCAAGACCACCGACGACGTGAAGGCCGCTGCGGCCAAGATGCTCGGCACCAAGATGGCCACCTACCAGACCGCTGGCGTTGAACTGCCGGTCAACCTGGTGCTGGTGACCACCGCCGGCGAAATCGTCAAGGAACTGTACCTGTCGGTGCTGGTTGACCGTGGCACCAAGACCATCACCTACATCGCCTCTTCGGAAGGCGGCGTGGAGATCGAGCAGGTCGCCGCTGAAACCCCGGAGCTGATCCACTCGCTGAACGTCGACTTCGTCGAAGGCGTGCAGGGTTACCACGGCCGTGATTTCGGCTTCAAGCTGGGCCTGACCGCCAAGCAGGCCGGCCAGTTCGCCAGCATCATGGTGAACCTGTACCGCCTGTTCAACGAGAAGGACCTGGCCCTGGTTGAAATCAACCCGCTGGCCATCCTGGACGACGGCAACCTGTACGCGCTGGACGGCAAGTTCGACAGCGACGACAACGCCGCCTTCCGCCAGAAGGCCCTGGTCGCCATGCGCGACAAGACCCAGGAAGATCCGACCGAAGTGATCGCTTCGGAGCTGGACATCAACTACGTCACCATGGATGGCAACATCGGCTGCATGGTCAACGGCGCAGGCCTGGCCATGGCCACCATGGACGTCATCAAGCTCAACGGCGGCGAGCCGGCGAACTTCCTGGACGTGGGCGGCGGTGCCAACAAGCAGCGCGTCATCGAAGCGTTCAAGCTGATCCTGTCCTCGGACAAGGTTGAAGGCATCTTCGTCAACATCTTCGGCGGCATCGTCCGCTGCGACATGATTGCCGAAGGCATCATCGCCGCCGTGAAGGAAGTGGGCGTCAAGGTTCCGGTCGTGGTGCGCCTGGAAGGCACCAACGTGGAAGAAGGCAAGCAGCTGCTGCGTGACAGTGGCATGGCCATCATCCCGGCTGACAACATCAACGATGGCGCCAAGAAGATCGTTGAAGCTGTCAAGAACGCTGCCTGATCCGACACCAAGGAATTCCCATGTCTGTTTTGATTAACAAGAACACCAAGGTGATCGTGCAGGGCTTCACCGGCCAGCAGGGCACCTTCCACGCCACTCAGATGATCGAGTACGGCACCCAGGTTGTTGGCGGCGTGACCCCGGGCAAGGGTGGCACCACCCATATCGACCTGCCGGTCTTCAACACCGTTGCCGACGCCGTGCAGAGCACCGGCGCCAACGCTTCGGTCATCTACGTGCCGCCGCCGTACGCGGCCGACGCGATCCTGGAAGCCGCTGCTGCCGGCATCAAGGTCATCGTCTGCATCACCGAAGGCATCCCGGTGCTGGACATGCTGCGCGTCAAGAACGTGCTGACCCGTTCGCATCCGGACACCGTGCTGATCGGGCCGAACTGCCCGGGCGTCATCACCCCGGGTGAGTGCAAGATCGGCATCATGCCGGGCCACATCCACCAGCCGGGCAAGATCGGCATCGTGTCGCGTTCGGGCACCCTGACCTATGAAGCGGTCAAGCAGACCACCGAAGTCGGCCTGGGCCAGTCCACCTGCATCGGCATCGGTGGTGACCCGATCAATGGCCTGAACTTCGTCGACTGCCTGAAGCTGTTCAACGAAGACCCGCAGACCGAAGGCATCATCATGGTTGGCGAAATCGGCGGTGACGCTGAAGAAGCCGGTGCCGAGTACATCAAGAACCACGTGAAGAAGCCGGTCGTCGGTTTCATCGCCGGTGCGTCGGCTCCGGCCGGCAAGCGCATGGGCCACGCCGGTGCGATCGCCTCGGGCGGCAAGGGCACTGCAGAAGGCAAGTTCGCTGCCATGGAAGCTGCCGGTGTTGTCACCGTCCGCTCGCCGGGCGACCTGGGCGCTGCCATCGCCAAGCTGGTGAAATAAGATCGCCTGCCTCCGGCAGACGATTCTGTAGAGCCGGCCGCTGGCCGGCTGCTTCAAACAGAAAGGCCGCCTCCGGGCGGCCTTTCCTGTTCTGCGGGTGGCCCGCTACGGAAGCCATTATTCGACCATGGCCTGCATCTGCGGCCTGATCAGGTCGCGGTATCGAGCGCTGCGGTTCAGCAGTTCTTCGTGCGACCCGGTGGCGGCGACAGCACCTTCATCGATGAGTACGATTCGATCGGCGGCAAGAATGGTCTGCAACCGGTGTGCGACGATGAGCGTGGTCGGCCCCGTGCCCGTTCCGAAAACATGGTCATGTACCGCCTGTTCGGTGTGCGAATCGAGCGCCGATGTCGGCTCGTCGAGCAGCAGGATATCGGCCCGCTTCAACAGTGCGCGCGCAATGGCTACCCGTTGCTGCTGGCCGCCTGACAATCGGGCCCCGCGTTCGCCCAAGGGCTCATCGTAGCCAGCGGGCAATTCATGGATGAAGGCATCTGCGCCTGCAGACACTGCTGCGTTCCTGACATCCTCGTCGGTAGCGTCGAGCTTGCCGTATCGGATGTTCTCAAGCACGGATCGGCCGAAAATCGCAGGCGCCTGCGAGATCGTGCCGATAGCGTTGCGGACGCTTGCAGGCTGGAACGTGGAGATATCGTGGCCGTCGATGAAGATGGCGCCCGCCCGCACGGGATGCAGGCGCAGAAGCAGCGACAGCAGCGTACTCTTGCCTGCGCCGGATGCGCCCACGATGGCGACCTTTTCCCCCTTCGCAATGTCCAGGTTCAAGCATCGCAGGACGGGTCTGTCGGGCGCAGCGGCATACCAGAAATCGACATTCTCGAATCGGATGCTTCCCTGCAGAGCCTGCACCAGCCTGGTTTCCTGCGCCTCATGGTGTGGCAGGTCACCAAATGCGGTGATGCGATCAGTCGCTCCGGCGGAGCGCTGCAGCGCGCCCCAGGTGTCCAGAAGCGCGGCGGCGGCCATGCCGCACATCACGGCATACATGGCGAACTGTCCCAGCTGGCCCGCCGAGAGCGTCCGCTCCATGACCTTGTGGGTGCCTGTCCATAACACAGCGGTGATGCCCAGCAGCATCACGATCAATGACAATGCCGTCAGTACAGACTGCCAGGTCGTGCGCCGACGAGCTCCGCTGACGCTGGCATCGAGCGTCGCCGCATGGCGCTCTGTCTCGAAGGGTTCGCGGGCGAAATCTTTCACCGCCCTGATATGGCCCAGCGCTTCCGCCGCAACGACGCGCGATTGCGCAAGCAGATCATTGTAGTCGCGCGCACTGGCCCGCAGGTGCTTGGAGCCCACCGCGATGGGAACCGATGCAAACGGGATGGCGGCGATCGTCAGCAGCGCCAGGCCAGGGTCGGTAATGAACAACATGGCGACCGCACCAGCCAGCATGATTCCGCTGCGTATTGCCACAGAGAAGCTGACTCCGATGGCTATCCGCAGGTGCTCGATATCCGAGGTCAATCGTGAAAGCAGTTCCGTTGATGGCTGCTGCTGATGGAATTCCAGCGGCTGGACGAGCAATCGTGAGAACAGCTGCCCCCGCAGGTCATTGGTTACTTCGTCAGCGAGGCGATTGATGAAGTAGACCCGCATTGCCGTGGCCACGCCAATCGCCACTGAGATCAAGGCAAGTGTCAGGAAGATGTTGTCGATCTTCTCCAGGCTGTTCAGGTCCAGGCCGCGGTTGCCCCGTGCGGCGATGGGAATGGCGAGGGCGAACGTGGTTGCAACCACGATGCTGGTCAATGCACCCGCCAGGAGTGGCAGGTGGTTGCGCGAAAGACTCGCCAGCAGCCGGAGGGTGCGTGCCACCGGCATGGCCTTCTCGAGGGCTTTATTCACACCCTTCGCTCCTGTCAGTTCCAGTTATTGGAGAAAGCGCCATGACGATGGCTAGTTCATGCACTTGCGCTGCTCCATCGTCCTGATGATGGCCTCGGCACTGCCGGGGTTTGATGCAAGCGCCTGCCGCAGTTCTGCGCACGCCATCCTCCGCCCCATGCGTGCATACCTTCCCATCCATGAGTTGTCTTCGACGCTCACCTGCAATGTGGGCTCGCGCGCCGGAAAGGCGGCCTGGGTCGGTCTTGTCAGGGAGGGGCGCTTGAACGAGATGTCATCGGGACGAATGGCAAGGTCGAGCGGTGCGGGGGCAACAGCCATCGCAGGTCCAGGTGCTTCATCGACAACGTCCAGCGTGGGCCTGCGGGGCGCCGCAGATGCAACAGGCAGCGCCGGGCCAGCAGTCCTGCCTGGCCCTCCCAATGCCCGGGGCATGGCAGCGGGAACAGGCGCTCGCGCGCGAGGGCGCTCGATGAACACGAGCGATACCCTCGTTTCATCATCCCCGACGTTCCCAGGTGCGTTACCGGCGACCTGGCACAGCAGGATCAGCAAGGCCAGCTGCGCTGCCGATGCCAGGAAAAGCGCCGATAGTCGTTCCACTCGAGGCGACATCGGTCGGTCACTGCGGGAGCGCGTTCAAGGTGACTCGACCTCGTATCCGCGCTGGCGCAGCGCATCGATGTATCCGTCGTTGCCGGACAGGTCGGCGATGGGAAGCACCGCGAGCGTCGTCGTGTTGGTCTGCAGTGCCTTGTCTGCGGCCGCAAGCCATTTCTCCCTTACGACCGTGCGGATGTCGGGCATGCCAAAAGCACGCGCTGCGGGCGCGTTGCTGAGCGAGTCCGTGCAAAGTTCATCCCGTTTCGAGGTCAGGGATACGTCGATCCGGGCGGTCTCGCCCGTAGACCATGCATTTGCGTTGGTTACCAGGCGATCCATGCCGGATTCGACAAGATCCATGGTTGCCACCAGGCAGGCGCTGTCGTCGATCGACGTTGACCTGACTGCCTTGAGCATCTGCGCGGCGTTCTGGCGCGAGAGCTTGAGCGTATATCGAGGTGTGTGCAGTCCGATGCCGCGCGCCTTCACTTCGGCGACGATGACGGGAGCGACCACCCCCTTGCTGCTCAGGCTACGCTGGGCCATCACCGCCGACATCAGCTCGTCCGCCGCGGCAAGCGGGCGCTTGCCTTCGAGGTTGCTGCGGCCAGCCAGGTACGTGTCGCGCAGATTCTGCCAGCGCGCGTATACATCCGGTGCCAGGATGTCTTTGAGTTGCGCATTGTCAGGATTGTTCTGTGCCTTCATATAGCTGTAGCCAAGCGACAGCTTGCCGAGCCAGCCGGTGTCGACGTCTACGGTGAAGGATGGCTCCCACAGCACGGTCTGAGCCTCGGCAATCACCTCTCGCACCGCCGCCGAATCCCATGTGATCGAGGATGGCACGGGCTTGAGCGTGCCCAGGATCCAGAGAGTGTGCTCGCCACGCGAGACTCTCCAGAGTCCGGGACCCGGCGCAACCCCGGACACCACGACGGTATCAAGGGTGCGCAATGGGGGCTCGGTGGCATCTGCTGCGGCGGCACAGTTGATGCCCGCCGCGAAAAGCGCCAATGCAATGAGGAGCACAAGACGTGATTTCTGTTTCAGCATGTGGGTGCAGTTGCGTCTCTTCTCAGGTCAATTACTGCGGTAGGGGCGAGCATGTCGGGGTCGCGGGCCAGCAGCCCGGCCACGCGCGCCACATCGGACCTCGGCACCTCAAGATGAGGGCCGTTCTGGGCGATGTGTTGCCGTACGTTCTGCCAGTAGATCAGCTGGTGCTGCATGTGGTGTTCATAGAAGGCGAAGAGCCCGCGCATGACGCGGTAGTCGTCTGCAAGCAGCCTGCGTTCGGACTGGCCCTGTGCTGCAGGTGCCGGCTCAGCGCACGGCGGTGCGAAAACGCTCCTGAAGCCCAGGCCCGACGCGACGGGGGTGGAGATCATCGGGACGATCAGCGCATCGGTTCTGCGGGACAATGCGGCGGTGCCGAGCATGATGCTCATCGAGCGCTTGCAGAAGCTGATGGGGTACGTGGCGTTCTCGTCCTTGAAAACGTCCGGCAGGATGAAGACGGCTGCGCCTGCCCTCAGTTCACGGATGGCTGTTGCCAGGCCTTTGCGGGTGTCATGGACGAAACCAACACCGTTGTCCTCGTTCCAGAACCAGCCGTTGAGCCTGTCGAAGATTTCGTTGCCCGGATGGGTTTCCGGGTTTCCATAGAACAGGAAGGTTTTCCGCTCGTGCCGTAAACGCTCCGCCAGCATGATGATCGACAGAATGTAGTGGGCATGGTGCGGCACTGCGATCAGAAGCCCGCGTGGCGTACGTACCAGTTCATCGAATGCGCTGTAGTCCGTTCGGTCGGCGCGACTGAGCAGGGACAGGAACTCGGTCCGGTTCCCACGCCGCAGAACGTTGGCAACGAACAGCTTCTGCAGGTACCAGTAGTAGTATTCGCCAAATCTCGTGTTTCCCGATTCGGCGCAGGCAACACGCAGGTAGTGCTCGTCGTCGTCGGTCAGAGGGGTCTTGATGATCGACTCGATCCAGGCAATCCGCCGATCAAGGCGGCGCAAGGGACGGGCAAGTTGAGTCAACAATTGCGGAATCAGCATGCAAGCCTTCCCTGTCGATCAACGACATCGCCTTCAAGCGTATCGATCGCTTCCATCAAGGCGTCGAGTTCGGCATCGATACTGTCGGGTTGGTACTGTGCCAGCAGTACGGATCGGAACATCCTGATCTTTCTGCGCGCGTTGTATGTCCTGATCGCCGGCCTGCGCAGTGACTGTTGTTCGCGCAGCAACCATTGATCCCCCAGGCTGCTGCACTGGTGAAGATGGTCGATGATCCCGTGCAGGATCGCGCTGCTGTCGGCCGAATGGGCCTCGATCGTGGAATAGCCCTGTATGCCCCAGAACGACAGTGCATAGCCGTAGCGCTGATTGAGGATCATTTCGAGCGGCGAGACGTAGATGTCCTCGCGCGAGGTCCGAATCAGCAGGGTTGCTTCGTGTGCTGAGACAAGCTGGTCCGAGAAAATGACGAGCGCTGGTCGCTGGCCGGACTGCGCCAGCCGAACCATGCCGCTTGCGCTCAACCCAGGGCTGTTCTCGTTACACACAACGCGTAGGCGCCCTGCATCTGCGAGCTGTCTGCTTCTGGTCAAGACTGCACGCGTGGATGGCAGGACCAGCGCAAGCGCGTTGGTGCCAGCGTGGTCACTGCCTGCATAGGCATGGAGGCTCCGCTCGAACTCCTCCGGTGCGTTGAATCCATCCATGGAATGTGCTCTCGATAATGAAGAGGGCGAAGGCAACCGCCTTCGCCCTCGATCTGCGTCAGTTGATGCCCGGGTCGATTTCCGGCACGCAGTCATTGCCGTTGCTGCCGCAACAGTCCGAGCAGAACAGTGCTACCGCACCATTCCTCACCACTTCAAATGCGGTGCCAATCGACGTTGCGTCTTCGGCCCTCTGCAGCATCCCAGCTTCAAAGCCTGCGACATCCAATGCCATAGAACTCATCCTGATTCTCCATTCCAATTGGATACAGCGATCAATAGCCGGACCGAATTGGCCGGCCAATCTGGACACAACGTCCAAATTCCTTTTTGAACCAGCTTGCGCGGTGATCTGAGCCGTCGAAGGTGATCACCATGAATTTTTCGTGAATGGGAGAGTGCTACTGATGAAGGCGAAAATCAATAGCCCCAGGACGGACATTCGAGGAGGCGATGGCAGTGCCTGGCCGGCAGGGAAACGTGGTCCAGGTCTGCGCGACTCGGGGCGGACCGATCGCATGCATCGGGCCTGACCGGTCCGTGTCCAAAGGCCTAGAATGGTGCAATTGCAACCACAGGCTGGATTCCCATGGCTTCGATCCGCATCGCGATGGCGCAGTTCGATTTCCCGGTCGGCGATGTCGCCGGCAACACCGAGCGCATCATCGAGATGATCGGCCAGGCGCGCGACGAGTATGGCGCCGAGCTGGTGATGTTCCCCGAGCTGGCGGTGAGCGGTTATCCGCCGGAGGACCTGCTGCTGCGTCCCGGCTTCCTGTACGAATGCGAGCAGGCGATGGGCCGTATCGCTGCTGCCTGCCGTGGCATCACCGCGGTGGTCGGCTGGCCGCAGGCGGCTGGCGCGGTGGTCTACAACGCCGCCAGCGTGCTGCGTGACGGCCTGGTCGAACAGACCTACCGCAAGCGCGAGCTGCCCAACTACGCGGTGTTCGATGAGCGCCGCTACTTCGATGTCGATCCGGATGGCGGCAGCTGCGTGTTCGAGGTCAACGGCATTCCGGTGGGCCTGCTGATCTGCGAGGACCTGTGGTTCGCCGAACCGCTGGCCGACACCATGCGCGCCGGTGCGCAGCTGGTGGTGGTGCCCAATGCTTCGCCGTACGAGCGTGGCAAGCACGCCCAGCGCGATGCCGTGCTGGCGGCGCGCACCCGCGAAAGCGGCGCGGCGATTGCCTACCTCAACGTGGTCGGTGGCCAGGACGCGCTGGTGTTCGACGGCGCCTCGGTGGTGGCCGATGGTGACGGCACGGTGCACCCGGCCGCCGCCGCCTTCGTCGACCAGTGGCTGGTGGTGGAGTACGAGGGTGAAACCCGCCGCTTCATGCCGCACGTGTGGATGGACGACGGCGACGAGAGCATGGACGCGCTGGCCTGGCGCGCGGTGACCCGTGGCATCCAGGACTACTGCCGCAAGAACGGCTTCAAGAAGGTGTGGCTGGGCCTGTCCGGCGGCATCGACTCGGCGATCGTGCTGGCCATGGCAGTGGATGCGATGGGCGCCGAGAACGTCACCGCGGTGCGCCTGCCCTCGCGCTACACCGCAGGCCTTTCCAACGACCTGGCCGCCGAACAGTGCCAGGCACTGGGCGTGAAGCTGGAGGCGGTCTCGATCGAACCGGCGTTCAAGGGCCTGATGGAATCGCTGGCGCCGATGTTCGAGGGCACGACCCCGGACGTGACCGAAGAGAACCTGCAGTCGCGCAGCCGTGGCGTGATCCTGATGGCGCTGGCCAACAAGTTCGGTGGCCTGCTGCTGACCACCGGCAACAAGAGCGAGTACGCGGTCGGCTACGCCACCATCTACGGCGACATGTGCGGTGGCTACGCGCCACTGAAGGACCTGTACAAGACGGAGGTGTTCGGTCTTTCCAAGTGGCGCAACACCGTGGGCGGCGCGCCGGTGATCCCGCCGGCCGTGATCAGCCGCCCGCCGTCGGCCGAGCTGCGCGAGAACCAGCTGGACCAGGATTCGCTGCCGGCCTATGACGTGCTGGACGGCATCCTGTACCGCTACATTGACCAGGAGCAGTCGCGCACGGAGATCGTGGCCGCCGGCTACGACGCGGCCGTGGTCGACCGCGTGCTGCGCCTGGTGCGCATCAGCGAGTGGAAGCGGCACCAGGCCGCGCCGGGGCCGAAAGTCTCGCGCCGCGCCTTCGGCCGCGAACGTCGTTACCCGATCAGCAACGGCTACAAGGGCTGAAGCAGCGGTTGGCGGGTAGTGCCGGCCGCTGGCCGGCAACCCGTTGGCCCCTCTCCGGTGGGTGCGGACCTTGGTCCGCACAATGGTCGAAGACCATCCACGCTTGGCGTGGATCTACCGGACTTCGTCAAGCAGCTGTTCGAAGCCGGCGGTTTCGGAAACATCGTCGAAGTGGCCGTCCCCCAGCCGTGCCCGCACGAACGCCAGACCCTCCGCAGCGGCCGCGTCCAGCGTGCCGCGATGGTCGACCGGGTAGCGCCGGAACGCGACCGGCTCGCCACGCAGGGCCAGGCCTGCGGCATACAGCAGGGTGGTCAGGTAGGGCACGTCGCGGTCCTCACTGCCATGGCCCAGCATCAGCGGCTGGCTGAAACCGCGGCGCGGTACGCCGAGATAGTCGTACAGCACCGCCCAGATGCCCGGCACGCTGGTCAGCGGTGCAGTGAACATGCTGCCGGTATCCGCGCCGTCCAGCGTGGCGGCCAGTTCGCCCAGGCACTGCTCGCGTGCCACTGCCACGCGGGCGCGGCCGGTGTCGCTGAGGACGCGGTCGATCTGCGGCGCGACCTGCAGCAGGCCATCAAGCAGGTACGCGTGATAGGCGTTGAGCGCGCCAGGATTGGCGGTGCGGTTGTCGGGCTTCATCACCAGCGCGGTCAGCTCGACTGCGGTAGGCGTGCCGGTGGTGAAGCTGCCACGGTAGTGCAGGGAAGGACCACCATAGGCGGGCGCCAGATGCCCGGCCGTGAGCGCAGCGGCACCACCCTGCGAATGACCAACCGAGACCCAGCGCGGCGACAGCGCTGATGCGCCCAGATACTGGCGGCTGGCCTTGACCAGATCGATGGCGTTGCGGGCCGCCGTGCGGACGTGCAGGTAGGCGTGGTTGCCGGGGCTGCCGAGCCCCTGGTAGTCGGCAGCGACCACGGCATAGCCCTGGGCCAGGAACTGGTCGAGGAAACGCCCGTCGCGCTCGGGCTGGTAGGGACCGGACACTGAAGGTGCACAGCGGTCCGCGATGCCCTGGGTGCCATGTGCCCAGGACACCACCGGCCAGCCGCCTGCAGGCGCCGCGCCTGCGGGCAGGTACAGCAGGCCGGTGCCTTCGGCCAGCTGGCCGCGATGATCCGGGGTGCGGTAGTGCAGCTTGTAGGCCTGCGCGGCCTTGGACGGTACCCATGACGCGCGATAGGGGGCAGCGGACAGCAGATCGCCCGGTGCAACCGGTGCGGCAGTGAGGGGGCCCGAGGACAGCGCCAGCAGGGCAGTGGCGAGGAGGCAGGCGAGGGGGCGGAAACGGCGGGGCGGTGGGGTCATGGAGCGCTCCTTGACGGCCGGGATGGCCGTTGCGCCGCAGTGTGGAGGGGCTCGTCCGCGCCGATTGGGACCAGCGTCGCAACCGCCGGGGATTCGTAGAATTCCTAGTGTCGTGGTCCATTGGCGCACGAACCATCCACGCATGGCGTGGATCCACCGACAAAGAAAAGGCCCCTTTCGGGGCCCTCTCTTATTTCTTTTCCAGTCGCGCGTTGCGCTGGCCGGTGCTGGCGGACTTCTCGCCGGCAAACGGGTTCAGCTTGCGGATCATCCACGGGTACTTCGGCCACTTGCCTTCCAGCCACGGGTGGTCCGGCTGGTTCAGCTGCAGGACGCGGCGGGCGTCGTCGGCCAGGGTCTTGTTGCCCAGGTGGGTGTAGGAATCGGCCAGCACCGCCACAGCGTCGTACTGGAAGGCGCTCTGCGGGTAGTTTTCCAGCAGGTAGTTGGCGCGGCCGGCGGCCGAGACCCAGGCGCCGCGGCGCATGTAGTACAGGGCGTTGTCCAGCTCGTGCTGGGCGAACACGTCACGCAGCTCCAGCATGCGCTGGCGCGCATCGGCGGCGTAGCGGCTGTTCGGGTAGCGGTCCACCACGATGTTGAAGTCCGAATACGCCTGGTGCGGCGTGGACAGGTCGCGGCGGCTGGCATCCAGAGACCATACGCGACGGAGGAAAACCGTACTGCGGTTGGAGTTGGCCAGGCCGCGCAGGTAGTACAGGTACGCGATGTTGCGATGGGTCGGGTAGGTACGAATGAAGCGGTCGATGCTGGACACCGCGTCATCGTGCTTGCCGGCCTTGTACTGCGCGTAGGCGGTTTCGATCATTGCCTGTTCGGTGTACGGGCCGTACGGATACTGGGCCACCAGGCGGCGGAAGCTGGATTCAGCCCCGCTCCAGTTGCCACCCTGCATCAGCTTGTGGCTCTTCTCGTACAACTGTTCGACCGGCGTCCCTTCGTCGGGGCGATCACCCTTCTTGGCACCACGGTGGCAGCCGGTGGCGGCGATGACCAGCACCAGCAGCAGGGCGGTGAGGCGGACGGGCGCGGAGAGCATGGCGGAGCGTCGGATCATGAGGTCGAGGCGGGACGCGGCTGGAATACGAAGGGTCGATGATAGCCTAGTGTCCTGTCCAGCGACTGAAACCGGCCGCCGGGACCCCAAAATTTCAAAGAATCCCCCCTGCCATGTCTGAACAACCCTCTGAATCGGCCCGCCAGGCCATCGTCCCCGACACCGCCGCCGGCCGTCGTTTCGACGCCGTGGTGGCCGAATTGTTCCCCGAATACTCGCGTTCGCGCCTGACCGAGTGGATCAAGGCGGGCGACGTCCTGCTGGACGGCGCCCAGGTGCGCCCGCGCGATGCGCTGCGCGGCGGCGAGGTCGTGACCCTCAACGTGGTGCTCGAGACCCAGACCGACGCCCAGCCGGAGGACATCCCGCTGGACGTGCTGTTCGAGGACGAGCACCTGCTGGTGATCAACAAGCCGGTGGGCCTGGTGGTGCACCCGGGTGCCGGCAACCATAGCGGCACCCTGGTCAACGCCCTGCTGTTCCGCGACCCGTCGGTGGCGGTGCTGCCGCGCGCTGGCATCGTGCACCGCCTGGACAAGGACACCAGCGGCGTGATGGTGGTGGCCAAGACCCTGGAAGCGCAGACCGCGCTGGTCGAACAGTTGGCCGCACGCGACGTGCATCGCCAGTACCTGGCCATCGTGATGGGCGCGCTGGTGGCGGGCGGTACCGCCGATGCCCCGATCGACCGCCACCCGCGCGACCGCCTGAAGATGGCGGTGCGCGAGGACGGCAAGGAAGCGATCACCCATTACCGCCTGCGCGAGCGCTTCCGTGCGCACACCGCGCTGGAGTGCCGCCTGGAAACCGGCCGTACCCACCAGATCCGCGTGCATATGGCGCACGTGCGCCATCCGATCATCGGCGACCCGCTGTACGGCGGTGCGTTGAAGCTGCCCAAGGGCGCCAGCGACGAGCTGGTGGCCGCGCTGCGTGGCTTCAAGCGCCAGGCACTGCATGCCGAGACGCTGGAGTTCACCCATCCGATCACCGGTGAGCCGGTGCGCAACACTGCGCCGGTGCCGGACGACATGCTGCACCTGATGAAAGTGCTGCGCGAAGACAGCGAAGCCTTCGCCGCGCGCGAGCGGGACCGCTGGTGATGACTGCCGCGCTGCCATTGCTGCAGGCGGACTGGCCGGCGCCTCCGGGCATCCATGCGCTGACCACGCGTCGGCACGGCGCGGGCATTTCGCCGGCACCGTTCGCGCAGTTCAACCTGGGCAACCGGCACGCGGCCGATGGTGATACCCCGGCCAATGTCGAGCACAACCGCCAGCTGCTGCAGCAGGGGCTGGCGCTGCCGTCGGCACCGCATTGGCTGCGTCAGGTACACAGCAGTACCGTGCTGCGCTTCAACGCACCCCCGGTGGAAGGAGCGAGCGAGCCGGTGGCCGATGCCGCGGTGACCTCGGTGCCCGGCGTGGTGCTGGCGATCCTGACCGCGGATTGTCTGCCGGTGGTGTTCGCCGCTGCCGACGGTAGCGAGGTGGGCGCCGCTCACGCCGGATGGCGCGGGCTGGCCGACGGCATGCTGGAGGCCACCGTGGCCGCCATGCACACCCCGCCCGCGCAGCTGCGGGCCTGGCTGGGCCCGGCCGCCGGGCCGGCCGACTACGAGATCGGCGAGGAGGTCTACCACGCCTTCGTCGGGCACGACCCGGCTGCCGAGGCGGCGTTTGTGGCGACACGCCCGGGGCACTGGAAGGTGGACCTGTTCGGGCTGGCACGGCAGCGCCTGCAGGCGGCGGGCATGGACCCGGCGCAGGTGTATGGCGGCACGGTGTCGACCATGGCTGATCCGGACCTGTATTCGCACCGGCGCGACCGCCGCACCGGGCGGATGGCGACCCTGGCCTGGATCGCGCCCTGACCCCGCCGCTGTTTGCGCGCGTGCTGGGGCCGGCCTTCGCCACCCTGGCCGCGCCGGTGCAGGCGTTGCACGCCGCACCACTGCCGTGCCGCTATGTGGGGCAGGCACGGATCGAGCGCGGGCGGCACTGGCTGGTGCCGCTGCTGGCCGCGTTGGCGCGGTTGCCGAAGGACGGAGACGCGCTGCCGACCGAAGTGGCGTTCAGTGCACACGGGCAGGGCGAGCAATGGGCGCGGCGGTTTGGCCGCTGGCCGATGGTGTCGCGGCTGTGGGCGCACGAGGGGCATCTGCGCGAGCAGTTGGGTGCGGTGCGCTTCGAGTTCGACCTGCAGGCCCGCGAGGGTGGCATCGACTGGTCGGTGCGGCGGGTCTGGGCGTTCGGGCTGCTGCCGCTGCCGAGGCGCTGGTTTGGTGGCGTGCGTTGCCGCGAAGCCTGGCAGGATGAGCGTTACACTTTCCTGGTCGATGTGACGCTGCCCTGGGCAGGAGCCCTGATCCGCTATGAAGGCTGGCTCGAACCGCAGTGAGGCCGCCGCCGAGGCGGGCAGCGCGGTGATCGTATTCGATGGCGTATGCGCGCTGTGCAACCGCTGGGTGCGTTTCCTGCTGCGCTTCGACCGCACGGGGCGCTACCGCTTCGCGGCGATGCAGGGCGCGCAGGGCAGCGCGATGTTACGCGCGCACGGGCTGGACCCGCAGGACCCGATGTCGTTCCTGCTGCTGGACGAGCAGGGTGCCTGGACCGATACCGATGCGATCCTGCGGGTGCTGGCGGGGCTGGGCGGCGCCTGGCGCCTCACTGGTGCATTGCGCATGCTGCCGCGCAGCTGGCGCGACGCGGCGTACCGCGCGCTGGCGCGCAACCGCTATCGCTGGTTCGGGCGGCATGACGCCTGTTACCTGCCCGCACCGGAGCAGGCCGCGCGGTTTTTGGATTGACCGCCTGTTGTAGAGCCGAGCCCATGCTCGGCTGGCATCACCCGTAGAGTCGAGCTTGCTCGACTGCCTCGCCGACAACAGTTGAGCAAGCTCGACTCTACAAAATGCAGCCGAGCATGGCTTGTATGTTCCTTCCGGCTCCTACGAGGTATGTAGGAGCCAGGGTGGAGGGACCGTCAACATGATATCTGCGGGTAGCAGCCGACAGACGAGCCGAGCGATCCCCATCCCGCACCTTAACGTCGATAAAGGATCTAGCGGCCTTTGAGGACCGCCGATGTAGGCAAGCCAACGTGGTGCGGTACCACCCCAGCCCTTCAACAATAGCTGGGAGTTGCGCAGATGTCAGATCGTCACGCTGTCGGTATCGATACCGATTCAAGGACCCTGGTGGTGGCGTGCCACGGCACCAAGGGCAGCATCCGAATCGCCAATTCAGCCTCGGCCATCAACAAATGGCTGTCCAGCCTGCCCGCGAAGTCCCGTATTGGCGTTGAGGCAACCAACCGCTACCACGAGCTTGTGGTTCACGCTGCCCAGAAGGCCGATCACGCCGTCTTCGTGCTCAATCCTCGCGATATCAAGCACTACGCCAAGGGCGTGGCCTGCCGCGGCAAGACCGACTCCGGCGATGCCCAGGTCATTGCGCGCTACATCGCCAAAGAGGCCGACAATCTGCACGAGCATGTCGCTCGCTCGCCCGAGCAGGAGCGGCTGCACGTGCTGCTCCAGCAACGTGACAGTCTGGTCCGGAGCAAGGCGAAGTTGAATCTCTCTCTGGGCGCGGGGGCATCGGAGTCCGCCCTCTTTGGGCGCATTTTCAGTAGCCTGAAAGAGGCCATTGCCATGCTGGACCAGCAGATTCAGCAGCTGTGTCGCAGCGGCCAACAGCGCGACCTGTACCGGCGGATCATGACCATCCCCGGGATCGGGCCGACGGTGGCTGCCTTCGTCACCCATCACATCACCCGCTGGCCGCTGGCCAACTCCGACGCTTGGATCGCCTGCACCGGTCTGGATCCGCGACCCAACGAGTCCGGTGCACGGATCGGCCGACGCCGATTGTCCAAACGAGGCAATGCCAGCCTGCGCCAGATCCTCTACATGGCCGCCATGGGCCTGACCCGATCCAAAGGCGGCAAGCCTCTCTACCTCGCCATCCGCGAGCGCGGACACAGCAGCACCGCCAGCTTCAACATCCTGGCCAGAAAGCTGGCCAAGATCGCCTGGGGCGTCTTCAAGAGCGGCAAGGATTTCGATCCCGCCATGCTGAAGGTGGGTCAAACCTGCTTCCAGCAGGCTTGACCGCGAACATAGGATCTCGGCTCT